>NZ_CP045915.1:1272027-1590034 GCF_009650095.1 Gracilibacillus salitolerans | reverse complement strand
GCGTATTACGTAGCGCTAAGAAAAATCGCTCATCTTGAAATAATTGTATGAAATGATGAAAACCTACCCATTCTTGTTGCCAAAATGGATTTCCAGGAATATAATTCTGAAATGCCATTGTCCATCCCCATACAGGCAAATAATTAAATACAAACACCCATGCAACAAACGGTAATGACATAGCATAGAGCATTTTTTGACTTTTAAAAGTTTTCCAAAATAGACTAGACTTTTTTAGTTTTTCTTGTCTTTTTTCAGCTACATCCATGTGCCCGCCTCCTTTGTTAAACTAATATTACCTTAATGAATAACTTTATATAACCCAACAAATTAACAATTATTTCATGTAAAAAACAAAGAAAACACCCCTATTATAGGAAGCGCTTTCTTTGCGGAATAGTATATTTCCCTGAAACCATTATTTTTCAAAATATCACAAACAGCTTACGAGTATTCTTTCATCATTTTTTTCTTACTTTTGCGGTAATCAGACGGGGACATTCCTTCATACTTTCTGAATTTACTATGAAAATAATCCGAAGTCGTATATCCAACCATTTTTGCTACTTCATATACTTTAAAACCATCCAATAATAAACGTTTACTATTTTCGATTCTTACTTTATCTAAATAGGTTTTAAAATACTCTCCTGTTGTTTCCTTAAATATTTTCCCTAAATATACTTTGTGATAATGTAATAGATCAGCCATTGTATCTAATTTAATATTCTGATCATAGTTTTTGTTGATAAGATGAATCATCCGCTTTACTATTAGATCCGATTTATCTGCATCAATCACAGAGGATAACGCTTTTAAATGTTCAAATGTAATTGACATCAGTTGTTTTACCGAATAACTCTGTTGAATGCTAACAACATCACTAAGCTTGTTCGTAATTTTATCTTGAACTTCAGGATGCTGAACCGATAATTTGTTATTAATATACGTTAGTAAAGTAGTAACTTGTTGTTTTATTTCCATTTCTGTATAGGCAGATTTAGCTAATAGAACGATAACTTCCATCATAAGCTTTTTGAACGTATTGTCATCACCTATTTCTACTGCATAAAATAGCTTTGCTTTATAATCAGATAGCTGGTCTGCAGCTTTATCGATGCTTCGCTCTTTAATCATTGGGGTATAAGGCGTAATCATATACTCTTCCTCATAGAAAAAGCTTTCCTGTAAAAACGATACTGCCTGCTGATAACAATTTGCTATACTTTCAAGTTGTTCAACACAATCAGATACTGCACCAATAAATGCAAGGTTTTGCTCTTTCAAACAGTAATAAACGGGATAATATACTTTTTCCGAATTACTGCCAACGTCATTTTCCTTTACCAATACCCCTACATAGCCGTTTTTTATAAATACCTTCCCCTCTTCTTTCGTTACATATTGTTTGATAGATTCAACTATATCGACTAAATCTAGTTGCTTTTTATCAAAGAATCTGATTAAAAGAATAGCATAGTAATTCCATTTCATTTTCTCGGAGAAGAAATAACTGACTTCTCTCGTTATTTTTTGTTGGATAATCAAATCTATATAACTTCGCGACTGATCATGCTTCTTGTTTTCTTTATACTTTGTTTCCTCTGCGAATGCTGTGTTTATCTTTTTTAAATAACTGATGAGCTCTTCTTCTTCCAAAGGCTTTAATAAATAACCTTCTACATTATATTGTATCGCCTGTTTCGCATACTGAAATTCTGTATACCCGCTAAGTATGAGGAATTTTACTGCCTTATCCTGTTCCCGAATGTTTTTTATCGTTTCCATGCCAGACATTCTCGGCATTTTGATGTCTATAATGATCAGGTCTGGCGAGTGTTGCTTATACTTTTCGACGGCTATATATCCATCTGATGCTGTATCTACTACTTCAAATCCTAATTTTCTCCAATCTACCAGAGTTACAATTCCTTGTCGTGTACGTCTTTCATCATCAACTATGATTACCTTCCACAATTTTATCACCCCCTAATATGATCGAAAAAGATACACTTGTTCCAACTCCTTGTTTACTTGTAATGATTAACCCACTACTTTCTCCATATAATAATTTTAATCTTTGATGGACATTTCTAAGGCCTATTCGGACACCATGTTGCTCTTCCTTTTCATCTAATGTTTGATAAATGTTAGTAATTTTCTCCTCACTCATACCTATTCCATTATCGCTTACTCTTATTATCAGTTGATTTCCTTCCACTTTTGAAGATATTTTCACTTTTCCCCCCATTCTGTGTTGTTCTAACCCATGAATAACACTGTTTTCCACTAAAGGCTGGATAATTAATGGTGGTATTAAAGTTTGTTTGGTGGCAGGATCAATATCAAATGAATAATTCAATCTCTCTTCATAGCGAAATTTTTGGATATCTAAATACCATTGGATAACTTCTAATTCCCTTTCTAATTCTATGCTCCCCGATCCAACTTCAATATTATTCCGCATTAATTTCCCTAACAGCTTTACAACATTTGCTATTTCCGTTTCACCTTTATAGTGAGCTTCCATTCGAATCGATTCTAGACAATTAAATAAAAAATGAGGATTAATTTGAGAAGCCATCATTTTGAATTTAATTTCATTTTGCCTCCGTTCTAGCAATGCCTTTTGATGATTACTATGTTCCACTTTGCAAATTAACGTTTTTATATTTTGCACCATCTGATCAAGGTTCTTAGCTAATTTTCCTATTTCATCAGTACCGTCTATGACAATCCGTGTATTGAAATTCCCTTTCGAAACTATATCAATTTGGCTACCTAACATGATTAATCGATTGGAAAATAATTTAGATACAATATATATAAGAAGAATAGCAATACATACGGTTATGGATACTAAAACAGTCCCCATTTGCCCAAACTGATGTGCACTTTTTACAATCTTATCATCTTCAATCACAGAAATAATTGACAATGGGTTGTCCGTCTCTTGTAAAGGAATGGATTGGACAAATATCCTTCTAGGTTGTTCTGCTTCCTGATCATGAAAAATACCTGTTTCACCAGCTAACACATGTTCTTCTTGAATAAAATCTTTTAGCTTATGCCCGATCTGTTCCGCATTATTCGATGCTATGATATTATGTTGATCATCAACAAGCATCGTCAAAGAAGCTTCTTGCGACAAAATAGTTGTTAGCGTTTTCAAATTTACGTTAATTACAAGTACTCCATTGGTTTGATAGGAGGGGAAATCAATTCTACGAACCAAACTTAGGTATTTGGTATCCTTTTTTGTTTCATCTTTTATATATAACCATTGAACCTCACCTAGGTTATTCATCGCAAGCTTATACCAATTAGTCTCTTTTACATTTGAATCTAGCGGGATAATCTCCCAATTATTGATAAGAGTTGGATTATCCATATAAAAGCGAATATTAGAAATCTCCGACTCGTATATCTTCTGATATTCTTCAAAGGTGTTATATTCCCAATAATCTGCAATTACTTGATAGGTTGTTTCATAGTTATTGTTAACGATGTCCTCAAGGCGATAGTCTAGCATGATATTATTCGAGATATAAAGAGGTACTTTTAATACTTCTAGTGACCGCTCCTTCACCCTTTCCATATTAACTGAAGCCTGTTCCTCCGCTTCATCAATCGCCTGATTTTTTAATTCATTTGTTAAAAAACCTCCTACAATCACAACAGGAATAAAAACAACCCATACAAATGTGATGAATAACTTATTTCTTACATTTATATTGTTAACAAAATTCTTAATATGTTTAAGAATGATTACCTCCTCCTAATCCTAAAACTAATCGATAAAGTAAATATTTTATATTCATTATATAGCATAAAAACTAATAACATACTACATTTTTTTCCTAAAAAACGCTTCTGCTTTTATTTTTCATTCAAAAAACCGGCGAAAAAACAAGGCTCTTTCACCGGCTTTCACTTACACTTTAAATCTTGCAAATGTTACTTCTAATTCGTGTGCCATAGATGCTAATTCTTGTGATGAAGCGAGTAATTGTTGCATCGCTGCATTTTGTTGTTCTGAACCTGCCGCAATTTGTTCGATACTTTCTGCTGACTTTTCAGAGATGTCCTGAATATTAGTAGTTGCCTCACTTACTTGATCTATTTTACCGTTCGTAATGTCAATCGTTTTGCTAGCCTGCTGATTATGGTTATTTAACGTTTGGATCGATCCTGATAAAAGATCAAATACAGTGCCGACCCTTTTTACCTTATCTACACCTTGACTTACCGAATCTGTACTCATTTCCATCACTTCAACTGCTTGCTCGGTATCTTTTATAGAAGTAGTAATTAATGATTGGATATTCTCCGTTGCATTTGCTGTCTGTTCAGCCAACTTTCGAACTTCATCAGCGACAACTGCAAATCCTTTTCCATGTTCACCAGCTCTTGCAGCCTCAATCGTTGCATTTAATGCTAATAGATTTGTTTGCGACGAGATCGAATGAATCATATCTACAATACTACTAATCTTAGAAGAATGATCACTTAATGAGTGGATAATTGTTGCTATTCTATCCACCTGCATTTGAACCACATTCATCTGGTCTACCGTATCTGTTACATCGTTCGTGCCATTTTCAATCTCCTGTTTCGTTTCATTACTTAAGCGAATGGCTTCTTTCATCGTTGCAGTTACTTCCGTCCAAGAGTTTTTCATCTCTTCCATTATCTCTGTCGATTTTTGAACCGTGTGCACTTGTGCTTCACTGCCATTAGCTATATCTACCATAGTAGAAGTTATTTGAGTATTCACATCGGTTGTTTCTTCTGCATTTTCTCTTAAGGTTTTCGACATATTAGTTACTGTTTCCGTCGTCTCCAATAATCGGACTATCGAACGTTGCAGATCATTAGCCATTTGATTCATAGAGTTTTGAATAACGGCAATTTCATCTTTACCTTCCGCTTCGATTCGTTCAGCGGTTAAGTCACCATTTCCCAATTGTTTCGCAAACGTTGCTAAATTCGCAAACCTTTTGGACATTCTTCTATTTACTACTACCAAAACAAGAATAGAACTAACTAAAACTAATCCAACGATCGCGATAACAACAACCATGGTCGTGTTTGATTGTTTTTGCATATTTTCTTGTAAATCACTTCGCTCCGCTAACACAAGTTCCTTTAATTGCATCAATTCTTGAATCGTATAATTTCGTAATGTTGTTGCTTTGTTATGTAAATCAGTTTGAACAAAAATGTCTACCCTTTCCCCATTATCACGATATTCTGCTGTTCGAGGAATGATTTCATCAAAAAATAATTGATCCATTTGTTCATTATAATCTAGTACTTTGTCATACATTTTACGTTGTTCTTCTGTTTCTAATTCTTCTTCAATCATTTCCACAGATGTTAGAAATGCATCGCCTTCCTCCTGATAGTCTTCTACTGTCGTTGTTGGATGTTGCTCCGTTAATAGATCCGAAATAATAATCGATTTTTGTTTAAAGGTTGAAGCCACTTCCACAATTTCTATCGATGCATCACTTTTTTCATCCACTGCTTGTGATTCTTTTAATACCCCATTCATGGATAAAATCGTAATCAATGAGGAGAGTACAAACAACACTAAAACACCAGCAAACAGTAAGCCATATTTTTGACCGATTTGACGATCTGCTAGAAAATTACGATTCCAACGCCGTTTTTTAATATTCATTCTTGGCAGAGATATTTTTTTCCATCTTTTTTTCATATGAATTCCCTTCCTCTTACCAGGCAACAGATGCGACACCTATATAGAAGGTGTTGCTGCTTCATTTTTAGGAGATCTGCACTGCTTCTGATGCCATTTTGATTTGATAAAACTCCCCTTTTTTCTCTACTAACTCGTCATACGTTCCCATTTCTACGCATTGACCATTTTTCATCACGACTATACGGTCTGCATCTCGTATTGTCGATAAGCGATGTGCCACGATAAAGGTTGTTTTTCCTTTAATTAATTCTTGCATGGCATCTTGAATCAATTTTTCTGAGACATTATCTAACGCTGAAGTAGCTTCATCCAATATAACCATTTGCGGTTTTCGAATGAATGCTCTTGCAATGGCAATCCGTTGTCTTTGACCACCCGACATACGATCCCCATGCTCCCCGATTTTTGTTTCCAGACCATCTGGTAATTCATCGATGATATCTTGTAAATTAGCCATTTGAACCGCTTGCTGCACCTCTTCTTCGGTAACCTCAGCTAAGCCATACGTGATATTATCACGAATCGATCCCGAGAAGAGAATCGTATTCTGCGGCACTACCGCTATCTTCTTACGGAAACTTCTCATACTCCAATCATCCATCTCTACTTCATCTATCAAAATTCTTCCATTACTAGGCCGGTAAAACCCAGTTACTAGATTCAAAATAGTAGATTTTCCCGCTCCAGATTCACCAACAAAAGCAATGGTTTCACCAGGTTGCACATCTAGCTGAAAGTCTGTTAATACATGTTTATCTGAATCACGATACTTAAAATAAACATGATCAAAATCTACCTTACCGTCTAATTTTTTCAGGTTCGTTCTCCCCTGGTATTCTTGTGTTTCCTTCGCGAAAAGGATTTCTGAGATCGAATGAACCGACTCAAAGCCTTTTGCTAACTGAGGATAAATGTTAATCACACCAGAAATAGACATTAAAATTTGCGTAAAATAGGTCTGATATAACACCACATCCCCGATCGGTATTTGACCTTGATAAGCAAGATACACGGTAAAAAGTAAACATAAGACTTGAAACAGTTGAAATGCTACCCAGTTACTTGCTCCAAAAAATGCCTCGGTAATATCTAAGCGGTAACCTTTCCCACGGACATGATGTAATAAGGAATCTACTTTATTAATCTCTACTTTTTCTAATCCATGTGCTCTTGTTACCGGGATCATCTCTACTGTTTCTGCGACTTGACCAGACATTTCTTCTACTTGCTCCCGAAATTCTCGATTTCGTTTCGTTAACTTCCCACGGAAAAAATAAACTATCAAAATTGAAATCGGAATCGCAACCAAAAAGAAGGATGTTACTGTCCAACTTCTATTTGCCGTTACAGCTATCGCCACAATAACATTCATAAATGCTGGCAAGACGCCCATCATTGTCTGCTTGGACATGATCTCGATCATCTCAACGTCTCGCAACACTTTCGCCTGTAACTTCCCTGACCTTAGTTCACTATGGAATGAAATGGAGAGATGTTGTAATTTTCGGATTAACGTACTTCTCAAACCTGCCTCTACATGTCGAATCGCCTTACTCATAAAACTAATATGCAATATTTGACTCGGCAAATTTTGAATGATGACAATTGTTAATACTATGATGTTCATCCATAAATAACGCACGTCATATGTACTTGGGTCAGATGCGAAATTGATTAGATTCGCCGTTACAATAGGTAGAATCCAAACAGGTGAATGCTTTAGTAAAAAGAAGATAAACGAGACAAATAATTTCAAATAATGACCTCGATACATGACATGTAACGTTCGAAACAGTCTACCTTTTATATCTTGTTGCTCTTCAAATCGTTTCTCGAAGTCTAAGGAAATACCATTTAGATTTGACACATAATCCCTCCTGTATATTTATATCGGATCATAACTTAATCCATTAAGTAATATATTAAATCTTTTTTCTTCTGATTGTCTAGGTATTTATCTTAATCTACTTATATACTTTGACAACACCCTATATTTTTAATATATTTAAGCAAGTAAACGTTAACTTTTACTTAACAAAAAGGAGGAATAATCATGCCTATTCAAGTGAACCAGGAGCAGTTAGAATTTCATCTGTACAACGATAATGTAAGTTACATTTTCCGTGTCTTAGAAAAAAGCCACCAGCTTGAACATTTATACTATGGTAAGCGAATTCACCACAGGGAATCATTCACCCATTTAATCGAACGAGAAATCCGTCCATCAACAAATATGTTTGAAGGGGACCATACTTCTTCCATGGAGCATATTAAACAAGAGTATCCTAGTTATGGATCAACAGACTTTCGTTATCCTGCTCATGCTATTTTAAGAGAAGATGGCAGTCATATTACTAACTTTACATACGATAGCTTTCAAATAATAAAAGGAAAAAAGACATTAACGAACTTACCCGCTACCTATGTTGAAAATGAAGAGGAAGCAGATACACTCGAAATTGAGTTAATAGATGACGTATTACAATGTCGATTAATTCTTTCTTATACTATTTACCAAAACCGTAATGTAATAACGCGAAATGCGAAATTTATAAATGAAGGTAAAGAAACTTATTATCTTGATCAGGCAATGAGTATGAATGTGGATTTAGCTGATGACCAATTCGATATGGTTCATTTACAAGGAGCCTGGGCAAGAGAAGGACATGTGGAAACGAAACGATTATCGAAAGGCATTCAATCGATTTATTCAAACCGTGGTGCAAGTAGCCATGTTTTTAATCCTTTTTTTGCTTTGAAACGTTCGAACGCAGATGAACATCAAGGAGAAGTGTACGGTTTCAGTCTTGTATACAGTGGGAATTTTTTAGCACAAGTAGAAGTAGACACCTATAACGTAAGCCGCGTTAACATGGGGATTAGCCCATATCGTTTTAAATGGAAATTAGCAGGCGGTGAAAGCTTCCAAACACCTGAAAGTGTGCTCGTTTATTCTGATCAAGGACTGAATGGTATGAGCCAAACTTTCCATAAGCTGTATCGCGAACGCTTAGTCAGAGGGTTTTGGCGCGATAAAGTTCGTCCTATCCTGATTAATAATTGGGAAGCAACTTATTTCGATTTTAATGAAGAGAAAGTACTGGACATTGCCAAAACAGCCCGAAACTTAGGAATTGAATTATTTGTTCTAGATGATGGCTGGTTTGGCAAACGTGATGATGACACAAGTTCACTTGGAGATTGGTTTGAATATGAAGAAAAATTGCCAAATGGTATCAATGGCTTAAGCGAAAAAGTAGAAGCGTTAGATATGCAATTTGGTCTTTGGTTTGAACCAGAAATGGTATGTAAAGATACCAAACTGTTTGAAGAACATCCTGACTGGATTCTTTCTACACCGGAACGCAAAGCTTCACACGGTCGAAACCAATTTGTACTAGACTTCACTCGAGGTGAGGTAGTTGATTATATTTTTGATTTAATGGATAAAATTATTTCAAAATCAAAAATCTCCTATATTAAGTGGGATATGAACCGGCATATAACCGAAGCCTTTTCACAAAGTCTACCTGCAGATCAACAAGGTGAAGTGTACCATCGTTATATTTTAGGTGTGTATAACTTATATGAACGTCTGATCAAGAAATATCCTGAAATCCTTTTTGAATCATGTGCCGGTGGCGGTGCCAGATTTGATCCGGGTATGTTATATTACGCCCCACAAACTTGGACAAGTGATGATACCGATGCAGTCGAACGTTTAAAGATTCAATATGGTACATCGATGGTCTATCCGTTAAGTGCGATCGGAAGTCACGTTTCTGCCATTCCAAATCATCAAGTCGGACGTCTTGCGTCGCTTGATACTCGAGCAGCGGTAGCCTATTTTGGTACTTTCGGTTATGAGTTGGATATTACGAAACTGACAGAAGCAGAAAAACAAAAAGTAAAAGAACAAGTTGCTTTCTTTAAAGAAAAAAGATCCTTCATAAGAGATGGGGAATTCTATCGACTATCCAGTCCGTTTGAAAATAATGAAACAACATGGATGGTGGTAAACGAAGAAAAATCGGAAGCATTAGTTGGTTATTATAAAGTACTGGCAAAACCGAATGAGGCGTATAACCGCATCAAATTAACCGGTCTAGAGCCAGATACATTGTATGAAGTAAATGGCGAAACGACGTATTATGGCAGTGAGCTGATGAATATCGGGATTATCCTGGCAGGTAATTACATTAACCGCGCTAATGAGTATTGGGGACAGGAGCATCCTGGGGATTATCAATCAAGATTGTTTCATTTAAAGGCGTTGTCGTAAATAGAAACTTCGGTTATTTTCACCACTAAAAAGCTTAGAGATTATCTCTAAGCTTTTTAATTAAGTATCCTTTTTCTTATTTTTAAACAAAACAAAAATCAAAAAACCTACATATCCACCTAATGTATTTAGCAATATATCATCTACATCAAAAACACCTAATTGAGTAACAAGTTGTATTATTTCAATAGTCAAACTTAATAGAAATGTAATACCAATTGTTAAAAGTAACCTTGTTAGCTTTGTCGATAAGATAGGAAGTAAAATTCCCATGGGGACAAATAATAAGATATTGCCGAAAGTATTATAAAACCAAATATTTGGATTATAACTATTATAATTAAACAGATAGGTTCCAATAGTAGAAAAAGGGATAATATTATGCTTTACTCCTATTAACGCGTTTCTTATAGATCTCATTCTGATAAAGGTTGTACCATCACTTACAAAGTTTCCAAATAACACAACCGAAAGATAAACTAAAAATAGAAAAATAACCATCCTTTTTAATTTCAAATGGAGGACTAATACCTTCATGAACATACCTCCCTCATACAAGAAGATATGTCCAAGCTGTGTCAATTATTCAGTAATTGATATACTAAGAAAGACTCTGTTGCTTCTGAAAAGAGACAAAAAAATCGAATCATAGTGCATACATATTATTTTCGTTCTTACTCATAATATGATTAATGATATTTAAAAGGAGGAATAAGAGTGGCAAAGCAACAGAACCAGCCAAATCCAGATGATCGCTCAGATAATGTTGAAAAATTACAACACAAGGTACAAGATACAATAGAAAATATTGAAGAAGCACATGAGACAATGCAGTTTGCTTCATCAGAAGAAAAAGAAAAAATTTTAGAAAAAAATCGTCGTAGAGAAGAAGCGATTTCAGGTATGAGAGCAGAAATTAAAGATGAAGCACGAGATCAACAATAGAATAGCTGCTCTAAGGTTTTTATTCAAAATATTATAACTTTCAAAAGGCATATGGAATTAGAATATTCTTTATGCCTTTTCTGACCAGAGCGAAAAAGATTCGTTTTTAAATATCCCCATACCTCACAAAAACTAATCTTACATCCATTCTTGCCCATGATCACGAATAAATTTAATATCGTATTGATAATGGGAAAGATGTCCTTCATCTATCATATTTTGAAACGCAGTGTCACCTTCACTGGCTTTTCTTGTAATAGTTTTACATAACCCTTCTAAACGTAGTAGTACCATTTCCAAATACTCTTCTTCCATTCTCTCCCCATAAGCTTCAAAGAAAATTCTAACTCTTTCTTTTATACGCTTAGCATGCTGCAATGAATTATAATAAACTTTTTCGCCTTTTTCTGAAAGATAAAATCTACTTAGCGGGACGCAAGTATAAAGAGTGTAAGCTATGTCCCAAAGCCTTGGACCAGGTCCAGCAACATCAAAATCAATAATACCTATTGGTCTTTTATGATTAAATATAATGTTGTATATTGCAAAATCATTATGACATAGTACTTCAAATGGTTGAGGAGTGTTATCGATTGATTGCCAGCTATCATATGAAAAATCACTCACAGAATCATGATAAAGACGGAGTATTTTGGCTATTTCTATCAAGACTGCATCAGACCACATGTACTCTTTTAAAGGATAATTACCGGCTTCTCCTTCAATGAATGATAATATCTCTCTCCCCTTTTCATCAATCCCTAAAAACCTTGGTGCATAACTGAAACCTTTAGTTTCCAAATGCTTTAATAACTTATGAATTTTTGGACTATCTTTCTTTAATTCTCTTCGTATAGTATTTCCCGAACGATAAACGTTAGAGACGTTTCCTCCTGATAGTATTTCTTCATTTTTATGGTTTGACATTTAAATCCCCCTCCTATGACTTTCTATAAACCTAAACAACCTTCTCAATAGAAAAAAAGAATGAAGTCTTTTTAAAGTTCACTTTTCCAAATCCAACCTTTATATAGGTCTTTCTGTTCCTGTAGAACAAGTAGTTTAATTATAATCGAATTGGTTTCGCCCATATTAAATAGATGATATCTGACCAGTAACGCTCGATATGATCGACTTGAAGATTAGAATTTTCGATTAACATATTTATATTTCTGTTACAATGACATCCAGATATTTTGGTATGTAGTGGATCAATCATTTTTTGGCCAAAGGAAAGAAATATATTTGAGCTCAGTCCATGTTCCATTAACAATATGATCCCATCTTTACGGCACCATTTATTAAATTTATTCAATGTAACAATGGGATCGGGATAACTACAAAGTGAAAGGGTTGATACGATGCAATCAAAAGAGTTGTCTTCTAGAACCAGCTCATCAATATCTTCTTGAATAAATTCTGCATTCACTTGAAAATGTGATGCTGCTCTTTTGGCGCTCTGGATCATCTCTGAACTAAAATCCACTCCTGTTATCTCAACATTATCCCTATCATAGTAAGGAAAGTTTGCTCCCGCTCCAACTCCGACCTCCAAGACTTTTCCATATGCGTTTTTTATTATTTTATTTCTCCATCCAGCAAGCTTTTGATTAGTACGCTTATTTTCATAGATTTTTACCTGTTTATCATATTTTTTAATTAGTTTTTCTTTTTTCATTTGCGCACCTTCTTACAATTTTTGGCTTTACTATATTACGAGTTTGTAATTACTCTGGAACCCAGACAATATATCGAAAATTCTCAAGTGCTTTCGGTGAAGTCTCTGGTGTTCGGTGATAATGATTGTAAAAGCTATAAGGAAATTTAAATACATGACCATAATCCCATTCATCAACAGTAAAGTCCGCCTTCCAATACGCTTCTTCTATCGGCTGCCACATGGAACGTTCTGCTTTTACTAATGGCAAACGGTCAACTGGCGATCTTAACTTAGGAAGTTCATCATTAGTTAAGTTTTGGCTAAGTCTTAACGCTTTTACTAGTTGAAATATCGCATGTAGTCCTCTGTGGAAATATTCTGAATAACCTAGATCATGTAGTACATTAAGGCTATGTGAAAAAGTAAGTAAGTGGCCAATTAGATCGTGGTGCGCTTCCGCCCTATAAATCGTAGAGAATGAAGCTACTTCATTTAAAATGAATTCAGACAACTGGGTGGGATTTAAAATGGATGGAAATTCCTCATTGTCTACTATTACAAAATCTCTTACGTCTCTAGCCGAACATCCAAGCCAAGATCTACCTGGAATTGTTTTTTCAAAGGCAAAAATTAAGTCACATATGCCTTCAATCTCTTCAGCATTCCCCCAACCTTCAAGCTCACGAATAGCGAGTATACTTTGGGCAGCATAAATGACATTGTGACCAACCCAGTGAAGACTATCAATAGATCGATCAAGGCTCTTCATTATCTTTTGTTCTGCAATATCCATACTGACTGTCTCCTGATTAGTTGAAATGCTAGGTAGTTTATTTTTTCCGGTCATTACTTTTGCTTCCGAATGAATCTTCTTCATAGTCTCACTAGACAAATTATTCTCTTTAATAAAATAGTACGCTGCAATAGATGCTACTCCAATATGGGCGTGCCATATATCCCCTGTTTCTCTTTTACATAAGGCGATTATAGATAAACCATTTTTCAAAAGCTCTTTGTCCATATATTTATTCCTTTCTTTTTTAGATTCCAACCTTTCACAGTTTCCTTCTGGTTTCTACATACATTAATTGCATTTAGTTGTCGATCCAACTCCTCTGTCACGTTCATCCAATATCTTGATACTTCCATACTAACATAATATTCCAAAGTTTATATTATATTTTTTCATCTAAAAAATACGACCATTGGTGATCAACTCGTTTAATTATTTGCCCCAGTTAACTTAATACTGTCAAACACTAAAATGTTATAAGTATATCCAAATATTTAGAGATAAATAATAATATGCACTTTACAATAGTGTGTGACATACACTATAATAAATTGAGGAGTTGATAACATGAGTGACGCTAAAGAATATATGGATAAATTAATGCAAGAATTGCGACGTGGGACGATTACGATTGGGGTGTTAAGTCAACTATCAGAACCTCAATATGGTTATTCACTTGTTACAAGTCTGGGAGAAAAAGGTATTCATGTAGAACCAGGCACACTGTATCCACTATTAAGAAGACTAGAAAAACAAGGATTACTTGATAGTAAATGGGACACAAATGAAGCAAGACCACGTAAATATTACTTATTAAGTGATACAGGAAAAGAAGTATATGAACTGCTGATCGTTGAATGGCAACAAATTGTACAAAACATGAGTAACGTTATTGACGTTCAAGGAGGAGAAAAAGATGGAGATGATTGACCGTTATATTTATGCAGTAACACAGAAGTTACCACAACCACAGAGGGAGGATATTGCAGAGGAACTCCACAGTTTAATTGAGGATATGTTAGATGAACGAGTTCAAGGCAAGGACATTAGAGATACCGATGTGGAAGAGGTATTAATGGAACTGGGAAACCCAAGGCTTTTAGCAGAAAAGTATAGAGGAGCTAAAAAATATCTAATTGGTCCAGACTTTTTTGATTCCTATCTATTAGTTTTAAAAATCGCTTTAATTTCAACCTTTTCTGTCATATCTCTTAGCTTCATTATTCAAAGTATTTTAAATCCAGTTTCTATTCTTGATCATTTCGTTGGATTTATTGTTGCACTTGTTAGCGCACTTCCTGCAGCTTTTGGTTGGACAACATTCGGATTTGCTATTGCGGACTATTTTGGTGAAATCAAATCAAAAGATTTAGAAATAGGAATAGAATGGAAACCATCAGATTTAGCCCCCACTCCAGATAAAAAAAGGCAAATCAAGTATTATGAACCAATAACCGGTATTGCATTTTATACATTATTAATAATCATCTTTGCTTTTTCTAATGATTATTTAGGCGTCTGGATTTTCCATGATGAATTCGCTGGCGTAGTTCCTTTTTTAAATAGAGAAACGTATAGTTCGTCCTTACTTTTCATTTTCCTTATTATGGGCTTTGGAATAATAAAAGAATCTCTAAAATTCGTATATGGAAAATGGACTTACCAGCTAGTCACTTATACAGCGATAATCAATTTCATTTCCATTATAGCGGTATTTATAATGATAAATGGAAATGCATTTTGGAACCCGAATTTTCTACATGAGCTTACACAAGCTGGACTAATTACTGAAAACAGTGATGCATATAGAACTGTAAGCATGATTTGGAATCAATCTACATTATGGATTCTGGTCCTCCTAGTTATAGGATTAATTTGGGAGGGAATTGATGGCTTGATTAAGGCCAATAAAAAATAAAGTAAGTAGTATTCTTAATTTGAGCATTATTGATTGTGGCTAAAGTGAATCAATAATGCTTTTATTTTGCCAATTTTGTAACTCAATTTCCATTGCACCTCCTGGTAATCCCCATTCTGTAGTATCAGATCGGTGTTGGAATAAAATTTCGTTTCTATCATTCTTAACTATAATAGTTGCACCAACCAAAATTAAAGGTCTGCTGCCGATAAGTTCTCTTATTTCCTTAATATATTCAGCCATATACATCCCTCTTTATCGATAACTTCTTATCCTACTTCCGTTATTAGGAAATACGTGTACCTCCAGTTTTCTACTCTTATTTTTTGCTCCGTTAGATGAGAGAAAAATTAGTTATTCTCTTTCACGGTTGATTCTATCGGTTCGTTCTTTACTTCTAATATGTAATCATTAAATACACGTTCTCTGCCACCATTTTTTAGATACCAGTCTTGAACTCGTTTAACATGCGCTTTATCACTTCTTACTTTGGACTCAATATCTAAGTATTCTTCATAAGTGTTATACTCCCATATAGCAAATATTTCTACCGTATCATCATTATTTTCTTTCATCCAACGACCTACTAATCTTGCACCATGTTTTAATTGGTTGGGTAAATTCGTGTTATTAAAATGAGCATTAAAAATTTCTACAAATTCTTTCTTTACAATATAAAACTTTCTTCGATAAAACATAAAATACTTCCTCCCTGATTGTCCTTCTACTTTTAACGCGCTTTCATTCGGAATTATATTCGTTAAAAGCTACAAATCCAGTTTTCATTATAAAGTCTAAGTTTCTTTAGACTAATCCTTATTCATCAATAATTTACTTTAATATTAACATAATATTCCAAAATATTTTATTTATTTCTTATATTAAACAAGACGACCACTGATGATCGCCTTGTTTAACTCTTTCCTTCAAATTACCATTTTCTTGAACTTCACGTTAAATATAATATTGCAATTATTGTTAATAAGCTCTAACAAATGCTTTCCCCTTAAACCATACACAAACAGCGATAACCATACCAAGCACTCCAGCGACAAGCAAAATTAACTGAATATCCATTCCTGCTGAAGCTAACGCACTTACAACACCATATGCAATTGGATCAAATCCATTCATCGCCAAGAAGATAATGCTCATCACTCTTCCCATGATTCGATTCTCGGTAGTTTCTTGAGCTGCTGTGAAAAAAGGAACAAACACAAATGCAATCGAAAACCCAATAAAGAACAATATAGCAGTCAGGATCGTTAAATTAGTAGCAAAGCTAAAGATAATCAAAGATATCAAGGAAGCGGTAAGCCCCATTAGAGATGTAAATCCTTTACGTTTCACTTTAACAAAACTCATAATTAGCGTCCCAAGTACCATACCGACTCCTAAGCTAACCTCCATAAAACTTAAATTAATCGGTGTCCCACCAAGAAGATCAACTAACAATGGCATTGCAATTTGCAGTCCGCCAAATACAAAGAAATTTAAAGTAATCAACACAATAATCCCTGTTAATAAGAATGTAGAAGATTTCATATATGCAATACCTTCACGAAAATCTTCTAATGTGCTTTGATCACCTCTGTGCTCAACTGGTCCTTCTTTAATAAAAGGTGGAAAAACTACGAGAGCAGATAACAGAACCAATAGGGTTGCCACAAAGTAACTAGTAGCTATAGTGCTAGTTTCCATGATTACTCCCGCAAGGATCGGACCGATAATAAATGATATTTGATCAATACCTTGGAAATAAGCATTTGCTTGCTGTAATTGCGATTTTTCCACTATTTTCGGTATCAAAGAGGAACTGGCCGGTCCAAAAAATGCATCCAGCATACCAAATACGCCTACCGTAACAAATAATAAAACTAATGTCATGGAGTCACTTGCCACAAGCCAATAAATACAAAACAGAACCAATGCCTGAAGCAAGTTAGTACCAAACATAATCGTAGTTTTTTTATACTTATCGGCCAACACTCCACCAAAAGTGATCAATATTAAACGTGGCACTGTTGCCGTAATTAAAGCAATTCCCAAGACTCCAGGTGAACTTAATACATTGATGATATACCAAGAAGTCGTTGTCAAAAACATACTAAAGCCAACGATCGCAAAAATACCTGCAACTAACAATAACATATATGTTCGATTTCGAAAGATAGATTGTTTCATTGTCATTTCTCCATTTCTAATGTTGTCTACTAGATCATCTTATGGTATATAGTAACTATATAGTCAAGACTGGAGTGTTGAAAAATGACTGACAAAAATATTAAATATTTCACAACTGGTGAATTTGCCAAACTTTGCAGAGTAAATAAGCAAACACTTTTTTATTATGATCAAATTGGACTTTTATCACCTGTATTAAAAAATGAAAAAGGCTACCGCTATTATTCAATCCACCAATTAGAGTTATTTACTCTCATTGCATTGTTAAAAGATCTGGGCATGTCATTACATGATATTCGTCAATATGTTAAACATAAATCACCTGAAAAATTCGTATCGATCATGTATCAACAGAAAGAAAAAGTAGCGAAACAACGGATGGAGATTGAAATGAAAGAGAATATGATCGATGCACAGATTGAATTAATGAATAAAGCATCAAGTATAGATTTTGATCAAGTTAGTGTCGAACAATTACCGGAACAAACATATTATTTAAGTAAAAATATAGAAAATGTTTCGGATGAAGAATTTTTTGAAGTATTCTCAGACTTTGTTGATGAATTGTACAAATTACATATCGATACCGGATACCCTATAGGAGGCTTAACTAAACGAAAACAAGTGCTAAAGGGTGAGTTTACTAATTATAGTTATTTATATATAAAACAACTTCATTCTCGGAAGGATAACCCATACTATAAGACGATACAAGGTGACTTTTTAACCGGATACCATATAGGAGAGGATAAGAAGATCCACCATACATATAAACGACTTTTGTCAGAGATGAATCGATTAAATTTAGAGTTAGGAGATTATGTTTTAGAAGAATATATTTATGACACTGTTGTAAAAACCAATGAGGAACAATATGTGACGAAGATTATGATACATGTCAATCGTAAAAAGAATTAAATTGAAACTCTAACTTACACAGTTTATATTACACTCCTTTGAAAAAACGTATGAGATTCTCCATGTGAAATCTCATACGTTTTATCGTATATTTATATCATTTGTCCTTGTTACTTTTTCTCAACATGAAATAGAACGCCCTCACCTGCTGCCACATCTTGTTCACTCGCGACATTACTCACCGCAAAATCTTCACCATTTAATAAGATAATGGGAGTCACTGTTTTGTATCCTTCTGCTGCAACCGTATCAATATCAAATGTAGCTAATGGATCTCCTTTTTTAACCTTTTGACCATTCTCTACTTGCATATCGAAACCTTTTCCATCCAATTCAACTGTTTCAAGACCCATGTGTACTAAAATTTCAGCCCCACCATCCGTTTTCAGGCTAATCGCATGTTTTGTCTTAAATACATCCACCACTTCGCCATCAACAGGTGATACAACTTGTTTACCTGTAGGCTCAATCGCTACACCATCCCCCATCATTTTTTGGGAAAAGACTTGGTCAGGTACTTGTTCTAATGGAATTACTTTTCCCGTCAATGGTGCCATTAAATCTGAATTCGCTTCTTTCTTCTTAAATAGATTCTTTAACATTGCTTAACCCCTCCATTAGCGTCATTATATATAGTTACTTCTACCCCAAAATGATCAAAATAATCATTTTTGTACTATTAAGTATCATTTCATATATGTATCATGCTTTTTTCTGAATTCACGAGATAAAGTGAGACTTCCCTCAGTGGGGTTTTTGCCCCAAACTGTGGGTTAGTGAAACTTATCAGGGTGTTAGCGTCCGTTTATCCCCCACATAGCTTCTTAGTTTTACTTGAACCTTGAAGTAGGGTATTACGGACGATTAGCACTGTGATAAAGGATGCTGTTGCCCAGATATCTTCACTTATCTCAAAGACAGACTAATTATATTACACAACATTTCTCATCTATCTTTAGACCATAAAAATTCCTCATTTTAAGGATAACGTTCCAAAAAATGAGGAATTTAATGCTTATTTATTTATAACTTTTTTCAAATTAACAACATTCTCTTTAGCACTCTCTAGTGGATCTCCGTCGAATTGTTCTTGTTCAATTACATACCAATTGACACCAACAGATTCTCCTGTTTCCCATAATGTTGCAATATCTAATGTACCTTTTCCAATTTCAATACTGCGTTTTTCGCCATTTTCTACCGTCATGTCTTTAATGTGTAAGGAAACAACAAGATCATTATATGCTTTTATCGTTTGTAATGGATCTACACCGGCATGTGTTGCCCAATAACAATCCAATTCCATTTTGACATACTCACGATCGGTTTCTTCGAATAAAATATCAAATCCTCTTTTTCCATTACCTAGATCAAAAAACTCCATGTTATGATTATGATATGCAAAGGAAAATCCAGCTTCTGCACATTTTCGGCCGATCTCATTTAATTCTTCTGCCGCACGATAATAGGCACCTTCATCCGCTCTTAGTTCCTCGGGCAGTATTGGACAAATGATCAAATCATTACCAATTGTTTTATTATAGGTTAATGATTCTTCCAATTGATCTCCTGTTAAACTGTCAAACGGCATATGACTTCCAGCAGCAACTAGTCCAGCCTCATCCATTACTTGTTTTAATTCTTCTGCAGGTGTATCAAAAAATCCGGCAAATTGCACTGCCTCATAACCCATTTCACCCAATTTACGTAAAGTCCCTAAAAAATCCTTCGAGGTATGGTCACGTACTGAATATAATTGAATCGCAATTTTTCCCATGTATAACGCTCCTTCTCTAATTAAATGTTTATAAGTATATTGCTTTACCCGATTCAGCCGATTGGTAAAGTCCATCTATAATTTTTTGAATGTTGGTTCCTTGCTTGGCAAAACGGTCTGTTACATTTCCTTCGATACAGTCTACTACAAAGGCATGAATTTCTGTTTGATGAGCATTGATTTCCGGTAAATAGGCTGGTGTAATATCAATTAATGTGTCGTGCTTTTCCTGATACATTTTTAATGGAAAAATATCGGCTCCACCTTTATTCCCCATTAATGAAACCTGCATCGTATCACGCTTTTCCACATTTGCAGCAAATGCTGATTCTAATACTAGTGATGCACCATTTTTGAAAGTTATCATCCCTACCGCCATATCCTCGACAGTAAAGTTTTGATAATCCCATTCACCTAATAAACCTACACCTTTTTTCGTTCCGAGTTGTTGATGTGTCTGACCAAGTACTACGACAGGCTCTGGGTAACCCATTAAATATAATGCCGTATCTAACATATGGACACCAATATCGATTAATGGACCTCCACCTTGTAGTTCTTTGTTGGTAAATACACCCCAGCCAGGAATGCCACGTCGTCTAATCGCTTGCACTCGACCAGAATAAATTTCACCTAATTCGCCGGCATCAATGAACCTTTTAGCCGCTTGTGTCTCAGATTGGAAACGGTAATGGAAACCATACATTAGCAACTTACCTGATTTAGTTGCCGCATCTTCCATTTCTTTTGCTTCTTGCTGGCTCATTGCTGGTGGTTTTTCGCATAATACATGGCAACCTGCTTCTAATCCGGCAATAGCTGCATTCTTATGAAATTTATTTGGTACACAAACGCTTACAGCATCGATCTCTGTTTCTGCTAACATTGTTTCATAACTATCAAATGCTGCTGGAATACCGTACTCGCTTGCCACCGTTTTTGCTTTATCATAGGCTACATCTGCCACCGCTACAATTTCTACTTGTTCTGGAACTTTTCGATAAGCAGGGATATGTACATCTGTTGCAATACCTCCTGCACCAATTAGAGCAACTTTTAATTTTGTCATCAGTGACTTCCTTTCCTTACGCCCACCACATCTCTGCTGGGCTTTCTTTAATATTTACTGCTTTCAAATTATCAACAGCACGAGCAAATCCTTCGTCAATTGACATGATAGGATCTTCATGCTCAATACTTACAACGTAATCATAACCAAACGTACGTAGTGCACTAATCATGTTAGACCATTCTTCTAAACCGTGACCACATCCGACTGACCGGAAATTCCATGCTCTTGTTTGAATGTTACCATATGGTTGCATATCCGTTAGACCATACATATTGACATTATCTTGATCAATGTAGGTGTCTTTGGCATGGAAATGGTGTAACGCATTTTCTTTACCTAAAATTTTAATAGCTGCAACTGGGTCTATCCCTTGCCACCATAAATGACTAGGATCAAGGTTTGCTCCAATTGCTGGGCTTGTTTTTTCACGTAGTTTAAGCATCGTGTATGGTGTATGTACTAAAAAGCCTGCATGTAATTCGATTCCGATTTTGACGTTATGCTTTTCAGCAAGCTCTCCGATTTCTTTCCAATATGGTACGAGTTTTTCTTCCCATTGCCATTCTAAAACATCTGCATATTCCGTTGGCCATGGAGCGACAGGCCAGTTTGGTGCTTTAGCGTTTTCCTGGTCACCAGGAGTTCCTGAAAAACAGTTAACGACTGGTACGTCGGTAAGCCCAGCAAGTTCAATTGTTTTACGAAGAATTTGATCACTTTCTTCCGCAAATTGCTTATCGGGGGTTAGCGGGTTTCCATGACAACTAAAGGCACTAATCGTTAAGTCTCTCTTCTTTACCGCCCGCAAATATTGCTCGCGTTTCACTGAATCCTCTAATAATTGATCAATTTTACAATGAGCATCTCCTGGATAACCACCAGTTCCGATTTCCACTGCATCTAACCCACTTGCTTTAACGTGATCCAGCATTTCTTCGAAGTTTTTATCTGAAAAAAGAACAGTAAATACGCCTAGTTTCATCATTTTCTCCTCCTCTTATTATCATGGTGAACAATCAGTGGAAATGAAGACAATCCCCACTGATTGAAGTTTCTCATTATAACGATATATTTTTCTTCGTTTTATTTGCTTCTAATGCTGCAAGGATAATTTGTAGTGATTTATATCCTTCTTCTCCATCAATCAACGGTTTTGTATCATTTCGTACACTATCGACAAAATGATCGACTACACCTGATGAAGTTTGACCGCCACTATCATTTGTTTGGATTTGGCCAAGTTCATAATTTACTTTTGATCCATCAGTATAGGTTGCTATTAAGCCGTAAGCAGGATCATCCTCAAGACGGAGCATACCCTTCTCACCATAAATAACGGTGGAGTTATCCTCACCTGCTCCATATGCCCAGCTTGCTGTTAATGTTCCAATAATGCCGTTCTCACTACGTAAAATGGTTACAGCCTGATCGTCTACATCACTGTTTTCTTTAGCAGATGCCTCAATCATTGCTGCTACTTCGGAAAATTCGGTACCTAATATATAACGAATCATATCTGCCTTATGTACGCCAAGGTCACCGAGCGCACCAATAAACGCTTCTTCTTTACGGAAGAACCAGCTTTCTTTTCCATCGATGCTCCATCCTTCTGGTCCACCGTGGCCAAACGTTGTACGGAAGCTGTATACTTTTCCGATCTCACCATTTGCGATTAACTGTTTCGCTTTCTCATGGCTAGGAACAAAGCGTTGGTTATGTGCAATCATTAATTTTTTACCAGCGTTATTGCTAGCCTCAATCATTTGTTGTGCTTCTTCTTCTGAAGTTGCCATTGGCTTTTCACATAAGACATGCTTTCCTTGTTCTGCTGCAAAAACTGAAACAGGGGCATGTAAATAATTCGGTAAACAAACACTGACAAGGTCTGCCTTAGAGTCTGTTATTGCTTGCTTATAATCGGTATACGCCTGTGCATTGTACTTAGATCCTGTTAACTGGGCACGCTCCTCTTTAATATCACAAACGGCAACAATCTCAACAAAAGGATTTGCCTGATATTCTGGTAAATGACGATGAATCGCAATACTTCCACAGCCAATCACTGCAACTTTTAATTTATCCATAATTCACTTCTCCTCTTATGATATTGGTTTTATCACGGCGCTAACCATCAGTGGGGATCAAAAACCCCACTGATGGGAGTCTTACTTTATCTCTTCTAATGGTTGAGCATTTCCATAGCTAGAAAATTCTCTTGTAGTTGGTTTAGCCCATCTCACTGCATTTTGAATTACTTTTTGGACATCTTTATGGTAGTATGTTGGATATCCTTCATGACCTGGACGGAAATAAAACACTTTCCCATGCCCTCTACGATATGTACAACCGGAACGGAACACCTCTCCGCCTTCAAACCAGCTGACAAGCACTAACTCATCTGGTGCAGGAATATCAAAATGTTCGCCATACATTTCTTCTTTTTCTATTTCAATGTATTCTCCGATACCTTCCACAATCGGATGGGATGGATTGACTACCCACATTCTTTCTTTCTCATCTGCTTCACGCCATTTTAGATCACAGCCTGTTCCCATTAATTTCTGGAAGATTTTTGAGAAATGACCGGAATGGAGCACAATTAAACCCATCCCTTCTAAAACACGCTGATGTACTTTATCAACAATCTCGTCCGCTACTTCATGGTGAGCTAAATGTCCCCACCACAGCATGACATCTGTCTTAGCCAATTTCTCATCAGTAATACCATGGTCTGGTTCGTCTAATGTAGCTGTTTCCACTTGGATATCATCTGTTTGCAAAAATTCCTTTAACACTTCATGAATCCCTTTTGGATAAATTTTTGCTACTTCTTGATCATGTTGTTCATGTCTGTATTCGTTCCATATTAAAACGTTCATTATGGCTCCTCCTTCACCTTTCCTATTTGCGTAATTAATAAGGGTTAACAATTCTAAGTATTAGAAATTAAAATAGTTTGTTTTAAAATTGTTACCCTTTTCATTTGCAACAATAAGTTATTATTATAATAAATGATGATATACAATTTGAACATAAATGATATAATCAAAACATGAACTATTTTGCTATTAATAATTATTTTTCTTTGAATTTATTGATTACTGCTTCTCTTATGCAACAGGAATATACGCTTGCTGTTCTAAAAACGGGCTTGCATATTTACTTTGATGAATATTATCTCTTTTAAGGATGGAGGATTTTCTTATGAAAATTGGATTTTGTGGATATTCTTATCATAATTATCGTTATGGTTATCACACGTCGCATCAGTCGCGGTATGCGTCTTATTTATTTCGGCTTCAAACAGAGGGACTCTCACGGGTTAAGGTAAACGATGACACACATGTAGCGGAAAAAGGCGATCTACTAATTATTAAACCTGGTGAAAATTATGAGTTATATGTGGAGGAAGGACAACAAAGTGGTGATTTTCATTTATATTGTGAGGGAGAATGGATTGACCAACGCTTCAAGGATGCCCCAACTTTTACAAAAATCACACTTGATGAAGCTGTATTGGACTTCTGGCATCACCTTATCATTGAGGAAAGACGACCAACAAAAGAAAGAAACAGTGAACTTACCTACTATTTAGTCAGTGCACTGTGTGTGTCTTTACAAAGAGCGATTGATAAAAGGTCACATGATATATACCGACCATATGTTGTGACGAAGATGATGCGCTTTATTGAGGAAAACGCGACAAAACAAGGTTTTAAGGTAGAAGACATTGCCAATCATTGTAATCTGAGTGTATCAAGATGTGTACACTTATTTAAAGAACATGTCAACCAGACTTTAATCGAGTACGCCCAATCCATTCGCGTATCTGCAGCGATTAATCAAATGAAATATACAACGATGACACTCGAAAATATTGCACAAAATTGTGGATTTGGTTCTTACTCTTATTTCCATCGCGTTTTCAAAAAATATTACGGCGTTTCTCCACGAGCCTATCGGGAAAAAATGTAAGGTTATTAACCGGTCATTTCGGATAAAATTTGCAGAAGCTCCACACGGCTTTTGATTTGAAGCTTCTTATAAATAAGCGACAAGTAATTTTTGACTGTACCTTCACTGATTCCTAATTGATCGGCAATCATTCGATTTGTCCAACCTTTTTTCATCAATTGAATAATTTGAAATTCTCGATTATTCAAATCTTTATGTTGGTTAAATTGTTCTTTAATAAAATGCAATGAACTTTCCCGTTCGATCTTTAGTAAGGATTCTAAACGATGCGAGAAATATTGAACTAGCTTTTGTGGAGCAACGAATTTACCATCAATAATAAAGCGTAATGTATCTTTAAATTCATCCAGGCCAGAACTCTTTAATATGTATCCATCAGCTGAAACAGACAATACTGTTTCGATCGATTCTTCGTCATCATAAGCAGATAATAACACCACCTTAATGTTGGGATACATTTCCTTTAATTGCTTCGCACATTCTAAACCATTCATAACTGGCATATGAATATCTAATAATATTAAAAAGGGACGAACTTCTTTCTCTTTTATAAAATTGATGACTTCTTGCCCATTCTTTAATGTTCCAATCACTTGGAATTCTTCCATATCCTCTACAAAATTCGTAATCATATCACGAAAAAGTGTTTGTGACTCTGCCACAACTACTGTGTGCTTTGTCATACTATTTTCCTCCTCTTATTTGCTAATTTATTTATATTTTTAAACACTGATATTACTATTATTCCTATCACGTTTTTATTATAACGTATTTTTTATTCGTTTTAAAGAACAATTTGGTTTAAATTTACTATTTTTTATTTTAAATGGTCCATTATTTGTTGAACTTATTCCTTATTCTCGGAATTTAGTCGAATGACAGCCTATATATTTTTATTTTTTTCAATCGTTTTTAACGTCTGTGCGATCCTGTACCACCTATTCGATAAGATCTGATTGTGATTTTTTAAATGAACGATAGGCTTCTGCATCGTTTCTGCTTCAAAATAGATAGAAGATTGCTTATTCCATTCTACATAGACATCTGCTTTTTCCAAATATCGAAAGACATTTGCTATCTCACCGGTAAACACAACATTTTTCTCTAAGTGATGACTTTTAATATAGCTACGTATCATTGCTTCATTCTGATTATCGCCATAGAAATACCACCTAAAAGCGATGTTCTGTTTAACTAAGTATTCGGACATACGAATAAATTCTTCGATATTCCTCCTGTTTGGCAGATTGTTTGCTGATAAAATAGATAAGTGTTGCAGTTGATAGCTTTTTGCTTCATCTAACAGTAAAACACGGTAGAGTGATTCTTTATAATAAGGATCTGCATAATACTTTACCTGATAATTATTTATCTCTAGTTCACTATACATCGATTCTGAAGCAGTATATATAGTATCCTGTTTACGTAAATCATCAATGACAGGCGTTACTGCCTGTTTAAACTGTCTGACAGGAAAATAATAACTTTTCTTTTCAGCTTGTACCTTGTCTCTTAGGTAATAGGCCGGGATACCAGAAGACAAACTAATACCCTCATCATAAAAAGTATGACTTTTTGTTACTTCCTTGCTGATATGTGTCCAATATAATCGGACTAATGATGGAAAATTGTAATATGCTTTCCTAATATGCCATGGTACTGGTCGAGGCTGCAACGTAAAACGCCAATTCTTTGGATAGCAGGAATCTTTTCTTAGAGAAGAAATAACATGATTAATGGAAGCCAATCTATATATTTCCTTATTAAGCTGTCGAGAAAAAAGTGGATGATTATCAAGTGATTTCACATATATTTCAGTATCAGACGCAAGATGGTGATGTATTAGGTATAATTGATGTTCAATAGATAATCCCGGATCTAATGGATCGATGATAAATAATACTTTTTTCATGAACATTCCTTCTTTCCAGCCAATTTTAGTTGCATTCGATTGTTTTGTAATTAATTTCTTAAGAATTCGTCATACAGGAGGAATTAATCTATTCATTTATTTCTTTTTTCCATTCCATGTGCTTACTTCTGTTCATCTTGTTGGTTCTTCCATTTAATAAATTCAAAGACAATTCGATATTGATCAAAGTCTAGTTTAGTTATCCCTATCGCTTTTAGATTATTTATAAAATCGTTCCATTCATTATCCTTTAGCAAAATTTGATCTTCTTCTCCTAATAGTGTCACCACTTCCACATTTAACACTTCTGCTAGTTTTTCAACGATTTGTATGGAAGGGTTATCATTTAAATTGTGTTCAATATTACTTAAATAAGATTTTGACACATCTGCTCTTTCCGCCAATTCAGATAAAGTTAAATTTCTTCTTTTTCTGATTCTATTTATATTTGTCCCTATCATTTATCAAACCTCAAATCCTATCGATTTTCTTTTTTTCATTATTTTGTAGAGACAGTAATCTCACTCATATGCCTTCATCTCTGAGCTGTAGATACTTTTGCTCTGTTTGCTGAGCTACTTGCTTAACATCGTAGCCTTTTTTAAATAATATTTCGGGTTCAATAGGATTTCGATATGTATGATCATAAGCTTCATACATAGCTTCTAACCATTTATTTTTATTATCTAAGGGGATGAATTGAACGAGTCCCGCTCCTAAATCAACTTCTTTGGATATAGAGTCAGAGGCAATAATGGGTAAACCTGCGCCTTGTGCTTCTACTAAGGTTAGCGGTAAGCCTTCATGTAAGGACGGGAATATAAACAGATCAAAAACTTGCATCCACTTCTCTGTATCTGGTTTCGCCCCTAGAAAAATAACATAGTCTTGTACACGATATTGCTTTATTTTCCCTTCGATTTGCGCTCTTAATGGGCCATCTCCGATTAATACTAATTTCGATTGCGGAATTCTCCTGCGAAATCCAACAAATAACTCTATTAAATAGTCATAATTTTTTTGCGGGGCAAATCTACCAATATGACCGATGACAAATTCATTATCGGTTATGTTGAGTTCCTGTCTTCCTTGTTCTCTCAATGAACGAGAATAGTAAAATCGATCTATTTCGATGCCTTTAAACATCATTTCTACTTGCTTGGCTTTTCTCTTGAATAACCAATCTGCTGCTTCAGGGGAAGAAGCAAAAAAATCCGTAGCATAAATCGGAATCAATGAGCCGGCAATCTCTTTTAATATCTTTATCATTCCTGTTGCATTATCCTTTGTGTTATGACTATGAGCTACTCTTACAGGTATCCCTGTTCTTTTCGCTGCTTTTAAAGGAAAGACACTCATTTGATCTATATGCGAATGCATTACTATGTAAAACCGATGCCCTTTAAAAAATTGACGTAATGCTTTTTGATAATCTCTCATTCCAGCTTCATTTATGGATGGAATGCGATATATAAAACCACCCAATTGATGTATTTCCCCATCATAATCTCCTTCTTCATTTGTTAAAAAATCAAATTGGACTTTGCTTCGATCCAAATTACGGTAAACGTTCATAATCATCGTTCCTACCTCACTTTGGTTCATACTTTCCACAACATGTAAAATTCTTAATGCACTTTCCACTTTTTTTGCTCCTCTCCTTTTTCATTATAACGAACGGTTATGTATATTAGTTTATTAACAACGTATACAGTGAGACTTCCCTCAGTAGGGGTTTTACGGAGCGATTAGCACCGTGATAAAAATTGCTAAATATCATTTTCACCTGTACATTGATAACCTCTCCTTATTTTCGAACGCTCTAACTCCATTTTATCATCACCATTTCATTCTTTATAAAGAACAACAATATATATACTCTCATGATTCAGAAGGGTTGTCAACGCATTTTGCTAGACAAAAAAATAGAAGGATGAGCATAGACTCACCCTTCTATTATTAGTTTATATTTCTTACTAGGTTTATTCAATCATCCCGCCCAATAATTAACAGACAGTCCTTAGTCTTCCATCATTTTTCTTCTATCATTCTCTTCTGTTAGGAAGTTAATGAATGTTTGTAACCCCATTTTCGGTTGTGATTTTAATAGAGAAATATAATCTTTCTTCTTGTACTCATTCATGACGTCACTTTTTTCAATTCTGGTTACGATATGCTCCATCTCTAATTGTTTAATTTTCCTCTTAATGTGCTTCGATTCCTTATATAATGCCAATCCAACTGCTGCCATTAATGCATACACAATTACAATGGCCACCATACCATTGGCAAATCCATCGAAAAACAAGAAAAAGATAAGGTTTAAAATCGAAATTAACAATAATGGAATAGCAAACATCATATATTTAGCATTCTTCTTAATTAACGGGTTTATTTTATGAAATAACTTTTCTAATTCAATTTTCATAAATGTGGGTATGTTATTTGTAAAAAATGAGACCATATGGATAAACCTCCTTAATAGAGTTATTCCCCATTTCACGAAAAGAAAAACCTACACCCGATCACATTGGCATAGGAGTAATTGCAATTATCTCTATACTACTATTATATGTTTCACACCTGTAGAACGTCAAAATCTTTGCTTTATCAAAAGATTATATTTTATCATGAATTTGAGGTGATAAAATGAGATTCGCTTTTATTTCTGATATTCACGGAAATGCTGTAGCTTTGGAAGAAGTGTTAGATGATATCGAAAAAAAACAGGTTGATCGCATTGCCGTACTTGGTGATATTGCTTACCGGGGACCTGAACCATCCAAGTCAATAAACTTAATTAGGGGATTAAACACGGATGTTATCAAAGGGAATGCTGATCAATGGGTTGTTAGAGGTGTCCGAGAAGGAGAAGTTCCCCAACAAGCCTTAAAAACAATGCAGCAAGAACAAGAATGGATAAGAAGTAATCTAGATGAAGAACAAATTTCCTTTTTAGAATCACTGCCGACTGAATTAACATTAGAGGAAGACGGAGTCCGTATTCACGCCTTCCATGCAACTCCTGACAGTTTATTTGATGTTGTCTTACCAAATGTAACAGATAATGATTTGTTAGAAAAATTAACGACAAAAGAAGAGGCAGACGTTTATTTATATGGTCATATTCACAAAGCTTATGAACGGACAGTGGGAGGAAAAACTATTGTCAATTTAGGTAGTGTTGGTTTACCTTTTGACGGAATGGCTAAAGCATCCTATGTGATTGTTGATATTGTTGGTGGACAGATACAAACAAGTCATGTGCGAGTTCCATATGATCTAGAGAAAGTGTGCCAGCAATATCAGGATTTTGACTATCCAAATGTTGAAAAAATGCAAAATATTATTCGTTCCGGTCGTAACTAAGTTGTAATTTGGATGTTATGTTGCCTCTTCACGAGATAAGGTTATATCTCGTGAAGAGAAGCATATATCTAGGGAACATTATTTTTCATTTTTGCGAATTAACCGTAAGGCATTGAAAACAACAAGTAAAGTCGCTCCCATATCTGCAAAAATCGCTAACCATAATGTTAACCAGCCTGGTATCACAAGTAACAGGGCAACCACTTTTAATAATAAAGCTAAGCCAATGTTTTCTTTTATAATGCGTAATGTTCGCTTGCTTAATTGAATCGAATAAGGAATTTTTGATAGATCGTCCCCCATTAAAGCAATGTCCGCTGTTTCCAATGCGACATCCGTACCAGCACCGCCCATAGCAATACCAACATTTGCTTCTGCTAACGCCGGTGCATCGTTGATTCCATCACCAACCATTGCAACTCGATGAGACTGTTTTAATCGTTTGATATAAGATAGCTTTTCTTCAGGATAAAGCTCTGCTTTTACATCTGATACACCTGTTTGTTGGCCAATATTTTCTGCCACATTGGTTACATCACCTGTCAGCATAACTGTTTTGCTTATACCTAATTGATGCAGTTTCTTCATTTGTTGTCTGATATTAGGTCGAGGTTGGTCTGCAACAGTTAAATACCCGATTAGTTCATTCTCTGTTCCGACATATAAAACCGTATTTTCTGAAACGGACGGAAGCTCGATTCCTTCAAAAAGTCTAGCATTTCCAATTTTATAACGAGCGCCATGAACCGTAGCTATAATCCCTTTACCGGTAATCGATTGAAATTGTGTTGCTTCTGGTAATAGTAAATTTGTTGTTTTTTTGTGAATGGCTCGTGCTATTGGATGTTCGGAATAGGCTTCCAATGCCCCAGCTATTTGCAAAAGCTCTTCTTCTGTACCACGAAGGGCTTCTACTTCTGTCACCATAGGTTTACCAAGTGTAATGGTTCCGGTCTTATCAAAAGCAACAGCATCAATGTTTGCCAGTTGTTCTAAATAGATACCACCTTTGATCAACACGCCATTTCGTGCAGCATTACCAATTGCTGTCACAATCGCAACTGGCGTCGAGATCACCAATGCGCATGGACAACCAACGACTAATACAGCTAAACCATTGTAAATCCATGTCTGCCAATCCGCACCAAAAACAGGTGGAATAACGATTACAAGTAATGCCAATAACATGATAGCAGGAGTATAATATTTTGCAAAACGATCGACAAATTGCTGTGTTGGTGCTTTTTCTGCTTGCGCTTCTTCGACTAAATGAATGATTTTAGCAATCGTTGTATCCTCACTTGATTTGGTTACTTCAACCACTAGTGCTCCTTCTTCATTAATCGAACCTGCAAAAACAGTCGCTCCATCTCCTTTTTCAACTGGAACGGACTCACCTGTAATGGCTGCCTGATTAACGTATGACATTCCTTCTTTAACCTTACCATCCATGGCGATTTTTTCCCCAGGTTTGACGATCATCGTATCTCCGATTTGTACATCCTCTACATCGATTTCTATCAATTGGTCATCCCGTTTAATGGTCGCTCGATTCGGTGCAACCTCCATTAACGATTGGATTGAGTTTCGTGCTTTATCCATCGAAAAGCTTTCCAATGCTTCACTCAAAGCAAACAGGAATACTACTACAGCAGCCTCTGCCCATTCGCCGATAATCGCTGCACCAATCACTGCGATCGTCATTAACGTTTTCATATCAAACTGAAACTTAATCAAGTTTTTACTTCCTGTTTTGATTAGATCATATCCACCAATGACAATGGCAAGTACAAAGGTGCTAATTGTTAAAGTGTGATGCTCTCCTATTTGAAAATAGAATACATACCCAACCATGACAAATAGTAAAGAAAGAATCGTTAACTGATTTTCTCTTTTCTTGTAAAAAGGAATGACCGGTGCTTTCTTTTTCTCAGGATATACTTTAATATGATCAAAAGCTCCTGCTTGTTCCAACTCTTCAATAGTCGCTTCACCATGGACCGTTAATTTAGCGGCAGAAAAATTCAAATCAACATCCTCGACACTGTTAATTTTCCTGATATTTTTTTCAAATGTAGCAGCACAGTTCGTACATGATAAGCCTTGTAGTCTAAAGACTTGCTTTTCAGCCAACCTGAACACCTTCTTCCGCATGTGCTTTAGCAATCGTGACGAGTTGACGCACATGATCATCCTTTAACGAATAAAAGACAAGCTTTCCTTCCTTGCGATATTTCGCTAATCCCATATTTCGGAGCATACGTAAGTGATGGGATGCAGTTGCGGTGGACGAACCAATGATATTAGCCACGTCACAAACACATAATTCTTTTTCTAATGTTAAGGCATACGTGATTTTTAAGCGTGTCGCATCGGATAATGCTTTAAAAATCAACTCGACACCTGTAAGTTTTTCTATTTCTGGCTGTACACGAGCTACAACCGCTTCATCATAACAATATGTTTCACATTTCATTTGGGTCACCTCATTCAAACATTCATTTGATTATTTGAATATAGTATATTATAAAAAGTAGTGAATGTCACTACTTAAAAAGAAATGGGCTTTTCTAATGGATACGAGTACCATTTTTTGTTACTTTCGTCATTTAGGTTGTTTCTTTATGCTCGTTAGGAAACATTTTCATTTATCCCGGTGTTTAGAGCACTTCTATCGGACGCGAGCTTCTCTTTTTTCACCCCTCCTGGCTTTTAGAACACTTCTATTCGACTCAAGGATCGTTGAGAGTTATATCTTGCCTTTTTCATTAAACGCTGAAAGATGTCCGGTCTGATTATAGCTTTTAATTTGCCACACTTCCTCTATCCATTCAATATGATTAATACAGCCATTAACGAGCCTAGTCTTTCCCGAACCGATTTTCCCATCAGAAAAATTGGTTAGTATGGCATTGATCACCGCACCATGGGCGACAAGTAGTACTTTCCTCCCCTTATGTATCTGATGAATTTCTTGCAATCCTTCCACTAGGCGCTCCGTAAGTTCTTCAAAGCTTTCCTGATTGGGATAGATCCCATCTGGGAATGCTTCTAAACGTTCCTGAAATGTCATTCCTTCTACATCCCCAAATCCTCTTTCACGAAAATCGTTCATTTCTGTTAAAGACAAATCAAGGTATTTATTGATGATTGTTGCCGTTTCTTTCGCTCGCTGTAAAGGACTTGTTATCATCACGTCCCATTCAAAATCTTGTAAGTAACGTCCACACTCATCTGCTTGTGAACGTCCATTATTATTTAATGGAATATCTGTCTGTCCTTGAATTTTTCCCAGTGCGTTCCAATCGGTTTCTCCGTGTCTAACAAAACAAATCGATGTCAAGCTAACCTCTCCTTTATTTGGGCGTTATATCTTCTCCTACTTCCATATAAAATGTATCTAGGAATTGTTCCATGAACTGATGTCGTTCTTGTGCTAATTGATAGCCTGCTTTTGTGTTCATGAGGTCTTTTAATTTTAACAGTTTTTCATAGAAATGGTGAATAGCACTTGATTGACCTTTACGATACTCGTCCTTAGTCATTTGTTCTCGTACTTCTAATTCTGGATCATAGATTGGCTGCCCTTTTTTACCGGCATATACAAAGCACCGTGCAATGCCAACCGCTCCAATCGCATCTAACCTGTCCGCATCTTGGACTACTTGTCCTTCTATTGTGTCGAGTTGCTTCCCGTTACCACCTTTAAATGACATATTCTTAATAATAGATAAAATATGGTCCATATCATGTTTTTCCACACCAGATTGCCCAAGCCATTCCTGAATAGCTCTCAAACCTTCCTCTTCACTATCCACGACCTTATCATCAGCTAAATCATGCAATAACGCTACTAAAGACACGACGAATAGATTGGCATTTTCCTGATGTGCTAGTTTTTTAGCTGTAGTGGTCACACGTTCAATATGATACCAATCATGACCGGATCCTTCACCTAATAATTTTTCACGTACCATCTCTGCTGTCTTTTGGATTACTGTTTCCTGATCCATTTCATCACCTCATTAAATAAACAAAAACCACAACAAGTATGCTGTGGTTAATCTAGGCCTGGAAAGCCTTGTTGTTTCAGAACATCATAGACGATAATCGCTGCGGTATTGGACAAATTCAAGGAGCGAACCTTATCTGTCATATGGATGCGAAGGCAGCGATCTTCTTTGCCTTCTAAAAGATCTTTTGGAATTCCATTGGTTTCACGACCAAAAACGAAAAACAAATCCTTTTCACTATCACTAAAATCAAATTCAGAATAATATTTCGTTCCGAAGTTTTCGATATAATAAAACTCAGCCTTAGGAAATGTTTCATATAATTCATCTAATGAATCATAATAATTAATCGAAACATCATGCCAATAATCTAATCCGGCACGGCGTAACATTTTATCATCGGTAGAAAAACCGAGTGGTCGGATTAAGTGTAAATGAACATTTGTTGCTAGACATGTTCTTGCGATATTCCCCGTATTAGCTGGAATTTCTGGTTGATATAATACGACATGGACTGCCAATGTATTTCACCTCAAATATTGCTTATTAACCTTAGTTATTATACCATAATCTTAATCTTTTGCACGATCATCCTCTCCTATTCGGAAAAAACGATAGTTACAGTCCGGTGTCCATGCTGCTGAATCCTCATATGTCCAAAATCGATGACGACTATTATTCGTATGAGCGTTGACTAACGGCATGTTCTGACTATCTTTTGCCACAACAATTGTATTATGATCCCATCTGCCATCTCCTTGAAAATCATAACAAATCACATCACCTAGTAAAAGGTTTTGCGGATCACTTATCTCTGTTCCCTTTAAACCTGAAGTTGCCCCACTTAAATACCACCTGAGTGCATTGGCTACTGACCAGCTGTAACTCCAATTATTATTCTGATACCACCAGCCCTTGGATCGATTCGGAGCACCATGCATCGGAGCACCACCTGCTCTTAGGCATTGCGAAATATAATTGGTACAGTCATTATCTTCAAAAAATTGATAAGCTGGATTAGCATCATTCCACCATCGTTCTGCATACTGAACCGCTGCTCTCCTATCATAGGCAAAACGCACCTGATTTTGATCAGCTTCTATCTTTTCAGGTTTTTGCGCTCTCTGAAACGAAATCTCCTTATCCTCTATTACTTGATCATTTTTTATGATAGCAATACGATTTTCTACCACTTCCTCGTGATAAAAATTATCTTCATCCTCAATAAACAATTTGATATACAATTGATAGGCTAATTCTGATCGATCGTTATTTGTTGTTGTGTTCTGTTTTTTTCCTATTATATCTATATGATTAATACTTTTACCATTTTTCTTGTGAAGCTGCTGTTTTTTGTGAAGAGAATGCTCATTCTGATTCCAGTTATCTTTCCAATGCCTTTTAATTAACTCCCATTCTGACAACACAATCCCCTCCCTGTTTCCATATATATTCATGAGAATTGCAATTAGTCTTGGAATGTCGTTATCTGATTGAGGTTACAATATTATTTCGTTATATCATAGAAATTTCAAATCTATTACTATATTTTAAAGAGATTAACATTATATTAAATGGGGTTTTTTTATGATTAATTCGTTTACTGCCCGGGAATAAGATTCGTGAACAAACAATAAGGAGGAATTAAAAATGAAGAAACAAATAATATCATTGCTTGGAGTTTCTGTATTAACAATTGGTGGGTTGGCAGCTTGCGGTGAGGAGGAGGAAGCTCCAGCACCAGGAGAAGAGACACCAATGGAAGATCAAGCTCCGGCTGAAGAAGAAGCTCCTATGCCTGAAGAGGATCCAGCTGCTGAAGAGGAACCAATGCCTGAAGAAGATCCAGCTGCTGAGGAAGAGGATCCGATGGAAGAAGATAGTCAAGACGACACCGAAGCAGAAGGTGAAATGGAAGGCGACATTGAATTAGAATAATAAATGATCAAAGGTAAGCAAGTAAAAAGAAATGCTTGTATTTAATTGAAGCGACCCCAAAAAATTAGACAAATTATATTAAGTAGCTTATTGGGCAAGAGTTCGGTATTGTATTGGACTCTTGCCTTTTAATTTTGCCTTAATAGGTTGGTTGTTCCAGTAAAAGTAAATCTATTTGATGCATATTTTGCGAACTTTTAACACCTTGTTTGATGAATAAGCTTCAACATGTCCGTTTCAAAGTCATCCGTACTTATTCCACGACAATGGTTGCTGTCAATCTTTGTATCTTTTTAATGTTAAAGGTGTGTAAATAATATAAATTTTAGTTAATATATGGAATTTTTAGTTGTAATTATCCATATGGATTTTTAGAATGGAATTTGAAGGAGGGATTATTGATGAAGAAGAAATGGCTATCTCTTTTAGCTGTTGCTTTCTTGGCCTTTGGCGGGCTTACTGCTTGTGCCGAAGATGATGAAAGTGACACTGAAGATCAAACGGAAGAAACAACTACTGAGACATCTGAAGACGAAACAGCAGAATAAATAAGAAAAGCGCAGAGCGCCCGTTTAGAAACGTAGCGACTGGAGCGAATCAACTGAGATAAAGGAATCACGGTGTGCTTTGCGAACCGATGATGACTTATCGTAGGGCGATTCGTGAAGTCGCCTAGTTTCTGGGCACTTGGAGCTAGACAAATACCCAAGTTTTATATTTTCTTTCCTGAAAATATAAGGGCGGAAGTATCAAACTCCCGCCCTCTCTAATTCCAATAGATATTCTTTTTTATCCAAACCTCCGCCGTAACCAACTAACTTGCCGTTCTTTCCAATAACGCGATGGCAGGGAATAATGACGGAAATCGGGTTTTTGTTATTAGCACCTCCAACAGCTCGTACTGCTTTTGGTGAATCGATGTTTTTAGCAATATCTAGATAAGAACAAGTTTTACCGTACTCTACTTCAGCTAAAGCTTGCCATACCTTCTTTTGAAAAGGAGTACCGTAAAATCTATAAGGTATCGAAAAGGTCTTTCGCTCCCCTTTAAAATATTGATCCAATTGGCTGATTGTTTCTGTCAATGATTCCTTTGATTCTACTAAGTTAGTAGGTAGAGAATGTTTTTCAGCCCAAGCAATAATCTCCTGTTCATACTCCTCAATCGTTCCAAATTTAATGAAAATAAGATGTTGATCATAACTTACAAGTAAAAGAGTGCCCAGCGGTGAGTCATACGGAAAATAGTTCAGTGAATTCATTACAGATCCCCCCATTTAATTGGTTGATATTGATTCAAATTGTAAGCCTTTTTCCATTTCTTCCATAACTTCCAGGTCTTTTTCTCGCTGCATTGCTTGTTCTATGGCACGAAATCCTCTTTCCTCGCCTATTTTCCCGATTGCCCATGCTGCTGTTCCACGGATGACTGGACGTGGGTCATCGATCATTAACTCGATTAACGTATCAATGGCCGATGCTTCCTTATAATGGGCCAAGGCAAGAATGGCATTACGTTGGAGTGGTTTTTTACCGCGCCAAGAACCGGCCATTTTCCCGAATTTTTCTTTGAATTCACGGTTAGAAACAGCTAACAAATCGACAAGTCGTGGTTTTACCAGATCTGGATCAGGCTCAAACTCCTCATGATTGTGAAAATCTACTCCTTTATTATACGGGCAGACAACCTGGCATGTTTCATAGCCATAGATGTAGTTTCCTAGCTTATCTCGATGATCATCCGGCATGAAACCTTTCGTTTGGGTGAGAAATGCGAGACATTGCTGTGCATTTAATCGTCCCGGCTCGACAAGTGCACCTGTTGGACAAGCGTCTAAACATTTTGTACACGTCCCACACCCCTCATCAAGTGGTTGATCAGCAGGAAAAGGTATATTGGTAATCATCTCACCTAAATACATATAAGATCCGTACTCTGGAGAAATGATTAACGTATTGCTGCCACTGAAACCAATACCGGCTCGTTCTGCCACAGCTCGGTCAGACAATTCACCCGTATCAACCATTGAACTAAATTGTAAGCCTGGCACCTTTTTCTGTAAAAAGGAAGCTAGCTTATCTAACTTTTCTTTTAAAACGATATGATAATCTGTTCCCCATGATGCACGCGCGAAAAAACCGCGGCGATCCCCTTTGACACTTTTCGGATCGTTTTTAATTCTTGTTGGATAGGCAAGTGCAATGGCAATAATTGATTCTGCACCTGGCATTAATCGTTCCGGTTCCGTTCTTTCTTGATTGGTTCCTTTTTCAAATCCAGAAGCATAGCCTAATGCTTGCTGTTCCTCTAGCCTTGATTTAAATTCAGCGAAAGGTTCTACACTGGCAAAACCGATTTTGTCGATACCAATCTCTTTACTATAAGCAATTAACTCTTCTTTCAGTTTTTGATATGCCATTACACTCACCTCCTTTTTATCACGGGGTTTACCGTCCGTAGCGCTGGAATTATCACTTTATTGGACTTTTGCTGTTCTCATTCTGTTCAAGCATGCCGCAATTTCAAATCGTCTTGGCCGGGCAAGGTCACCTGGGTGCTGATTTGGAAAAGGGGCAAATGCTTGTAAACCTTCATTATCCATTATTTTTTCGATATCATCGAGCAAGGATGATAATGGTTTTCCTTGCTTTAAAATCCCTTTTGCTTCCATGTAACGTAACAGTTCTGCAATGGCCCGTGTTTGGGAGGCATCGACTAACTGTTCCACACCTTGAAGTTGAATCGTTGTCATGCCCATCAAAATGGTATAAAGACTTTTAGCTTGCACTTTTTTCTTTTTCCCTTTTTGTAAGTTTAGACTTGGTGGTAAAAAGATGCGTTGATTCATATCACTGGCCAGTTTTTCTGTCACCGGCTGACGGGAAACAGGGTGATGTTCCACAATTTCTCGAGCTTTGTCTGTTACATTAAATGGTTTATATTGATCCATCATGATTACCTCATCTGCCACATCAAAATAATCACCTGAACCACCCATCACTAAAATTGTTGACACTTCTAAATCATCACGTAATTGTTTGATTTTATCGATAAAAGGTGTGATCGGTTCTTTATCTTGGTGAACAAGTGCTTGCATACGTGCATCACGAATCATAAAATTTGTGGCGCTTGTATCTTCATCAATTAACAAGGTTGTCGCCCCGGCTTCTATTGCTTCCACTACATTCGTTGCTTGTGAGGTACTGCCACTGGCATTCTCTGTCGTGAATTTAGTTGTCGCTTGCCCATGCGGCAGATCATTGATAAAAGCAGAGATATTGACCGATGTTACCTGTCTTCCATCTTCAGCTCTTATTTTAACAGCATCGAGATTAGTTAACACATATTCACGACCATCCCCGCGAATATGATGATAAACTCCGCGCTCCAAAGCTTGCAATAACGTACTTTTACCATGATAACCACCACCGACGATTAAGCTTATGCCTTTTTTAATAGCCATACCTGTTAAAGGTTCCTCACGGTGTGGCAGCTTAATTTCCACTCGATTTTCTTGAGGACTTTCAAAAGGCACTGCTTTTCTTAATGGTCGGTTGCTCACACCACTTTCCCGCGGAAGAATTGCTCCATCCGCAACAAAAGCTAGCCAATTATTTTCCTTCATTTTCTCTCTAATGGCGATATGCTGGTCTGCTAGCTGTACACTCTGTTCTATTTCTTCATCTTTTATAGCAAAAATGGAATATTTCAGAATGGAGGGCAGAATCGTAAAAAATAACTTTTCTGCTTCTTTACCATTAATACGGCGCCCATTTGCCGGCAAACCAACTGATAAACAGATAATCGTTTTTTCTTTTTTTATTTGAACCGCTGTTCGTTCAAGAATTTCCTGACCGGGTTGATCTATATGGATTAATCCGCTTTTACCAGATCCCCTCGATTGTTTGGCTTCCGCCTGAATTGCTTTTGCTACCGAACGGGCGATATGATCCGCTACATATATGTTTCTTTGTTTGGATTGTTTCCATTCATCTTTAATTGGACGATATGCATCTGGAATAACGATGCGGATTTTCGAAGGCGACGCGAATGGATCTCCTTGTACATAGTCCATAGATATTTCATAACGATGGAAGGAATAACGCCCTTGAATCGATTTATAGGCTTTATAACCTTTTCCATCTATATTTCGCAAGAGTTGTTGTAACTTTTTCATGCTATTTACTCCTCTTATATATTGTTATTCATTCTCTACAATACAAGTTGTAAACAGTAATGCGCAAGTGTTTTAATCAGACTCTATCTCATTTTGTCGTTATTCGCCACTTTGGATAGATAATTACTTTTAATTTTAACATAATAAAAAAACGTAATGCTTCATTTTAAAACGAAACACTACGTTCAACCCTATGTATGGAGCGGGTGAAGGGAATCGAACCCTCGACATCAGCTTGGAAGGCTGGGGTTTTACCACTAAACTACACCCGCATGGATATATATTAAAAGAACTGTTTATTAAAAACAATTAACAATCTCTTAATGAAACCACGTTGATTATTATAACAAGCCACTGCTATTATTGCAATATTTTTTCGAAAAAAGTTTATTATTGTCGTTAATGGGTATTTTATACGTAACACTAGCAAAGAAGGAGTGAACTTCATGATTTGGACAATTATAGGAATTCTACTGTTAGCATGGATTATTGGCTTTTTATTTGAAGTTGCAGGTGGACTAATACACATTCTACTAGTGATTGCACTTGTAGTCTTTATTGCAAAAATGATAAGAAATTAGAAAAACGATAAGTTTTAAAAAAAACGGGGAACAATCCCCGTTTTTTTTAAATGAACAATAATAAACTTAGTGCCATTACTGCCATCCCTGTAATAAGGCCATATATAGATGTGTGAGCTTCATCGTATTTCTTTGCTGCTGGTAGTAGTTCATCTAAAGAAATAAATACCATGATACCAGCAACGGCCGCAAAAATCATGCCAAACAACACTTCTGATAGAAAAGGCATTAAAAATAAAAAGGCTGCTAACGCACCGATAGGTTCAGATAATCCTGATAGAAAGGATAATTTAAAAGCTTTCTTTTTATCTCCTGTGGCAAAATAAATCGGAACCGAAACAGCAATCCCCTCCGGAATATTGTGAATCGCTATTGCGACGGCAATGGCAACCCCTAAACTAGGATCTTGTAATGCAGCCGTAAAAGTAGCAATCCCTTCAGGAAAGTTATGAATGGCAATGGCTAGTGCAGTGAACGTACCCATTTTCAATAAACTACCATCACCATTTGGATCTTTGTTCATATCCTCTACTTTTTTCAGCTCGTGCGGATTCCCCTGCTTTGGAATAAATTTATCGATTAATGCTATTAAAACCATACCCGCAAAAAATCCTATAACTGTTAACCAAGCTCCTTTTGTATCCCCTAATTCTCCTACCAACGAGTCTTGTGCTTTCACAAAAATTTCTACCATCGAGACATAGATCATCACACCAGCTGAAAACCCTAATGCCCATGACAAAAATTTTGTATTTGTATTGGACGTAAAAAACGCCAGTACGCTACCAACACCTGTTGCCAACCCCGCTAGTAATGTCAAACTAAACGCCCATACCACTCCTTCTAATTCCATTAGCTGTACACCTCTCCTAAGTAAAATCAAAGATCTCCATTATATATATGCCCAAATATTCAAAAAGTTTCCCTTAGGAAAAATAATACACCTAATGCAAAAATTCGTCAACATTTTTATTTTTTAATATACGTTCGCATCATTTGGGCAGAGGGAAACAGTATATGATAGTAGCTCCCACCTCTGATACTTAGGAATAAAAAAAAGGACCACACATTTTTTAGTAATGTGTGGTCCTTTATTCTGTTTATTGCATTTTCAACTTAACTTATATAAATCATCCATTGTCATGGACCTTTTTCTTAAAAGAAAATTGGCACCGTGATAAAGTACTAACTACCTCAAATTAAAGTGGTTTTTCCCGATATGAATACCACTCTGCTATGTGATCTACATCCTCCACTCTTAATTCTCTTACGATGAAATGACGACCAACAAACTTATTTAAGATTGCTGTATCTAATGTTGCTAATCCCTGTTTTCGATGTAAAATATGCTGTTTCTTCTGCAAGGACTGTAATCTTTTGTGTGGTACTAGAGCGGTATCCTTGCTAATAGTACGAGTCTGTACCAGCAATTGCTGATCTTGAATAAGGTATCCCGTTGTTTTGAATTGAAAATAACCATATATACAGGCGAGTAACGTCACAATTAAAGGTATCCAAGCAAATTCAAAGAACTGTATGGCAATGACAATCGTTACGATCAATGGAATTAGAACTGTTCGAACCATATAATAAGGTAATGCCTTAGTCGGTAATTTCACCATTCCTTCAGGCTGATAGCGATATTCAGGTAGTAATTCCTTTAAAAAGCTTGGGATATGTTTTTTGCGCATTAAAGGAAAGATTAACGTGTGCATGTCTTGATTCTGACCTATTTCTCCACTGGCTATCTCGACATAAACTGATGCTAACCCTAATGGTTGCCGAATAATCGTTTCCTTAATACCAACCGCTTGTATCCTTTTTAATGGAATGGTCGATTGTTTCTTTTCTAATAACCCTCTCGTAATAAACAATTCTTTGTCATATCTGGTAATCGTAAAATTCCAATATTGGATCAAGGTCTGTAAAACACCTAACATCCACAATAAAATTAATACGATAATAGCAAATGCGATCAACACTTGAACCGCTTGAGAAAACACCCATTCTGTTGCCTGATTATAGAATCGGTCTGGAATAAACGTTTCTAACTCTGAAAATGCTAAACCAAATAAACCAAGAATAATTCCAAAGCTTCCTGAAGTTGAACCAGCAACAATCAATGCTTTAGGTGTAACTTTTTTCTGAGGATAATCTTTTTCTGGCACTTCTTTGTTCAGTTCCTGGGCGGGTCCTTCGTTCTCGTCTACTACTGCCGCTTGTTGTTTATATTTAAGCTGATCATGAAGCATTTTACCATCTGCCATCGTCACCGCAGATAAGGCCGCATCAATCCGGTGATCACTGCCAGCTGTTTCAATTTGTACTTTTGTTAAACCAAAAATACGATGAATAATATTTTGCGACAAATCAATCGACTGAATTCGGTGTTTCGAAATCGTTCGTTTCTTTCTTATCAGAATACCTTGTTCGATTCGAATTTGATCTTCTTCTAATTGATAGGTATAGCGAAACCAGGATAATACACTAAATAAAATGATTAAACCGATTAAAATGGAGGCACCTAGAATGACATAAAACCATGCATCATTCCCTACAGCTATAATGACAATTGGTAAAAAGCCAAATACGGATTGACGGATTGCCTGAATGATATTAAATATCATTCCTGCTGGGTGTAGTCGTTTTGGTTCAGACATCATCTTGCTCCACCCTCGCTAATTCGGAGATTTGGTCACGTAAATCTGCTGCCTCTGCTTCTAATAAAGCAGGTATTTCATGTGTTGTAGCAGCTGTTGAGATCTGTAAAGTCGCTAATCCATACTTTTTTAAAATCGGACCTTGTTGTGTATCGACATGCTGTACCCTTATCATCGGTACCACGGTTCTGGTCACGATTAAAATTCCGTGCTGTATGTATATTTCCTGTTCATAGATTTGGTAGCGCCATCTTCTCCATCTTAATTTTGGAATAATAAGTATAGTGATTGTACATTCTAAAACGGTAAAAACCGCTAGTACGATACCTAGCCAATACGATAAAAAATCGAAAAAGTACGCTACAACGAATGCTGCAATAGTTAGTAATAACGGTATAATTGCAATGAGTTGCGCTGTTAATTTCCACGCCTTAATCGCATCCGTGGCAATTCTTTCATTAGGTTGTTCTCTCATTTTCTCACCCCTTCATGATTATTACGAGATAGATCGTCGGTTGGTTTCACAAATTGCGTAAAATCTATTACTTTTTCACATAGATTGTCTAACAGAAGTCGATCATGACTAATAATAAGTAATCCCACCTTATTGTTTTTGACATATTCCGTTACCAACTGCCATATTTCTGCTTGTGCGATCGGATCTAACATTGTCGTCATTTCATCTGCAATAATATAAGAAGGATTCGTTAATAAACATCGTGCTATGCATATTCTTTGTAGTTGGCCTCCTGAAAGTTGATGTGGATAGCGCGGTAACCATTCAAAAGGTATATTCAATTGATCAAGCAATTGCTTATTTATCTCTCCCGCTTCCTCTAATACCTTCTGTAATCGCCACTTTGGATTGACCGATTGTTCCGGGTGCTGCCATATTAATTGGACAGGATAAGGTTTGTTTTTTACTGGTTTGTAATTGATTTCTCCAGATTCAGCTGACAAATAGCCTGTTATCACTTTGGCAAATGTCGTCTTTCCCACCCCACTTGCACCACTTAGTCCAACAATTTCCCCTTTAGCCAGAGTCAAAGAAATATCGCGAAAAAGCGTTTTTCGATTGGGTAAAGTATAAGATAGCTTTTCTACCTTTAGCATGTATAAGCTCCTCATTAAAAATTTGGCAAAACTCACTTGATTCATAGTAGATACATACTGCGAACTAATGAAAAATCAGAATTGCTCTTTTCCATTCTGATTAAAGGTAAGTGCTATGATACGCTCCGGCAAGATACTTCGCTTTCCACGGGCACGGCCTCAGCCTCCTCAACAAGCAAAGAACGCTTGTCTGTGGGGTCTTCGGACACGTGCTGGTCCCGTAGGAGTCTGCGTATCTTGCCTCCACTGGTAGTGTAGCACTGATTTTTTGAAGATAGAACTCATGGAATTACATTCTTAGGATTTTCTGTGACTTTATCAGAACACTATTCTGAGCTGCGGAAAAATGCGACACTCCTGGGGGAACAGCGCGAGCCGAAGATCCACTTTGCAAAGTGATTTTCTTTGCAAAGTTAGCTGAGGCCGTGCCCCCGGAAAGGGAGTATTTTTCCGCAGCGATGGTTATGCACTCATCAAGAAAAGAATGGAAGAAAGCAAATCTATGTACACATTACTTCGCAGTTTATGTTTTATGTGCTTTATTGTATATATTATATTTTAAATAGATTTTGTGGTAGAGACTGCCATAATGCTTTTGTAAAGGGATGTGTCAACTTCTCTCCTTCACCTGAAAAATGCTCGACATCGGCTACTTCGACGATACTTCCCTGCTCTAAAACTGCTACTTGGTCAGCTAGTTGAAGCGCCACATCAAAATCATGGGTAATCAAGAGAATTGCCTTCCCTGCTTGTTTCACCTGTTTTAATAAAGCAATCATTTCATTCTTAGCTTCCTGATCAAGTCCCGGAGTCGGTTCGTCAGCTATCACTACGTTGGCAGGACTGCCTAACGCAATCATTGCTAATACTCTCCGGGCTTGCCCACCAGATAATTGAAACGGATAACGTGTTGCAATATCCGCATCCAGTCCCAATCGTGCTAATAAGTCGAGCATCATCTGATGAGGATTCCCTGCTTGAATCAGCCCTTCTATCTGTTTACCAACTTTCATCAAAGGGTCAAGTGCTGCTACTGATTGTGGTATCAATACGATATTTGTTCCACGGTCCTGCTCATTAACCTGTCGACCGCTATATAACACATCACCTTTTTGACGAAGGTTTTCTGGTAACAGTTGAAAGATAGATTGAGCTAATAAACTCTTTCCTGAGCCACTGGCACCTACAAGGGCTAACACTTGTCCTTTGGTTAATGAAAAATGAATATCTTTTAACAGACAATGCGCTGACTCTTGATGAAAAACAGATAGTTGATTAACCTCTAAAATAGTTTTCATAGGACCGATCCCTTTCTAAATGAAGTTTGAACGCATTAGCAAAACGTTGAAATAACATAATCATAACTAACAGTGTCAAACCTGGAAAGAAGGAAAGCCACCACATACCGGAAGATAAATATTGCATGGATTCCGATAAGATAATACCGATTGCTGGCTGCTCTGCTGATAAACCAAACCCTAAGAAAGTGATCGATGCTTCATGTAAGATCGCATGCGGAAAAATTAAGGTAAAGCCCACCATTAATTGAGGAAAAAGGTGAGGAAGAAAATGATGTCTTGCCCGCCACCAGAATCCTTTTCCAAGCCGTTTTGAAATTTGTACAAATGGCATGGTCTGTAATTGTAATAGCTCCGCTCTTAGTATCCTTGTTATCGCCGGCCAATGGGTCAGCATTAAGCCAATCACTACTCCTTTGAATCCCCCACCTAATACAAACGAAATTAGTATTAATGTAACAAGATGCGGTAAACTCAGAAATAAATCGATTAACCATGATACCATTTTATCAAGGTATGGATTGACTGTTGCCAGAAGACTCAGTAAAAGCCCTAAGCATGTCGAAAGCAGTGCCGTCACAATACCGAGGGTGATACTAAGTTGAATTCCTTTAAGTGTTCGGAGTAACATATCACGTCCAAGCCAGTCGGTTCCGAACAAATGCAATAAACTCGGAGCTTGGTTTTTTCCAATTAAATCAAGATCGATTGTATCGTTACTAATCACGAAAGACAGCATATAGAAAACAAGAAATACCAAAAGTGGGATCAGCATGTTTTTTTTCATGACCTGCTCCCTCCCTTTCGTAAACGCGGATCTAAAACGAGATATAGGATATCTGCTATCCAATTACCAACGAAAACAAAGATAGCACTAATCAGCACAATTGCTAGAAAAAGTGGCATATCTCCCTGTAAACCTGCATCCACCACTGCTTGTCCTAATCCGGGATAACTGAAAACTTGTTCTGCTATAATCGCACCACCAAATAATTCACCAAATGAAGCGAAATGTACTGAAATAGCCGGTAACAACATATTACGGAGGCCATGTCTCATAAATAAACGAATGCCTGCATAACCATTCGCTCTCGCCTGCAAAATATAAGCGGTCTTAAGCACATCTAACAATTTTTCTCTTGTATGTAGACAAACATTAGCAACCCCAATAATACTAAGTGTTAAAGCTGGTAAAATCGCATGATAGAGACGGTCAGCAAAGGTTACTTCCGAAGTAGTTATGCCTATTGGTGCACTCAGGCCAGTCGGGAAGATACCCAGCCAGACTGAGAATACCATCATGAGTAATATTCCTAACCAAAATCCTGGTGTAGAAAGTAACAGATAGCAATACCCTTTAATAAACCGGTCGATCCATGTTCCCTTTTTCATGGCTGCAATAGATCCTAACACAATCCCCAAAATTCCAGACATTAGCCAAGCAAGAGCAATTAATAGAATCGAAGAGAAGAATCTATCTGCTATAACATCCATAACAGGAACTCGATGAATTAGCGATGTACCGAAATCACCCGACAGAATACTAGAAATCCATTGTAGATATTGGGTAAAAAGTGATTGATCCAAGCCCCAGTACGCCTCGATCAGCTCCCGTTGCTCTGGACTAACTAGCAGCATATCCGCACCAATATATGCTCGTACCGGATCAACTGGAGACATGCTGACCAGCAAGAAAGTAAGGAGACTAACCGCAAACAGCAATAAAACTAGCCGTAATAATTTCTTTATGATCGCAACTGCCATTGACGTTCGTCTCCTTCCTTTTTACTCGATTACTTGCCATTCTGTAATAAAATCAGTAATTGGCCACCCATGTCCGTGTGGTTGTATCTTTTGTTCGCCTATTTCAATATTTTCATTAACATAATAAATATGATTAAGGTTTACTAGCCAGAGCCATGGCGCATCCCCTATCGTACTCATACCTGTATCGCCATCCCATTGGGCCAGTTGCCAATTTTCATATGCCTCTTCTTCTGTACGTGCATGAATTGCCTGATCTAAATAGTGATCCACTTGTTCATTTTGATAATAATTAGCATTATAATAGTCGATTCCTTGCATGGAAGAATGATAAAGAGAATATAGTTCAATTGGATCGTGACTTCCCCAACCCATCATGACTGGATTAGCATGCATTTCTCTTTCAATCTCGCTCCAGCTTGCACCTTCCGTTGTGACTTCTATACCAAACTGATTCATCATGTCTGCAAACACAAGGGATAAGGATTGTCTCATTTGATCACCTGAAGGATAATACAACGTCATACTAGCCTTTTGTCCATCTTTTTCAAAAATATCATCTTTTCCACGTTGCCAGCCTGCATCTGTTAAAATCTGTTCGGCGCGCTCTTGATCACCATCTTCAATCATTGTGTCAGGGTTTCCCCATGGTAAGCCATCCGCACTGGAATAAGCAACTGTTCCTTCACCATTCAGAACACCTTCTACGATTTCCTGGCGGTTAATTGCATAATTGAGCGCTTTTCGGATTGCAGGATCTGATGTAATAGCATTGCCGACTTGCTCTTCCTCATCATTCGTTGTCGGCTCAGGATATGGCAGCATTACCCCTCTGTTATCAACACTTTGTAAGGAGAGTTGTTGCATCCCTTCGATTTCTTGATCAGCCATTGTAATGGGGACAGATAAAACATCGACTTGTCCTGCTTTTGCTGCTGCAATTGCTTGATCTTCTCCCGCAAATAAAAAGGTGAGCTGTTCAAATTCTGACTCATTACCATAGTATCGAGGATTTCTTTCTACGATTAATTGCTCTCCTTTTCGCCATTCTACTAATCGATAAGGACCCGAACCGACCGGATTCTCTGCATAATTTTTATCATATGCATGTTCCGGTACAATTCCTAACCTTTGCATCGTATATAAGAAAGTCGACTGAGGTTGTGCAAGGTGAAAAGTTATCTGATAGTCACCCTCTTTGTCCATACTTTCAAGATTGGCTAAGTCAACAACCGATTGGGCTTTTTTTGCTGTTTCATATGTAAAAATCACATCACCCGCTGTTAACGGTTCACCATCGGAAAATTGCACGTCATCCCGAAGAGTTACATTCCAAGTTAAACCATCTTCTGACACGTGATAATCCGTTGCCAGATCATATCTAATTTCCATTTCATTGTTTTGTTTAAGTAAGGTACTTTGAAAAAGTGGTGAACCATATCTACCCCAGCCAGTAGTCGGATCAAAGCCGTCTTCTGGCTCCCCTCCTATTGCCAATGTTAAATGATTTACTTGATCAGAATTTGCGTTTGTTTCAGGTGTCGGTTTATCACTACAACCTATTAAGATAATCATTAATATTATTAAACTAATTTTCTTCACCGTTGATTACTCCTTATCTGATTTGAAAATACCGATAATTATTATACCATGCATGACATGAGAAGTCGTAAGTACTTGCAATGAAAATAGTAAAACTCGTTTCATTTGTAATTGAAACGAGTTTATACTTTATGAACCATTCCATTTTTTTATGATGATCGATTTGCAATTCGGTGGATCATCACCGCATTATAAGCGCCACCGAAGCCATTATCAATATTGACCACACTGATTCCTGATGCACACGAATTGAGCATCGTCAATAAAGCAGACAATCCTTGAAAGTTAGCACCATAGCCAACACTTGTCGGCACCGCAATAATTGGATGAGAAGCGAGACCACCAACAACACTCGGTAGTGCACCTTCCATCCCGGCTACAATAACAGAAACCGTTGCACCTCTTATTTCATCAATATGTGCCATCAAGCGATGGATCCCTGCGACTCCCACATCATAAAATCGTCTAACCTCCACACCATAGGCTTCTGCTGTTTTTGCAGCTTCTTCTGCAACCGGTAAATCAGAAGTACCAGCACAAACCACGGCAATATAACCTTTATAATGATTGGAATCCAGACTATTTTGCATAAAAAGGGTTCTGCTTGTATGATCATATTGAAAATCAGGTAATCGTTCAATAATCTCTTCTGCCTTTGAGTGAGTAACTCTTGTTATTAAAATGTTTTCTTTTTTCACCATCATTGCCCGGGAAATATCGATAATTTGTGACGCATCTTTTCCTTCACCAAAAATCACTTCAGGAAAACCCTGTCGTTTTTTTCGATGATGATCGACTTTGGCAAAGCCGAGGTTTTCAAAGGTTGCGAGCTTTTCTTTTGCTTCATCTGGTGATAATTCCCCATTAGCAACTTTTCCCAAGATATCTTCGAGCATTCCATCACATCCATAAACTGATTCACAAAACTAGTTGCTGTCCACTTTTTTAAAAATACTTCTCTATATCCTTAGCAATTTGTTGATATTTCGTAAATGCTTCTTTATATTTTTCATGGTTGACCATATTCGGTTTGACAACCTGGTCAATTGGTATATTCTCTTTAATTTTTTCGAATGATTCTACTTTACCAGTTGCTACAAGTGCTGTCCAGCCTGCTCCCCATGCTGCTCCATGGTGTGTATCGGCTAGTTGTATTTCCTGACCAAACACATCTGCTAAAATTTGGACCCATAAAGGTGATTTTGACAATCCTCCATTTACTGAAATTGTAGTTGGTACTCCAGCAATTTCTTCGAGTGATTGTCCAATTTGATACAAATTAAAAACAATACCTTCCAATACAGCACGAACTAAATGTCTACGGCGGTGAGTTACACTTAATCCATAAAAATTACCGCGTGCTTTTTGGTTCCATACAGGCGCACGTTCTCCATTCACATAAGGAACAAACAGTAATCCATCAGCACCAATCTCCACCTCTTCTGCTCCTGCTAAAAATTGTTCGTGACTGCCTTCGAATTCCATCATATCCTTCAGCCATTGTAAAGCAATTCCGCCATTGTTAGTCGGCCCGCCAATGATCGAGGTATCTGACGTAAAGGCATAACTAAAAGTTTCGCCATTCTCATTAACATGCTGTCCGGAGATTAATTGTCGGATTGCACCACTTGTGCCCACAGTCACCGCTACTTCTCCCGGCTTAATCGCACCATTTCCAAGGTTGGCCAGTTGACCATCTGCAGCGCCTATTACTAAAGGAGTTCCTTCTGGCCAGCCTAGTTCCGTAGCAATTTCCGTTTTTAAGCCCTCTACGATCTCAGTTGGCCCTACTATCTCTGATAATTGCGAGCGTTTAACTCCAGCAAGCTCTAGTGCTTCCTCTTCCCAATCCAATGATTTAACATTCATTAAGCCGGTAGCTGATGCCATCGAATAATCAATAATCCGCTTATCGAACCATTGAAATAATAGATATTCCTTCATCGACATAAAATACGCAGCGTTTTGATATGGTTCATAGTTATTTTCTTTCATCCACATTAATTTTAATAATGGTGACATCGGATGAATTGGTGTACCTGTTTTACTATAAACGCTTTTTTTAACAGCAGGGTCTAAGTCAGTGACTAATTCACTGCTTCTACCATCTGACCAGATTGACATATCAGATAACGGTTTCCCGTTCTGATCAACACAAATCAACGAGTGCATGGCACATGATATGCCAACTGATAATACGTTTTGTTGTTGGGTTTCAACGAAAATATCGGCTAACACTTTTCGCGTGCTTGCTTCGATTTCATCCGGTTTCTGTTCCACAAAAGATGGTGCTGGATAATAAGTTTCAATCAATTGTTCTGCTTCCGCTTTTACCTTTCCTTTTAAATCAAATGCTACTGCTTTCACACTTGTGGTCCCAAAGTCAAGACCAATTACTACTTCCTCCATAATGTCCTCCTTCACCCAGTTAGTAAAAGCTTTGGAAAAAATCCAAAGCTTTTACTCCTTAACTATGATAGGGCACGGTTCATACTACCGCTTTTATATCCTACTAAATCCATTGTAACAAATTTATAGCCATAACTTTGCAATTTTTCCGTTACTCGCTGATGATTCGCTAATAATTTTTGCATGTCTTGTGGCTCTACTTCAATTCTTGCAATGTCTTCATGCGTACGAACTCTCACTTGACGAAGACCAATTGTTTTCAAAAAAGCTTCCGATTTATCTACTTTGGTGAGCTTTGCCTTCGTTATCGTTTCACCATAGGCAATTCTTGAGGATAGACATGCAAAAGATGGCTTATCCCAAGTCGGCAAGTCCATTTCTTTCGATAAATCACGAATTTCTTCTTTATATAAATCAGCTTCTTGTAATGGCCCACGTACCCCTTGCTCTTTTGCCGCTCTCATACCAGGACGATACTCGCTCATATCATCGGCAATCACACCATAGACGATGTTTTGGAATCCTTTTTCCTTCATAATCGGTACGAGATGGTCAAATAAGCTATTTTTACAGAAATAGCAACGGTTTTTATCGTTTTCTGTATAACCGGGAATGGCTAGTTCACTCGTTTCGATCACTTGATGTCTAGCACCAATATGCTCGGCTAATTGTTTGGCTTCTTCTAGCTCACTTGTCGGATAGGTTTCCGAGTCAGCTGTAACCGCCAGTACGTTATCGACACCTAATGTATCCACAGCTACTTTTAATAAAAAGGTACTGTCCACCCCACCTGAAAAAGCGACAACTACTTTCTTCATTTCCTGGAGAATAGAAACTAACTTTTGATGTTTTTGTTCTATCACGTTCTATCTCCCTCCCTCTGTGGTTTGTTGTCCTTATTATATCGTCATACTTCCATAACCACCATCAACTCGCAGTAATTCACCAGTGACAAAACCGCTTGCTTTATCAGATGCCAGGTAAATCGTTGCACCTTGTAATTCTTCCGGTTCACCAAAACGGTTCATTGGTGTATGATTCATGATTGAGTTAACACGGTCTTCGCTTAGGATTTTACGGTTTTGTTCTGCCGGGAAGAACCCAGGAATAATTGCATTTACACGAATATTGTGTGGAGCAAATTCACGTGCTAAATATTGTGTCACACTGTTGATCGCAGCTTTAGAAGCAGAATAAGTGAACACTTTAGAAAGTGGTGTTGTAGATGAAACAGAAGATATGTTAATAATGCTGCCTCCACGTTGCTGCTCTATCATTCTTTTTGCAAAAATTTGCGTGGCAAATACAACTCCTTTTAAATTAACATCCATAATTTTATCCCATTCTTCTGTTGAAAGCTCTAAGTATGGAGTGGTACTATTCATTCCTGGTGCGTTTAAGAGGATATCCCATCCTCCTGACCATTCTTCAATCTCTTTTGCTACAGTTTCTACGGTTGAAAGATCACTTACATCTGCCTGAAAAGCTTTTGCTTCGCCACCATCATTTTGGATTTCTTTCACAACCTCTTCAGCTGTTTCTAGGTTGCGTCCAACAATGGCAACTTTCGCTCCATGCTCAGCCAAGCCCTTGGCCATCGAACCACCTAAAGTACTATTCCCTCCAAGTGCTACAGCTACTTTTCCTGTTAAATCAAATAATTTACTCATTATATGCTTCCCCTCTCCGTTTTATTTTAGATTTCCTTCTTGATCAAATTCGAAATTATATAAGTTTGACATTTTCTCAAGACTTTCATGTTTTTCTACATCTTCAAGCATATTTTCCGACACTTCTATTTCACCAATTTCCAACGTGTTTTTAATTCGAACCACTCTGGCTTTGGTAAAATCCAAGATATTACATGTTTTTATTGCAGCTTGAATCGCTGTTTTTTCGTCAGGCATTGCTGTCGATATATGTGTTGGACCTACAACTGTAGAGGTTAAACCATTAGCATAGGTTGCTTCACGATTCATTTGGTCTACCAGCTTTTGTGTAGTAAAATCTGCTGTACCGACACCATTGGCATTGCCCTCTGTTTCTTCGGTTAGATCTAATACCACCATTTTAGATACATCCGGGCCACCATAGGCATACGGAGTTGGATAGCGTCCAGTGATATTCGGATCCATTCCATCCCCACTGATGTTTTTACCAATTTCATCGATCACCAGTACATCAATCTGTTCAAAGAAAAGCTTCGGTAACGATTTTTTGGCAAGCTTTTGTAGCTCTGGTTCTTGTTCTTCAATTTCTTCCGGTAATAATACTTCCAATCTTTCGACTTTATCAAACGCATTCTCTACCGTCGCTACCGTAAAAAGAATAGGCATTTTATCGATAATAATTTTTGCCATGGCTGGTACATGCTCTGCCATATGTTTAAAACCTAATTGATGACAAGCTTCTGCACCTTTTTGCTTTCCTAAACCAATACTAATCATCTTCATAATGCCACTTTCAACAGGACCACGGAATGCAGTATGTGGTTTTACACGATTAATGACAACAATGCCATCTGCTTCTGAAGCTAGCTTATCAATGTAAATTGGTAAGCCATTTTCTAATTCATCAATTTTAATAACTTCCATCGAAGAACGTATTTCTGCTCCAACTACATCTTCTTTGACTCCAAGGTGCTCAAGTACCGCTTTTTGACCTGGACCTGTGGCACCACCATGACTACCCATACACGGAACGATAAATGGTTTAGCTCCATGTTCTTTAAGAAAATCTATGGTTACTTTCGTTGTCTCAACAAGACGGTCAAGGCCACGACTGCCAACTGCAACTGCCACTTCCATCCCTGGTTTGATTTGATTCTCTATTCCTTTTTGATTTAATCGCTGATTCAACACTGACCCTAAGTCATCAATTTGTTGATTATTAAAGTATTGTTTCACTTTCATCATTTTAGGAATCGGAATATCTTGCACTAATTCATGTAAAATCCCCATCAGATTCACTCCTTTTTAATTAGTATGGTACCGTTTAACTATTTTATTGCGTATAGTATACCATTAATTTGTTTGGTGGACAAATTAATTATACTACCCATTCAAATAAGGGTTTTTCGCAAACATTGCTATTCAACCACTCCAATCCGCAACACCTACCTAAAATAGTAGTTGAGCAACATAGACGGTTCCTGTGACGGTGAGCATGCTTGCTATGGTTGAAAATAATACTGTTTGTGCTGCCAAATCTGGGTGACTTTTGTATTCTTCTGCAATGACGGCACTGTTAATGGAAGTAGGCATCGCTGAGGCAATAAATAACGCTTGTGCCATTATACCGTCCAGTTGAAAAAGACTAATAATAATAAATGCTACAATCGGACCGCCAATTAAACGTAACATGATACTGGCATAAACCGTATATAATCCTCTTTTGAACTTCAACCGAGCAACCTGTGCACCCAATGTAATCAACGCAAACGCTATCATTGCATCAGCAATATAATTAGCTGATACCAAAATTGGTTCAGGAACCGAAACATTCCATGCATTTAACAGGACTCCTGAAAGCATGGCGTATAACACTGGCATTTTAAAATAACCTAAAGCTGCTTTCCACTTGCCATCTTTAGCTGCTCTTAGAGAAAAAATCCCATAAGAAAAGAGAAAAATATTTTGTAAGGTTAACACTATCACCTGAATCGACATAGCATAGGGATCACCACGAAAAGCTAAATCATTTACCGGCACCCCGTAATTACCTGAATTAAAAAACATCACACTATTAGCAAATGTCGTCCTCTTTCCACCTCTAATTCGCATTAACTTGGCAATGAATAATGCTGCTAAATATAGTAAAAATACTAGTAATAGAAAAAAAGCTAACACATGCGCGAATAGTTGCAGACTAAAAGTCGCTTCATACAATCTCACAAAAATAAAACCTGGCACAACAAAATAAATATTTAATTTGGCTAATGTCGCTATATCCAATGTGAATTTAAGATGTAAATAAAACCCAATCGCTAACAAAATAAAAATAGGGAGAATTACATCTTTAAAGATGACGAGAAACTCTGTCAAATACTCACTCCCTTTTATAACAACGTTGTTATTTCGATTTTATCATATAATTACGGAAAAAGGAATATTGTTTTGTAATTACTCTCAGTCAGGTAAATTGAGGCAGTTCGACAGGATGTGGATGTATAACAATATTTTTTCTCTATACTAAAGAAAAGGACTGCCCATAAGTCATTTGCTATAACTTATGGGACAGCCCATCATTTTGTAACGTCTATTGCTTTCGCTTGTGCTTGTAGGCACAGTTCAGCTGCTTTAAATGCGTGTTTTTGTGTCATCGCATTCTCGGTACGATGGATACAATCTTTAATCAGTTCACCAAAGAACGGGAAGCCTACTTTTCCGTTCAGATCAAAATGTTTTTCCTCTTCTTGATTGACAAGATAAAGCTGATTCCCACCTTTATTTGTCGCTAAATCAACATATTTACGGATCTCTATTGTTCCTTCCGTTCCAACAATAAACATCCTGCCATCTCCCCAATTGCTCAAACCGTCTGGTGTAAACCAATCGACACGGAAAAATTGCGTTGCCCCATTATCTCCTCGTAATGTCGCATCACCGTAATCATCCAGTTCAGGATAGTCTGGGTTATCATAATTTCCGATTTTACTGTGTAAAACTTCTGCATCTTCACACTCAGCGTAAAATAAAAATTGCTCGATTTGGTGACTTCCAATATCACACAATATACCGCCATATTTTTCTTTCTCAAAAAACCAATCCGGTCTACTTGGCGCATTCAGGCGATGCGGACCAAATCCTGTTACTTGAATAACTCTGCCTATCGCACCTTGTTCAATTAATTGCCCAGCAAAAACTGCACTTTCTACGTGTAGGCGTTCACTATAATACACCATATATTTTTGTCCTGTTTCTTCTACTACCTTCTTTGTTTCTTCTAATTGTTCGAGTGTTGTGAATGGTGTCTTGTCTGTGAAGTAATCTTTCCCCGCTCGCATAACTCGATTTCCTAATGCACTTCGCTCAGATGGAATCGCCGCAGCTGCAACAAGTTTCACTTCTTGATCGTCCAACACTTGTTCTAAAGACTCTGCCTGTTTAGCCTGTGGAAATTTTTTTAGAAAGTTATCCACTTTTTGTTGATCTGGATCATAGACCCACTTTAAAGTGGCACCCGCTTCCAATAATCCATTACATTGACCAAAGATATGACCATGATCTAATCCAGCTGCTGCAAAGACAAATTCTCCTTCTTTGACAACCGGATTTGGTTTACCCTTTGGTGCATAATTCATACCATCTCCATTACTCATCAACTAACACTCCTTACATCTATTAATCTACTAACTATTGTAAGTGTTTTCAATCCATTTTCCTAATAAAACAAATCAAGAAAAACTATTTTTTTCAGTCTAAACGGTTGTAGTCGTATGTAACCTTTTGTTATCTATGATTTTACTTTCCTCTTTAGATATGATCCTGGTAAAGCTCCATATTCATCGTATGTTTCGCTTCTGATGATTCACGTATTAAATGGATCATTTCCATTGAAACTTGCGCATCTTTCGCATGAATATAATGATTACTGTCATTCATAATTTCCTGATAAAATTGATCAATTAATTTCGAATGACTTGCTCCATAATAAAATTTCGATCCTGGTAATTTCCGATCTTCTACCAGTTTCACTTTCTCTCCATTTTCCATAGCAACGGTTAAAATGCTGTCTTTTATCGTTAATTTTGCTTTTTCTAAGACAACTTGAAATTCCACCGAAGAGTTCTGCGCATTGGAAATAGTAGCAAAAAAGAGACCAGTTGCTCCATTTTGATATTTTATATGAGCGGTTGCTGTATCCTCGACATCATAGCCGTAATCTAGTAAACGATCGATAGAACCACGAATACTAGTAATCTTACCACCAAACCATTGTAAAAGATCTAACGTATGAATCGATTGATTAATCATGACGCCACCACCGGCTGTCTCCATCGAACCACGCCATGGCTTTGCATCATAATACGATTTAGGACGATGCCATGTGACAATTCCTTTAAGCCCTGTCACTTCCCCATATTTACCTTGTGAAACTAGCGATGCTAATTCTTCTACTGTTTCATTTAGTCGGTTTTGTAAACTAACACAAATTTTCACTTCAGGGTGTTTTTCTTCAAGTTCCACAATTGCACGGCTATCTGCTAAATTATGTGCAAGTGGTTTCTCTAACATAACGTGAACACCATTTTCTACTGCTGCTTTTGTTGCTGGGTAATGTAAATGGTGTGGCAAGCAAATGTGAACACAATCAAGAACCACTTCCTCTAACATTACCTGATAATCTGTGTAAAACGGCACTCCTTTAACACTACTTTGCAGTGATGAATCGATATCACAAACTGCTACTAATTCTGCATGTGAAATGTCGTTAATCGCAGCTACATGAACCTTTGAAATATCACCAAGACCTATTATTCCGACTCGTAGCACAATAGCATCCCCCTTTCCTAAGAAGAAAAATTTATGATTACATATTTAATCTGATTTCTTGTTCTCTTCGTTTGTTCAATTCTTCTATATACAGATTTTCATCAATTGGCAGGGATATTTCTTTATTTAACCAGCTTGATAAGTGCATGGCATTTGCTAGTTCCACACCATTAATCCCATCACTGCCTGGCGCAATCAATGGAGTACCGTCTAAAATATTAGCAGCGAAATTTTCTAATACTGCAAGGTGTTGACCACCCCAAACGCTTTCAAAATCTAAGACTTCCTCTTGATAGATGGCTCCAGGTCCTTCTCCTTGGAACAATTTTGACACTTCTTGCATCGACATCGTGTCGCTCATTTCTCTTTCTGGCTTATTCAATCGTTTAATTGTTACTTTTTTACTGTCATCGACAACAATTTTCCCCTTATCACCATGAATTTCTAATCGATCGGTCCCCATTACATCATGGGTACAGGTTATAAAAACGCCTGTAGCTCCATTACCATAATCCAATACCGTTGTGACATCATCTTCTACGGGGATATCTCGTTGGTAGCCATATTGTGCTTTAGTGTAAACTTTTTCTGGCATGCCGCAGATCCATTGCAGTAAATCAATTTGGTGTGGTGCCTGGTTTACTAATACGCCACCACCTTCCCCATCCCAAGTCGCTCTCCAGGACCCCGCATCATAATAACCTTGGGGACGCCACCAAGTCGTAATAATCCAATTTGTTCTTCTTATACTTCCGATTTCTTGATTATCAATGATTTCTTTTACTTTTTGATAAAGCTGATTGGTTCGTTGATTAAACATAATCGCGTAGGTTAGATTAGGTTTAGTTTTGGCGAATTCATTGATTTCTTTTACTTGTTTGGTATACACACCTGCAGGCTTTTCTAATAAAGCATGGACATCGCGTTCTAATGCTTCGATCCCCATCTCCGGATGTAAATAATGTGGCACACATGTTACAATTGCATCAATGTCTCCACTATTTAGCATATCGATATAATCTTCATAAAAAGGAACCCCGGGAAATTCTTGATCTGCACGTTTTTTCTTTTCGGGATCGTTATCACATATTGCTCCAATTTCCATATTGCTTACACGACCCTCTTTGATCATATTCCCATAAGCTCCGCCTTGCTGTCCTAAACCAATAATCCCTAATCTTACTTTTGTCATTTACTCATCACTCCTTCTATATATTTCAAGGGTATCTACATTTTTTTAAAGTTATAAAACGCTTCCACTTCAGCGCTATATGATTTGTGATGTAAGGGTGCAATTTTATTGTATGATAAGCGACAGAATAATTAAATAGCTAAAATTGTTCTATTTTGAATGGATTTTGACTGAGAGTGTACTTAATCATATTTCAATTAATAAAGAACGAGCAAAACCTAGACGGCTCTGCTCTATTTACCAGCAAATTTCATAAACATAAAATCGTAATAAATTTTCTGAGTTCACAATAATAACCAATCCTGGTTCGATATGGCCTTGTAAGTCTTCACCCTTTAACACTCCCCGCTGTAATCCCTTCTACCAGATACTTTTGAAAAAATAAAAAGACTAATAATTGAGGCACAATAGATGCAACAGACATTGCAAACATTGGTCCCCATGCAGACAAAGAAGATGGATCTGAGAACATTTGCAAGCCGAGAGCGACCGTATATAATTCTGTATCATTTAAATAAACTAACGGAGTCATGAAGTCATCCCACGTCCAATAGAAAGAAAAGATGGCCACCGTAGCTAATGCAGGCGTTGTTAGTGGTAGTATAATTCGCCAAAAAATTTGAAAGGTACTGGCACCGTCCATATATGCCGCCTCATCCAGCTCACGTGGAATACCACGAATAAATTGAATCATCAAGAAAATAAAGAACGGTATTCCACCAATAAATGATGGAACAATCAACGGCAAATAAGTGTTTACCCAGCCCAAATTATGAAACAAAATATACTGAGGTATCAAGGTGACTTGTTGCGGTAACATCAATGTTACAATCATACAAACAAACAATGCGGTTCGAAAGCGAAAATTGATTCGAGCGAAACCAAAGGCTACTAAAGTAGAAGAAAACAATGTTCCAATAACAACCATTGTGGTTACAAAGGTAGAGTTAATAAAAAAGGTAGAAAACGATAAGTTACCAAATCCTTCCCAACCTCTTGCAAAGTTCTCCCACATCCATTCGGAAGGAATAAGAGAAGCAGCATTTCTAAATATTTCTGATTCTGGCTTTAAGGAACTTGCAATAGTCCATAAAATCGGATAAATCATGATAAAGCCTAACAGCCATATAAAACCATGATAAAGAAAAGTTTTGCGTGTCTTGTTTTTCTTCACTTTAGTTACCTCCTTCCGACTCGTAATAAACCCAGCTTTTCGCTGTTTTAAAAATAAGTGCTGTAAACACTGCACAAATAATTAGTAAAATCCAAGCCAGTGCAGAGGCATATCCCATGTCAAAGTGAGCAAATGCCTTTTCATATAAATAGACCGCATAAAATAACGTTTTATCCATTGGTCCACCGTTTGTGATCAGGAAGCTTTGCGTAAATGCCATAAACCCTTGAATGGTTTGCATCACAAGATTAAAGAAAATAACGGGTGAAAGCATTGGCAACGTAATCTTAATAAACTGTAAAAAAGGACTCGCGCCATCAACAGCAGCTGCTTCGTACAATTCATATGGAATCGCCTTCAAACCTGCTAAAAATATCAGCATCGGCGAACCAAACTGCCAAACAACTAATATAATCAAAGTCGATAACGCGAAGTCTGGATGCGTTACCCAACTAGTACCTTCGATTCCAAAAAAAGCGAAAACATCATTCATTGCACCGTCTCTTCCAAATAACTGTCTCCATACCACAGCAATTGCCACGCTGCCACCGAGTATGGAAGGAACATAATACATCGTTCGATAAAGGCCTACACCTTTTCTTTTCGTATTAAATAACATCGCAACAAATAAAGCAAAAGCCAATTTCAATGGTACAGAACCAAACACAAAGATAAAGGTAACTTTTAACGCTTGGATGAAACGTCCATCGTTGGTGAACATGTTAATATAATTGTCTAAGCCAATCCATGTAGGAGTTGATAATAAATCATAGTCGGTAAACGAGAAATATAAAGACGCAAGCATCGGACCGACAATAAAACCAAGAAAGCCGATTAACCAAGGAGATATAAACGAAAAGCCGATCACATCAATGGATGTTTGTGACCTTAATTTTCTCAGCTTTTTACCATTGGTTTGATTAATCTCATTCGCCCTCATCCTTCACACCTCCTGAGTTAGTGGGCAAGCCATCCCATTAGATGACTCGCCGCACACATCTTTTATTCGTTTTTCGCTAGAATTTCACTGGCTTTTTCTCTAAAATTAACTGCTGCTTCTTCTGGTGTCGTTTGACCGTAATAAATCGGATGCTCTACTTCGTTTTCATACAATGACAGAATTTCTGTAGCTCCTTCCGGTTCGGGCGGATCAATTGGCTTGGAGTAGTCTTGTGCCAACTCTACAAAATCAAACATTTTCACACCGACTTCATCTTGTAAATCTCGTAAATGATCACGAACTGCCGTAGCAATTGGCACACCGCGTTCAGCATTTAAAACTTCGTTTACTTCTAAGTTATTAGTTATATAGCTAATGAACTTCGCTGCTTCTTCTTGTTCTTCCGAATGGGTTGTTACAGAGAAGAATTGGCTTGGTTTCAAGAAATGACCGTTTTCTCCACCTTCTAAAACAGGACTAAGGCTTAATTCTAAAGAACGTCCTGCAGCAGATTCTATTGCAACGATTTGGTTACTATAAATATCCAGTAACATAGCTGTTTCACCATTTACAATTGGCTGTTGTTCTACATTTGATCCGGCATCCATAAACACATCTGCTGGTGCCGCTGCTCCTGATGCCAGCATATCAACTGTCAATTGCAAGTAATCGATTAATAATTGATCATCTTCATAACCTAATGCCGTACCCTCTTCATTAAATAAGGACACACCATTTTGTCGTAAATAGTGTCTAAGGTTATTGACTCCTGCAAATGGATGTATTCCATAAGCACCATCGAGATTTTCCGATAATTCAATTGCAAAGCTTTTTAAATCCTCATATGTGTAACCTGGTTCCGGTTCAGGTACACCTGCTTCATCGAAAAGTTCTTTATCATAGACAGCACCGTGAACATTAGCACCTAAATTAACTGCGAATAACCCACCATCATCTCTGCCGCCATCAATATAAATATCATCCACATCACTTAAGTCTAATGTGCCATCCTCAACGAAAGGATTCAAATCAACTAATAAATCCCTGCCCACATACTCTGTTAAATAGGCATAATCCATTTGAACAATATCAGGCATGTTTCCTCCAGCTGCTTGCGTCGCCATCTTCTCCCAATAACCGTCCCACCCGGTAAATTCTGGTGAAATCTCCACATGTGGATTTTCTTCCATGTACATATCTATCGCTTCTAAAGTACGATCATGTCTGTCTTGTGATCCCCACCATAAAATACGTAATTCGACTTCTGCATCAGAATCACCCTCTGCTTCTTCTGAATCAGTGCCTTCCGTTGCATTATCCTCCTGATCTGCATCACTATCACTTTCATCTGATTCACTCGAACTGCAGGCTGCTACGATGCTTACGAAAGATATCAACAACACGAACAAAAGTAACCTACTCCATTTCTTTTGCATACCCTTTCTCCCCTTTATTATTTATTATTGATAACAATCACATGAAGAGTAATTGTTTCATCACCCAGATTTAGCAAGCTTTTGCTGTAATATCCCCACTTGATCAATCGCTTGTAAAGAAATAATCATGATCATAAAAAAGCTGAGACTGATACCCATCGAAAGTAAAATTTGCGAAAAATAGAAAGATAAATAAACCATTCCCCATGTTGAAATTGCCATACCAATAGTTTTAAACGGATTTAACATTGCAATAATAAAAGCGTATTTGATATAAGCAATCAATTTTAACCGATAAGATACATATATCGGGAAAATATACAGAACGGTAATCATGAACCACACCGATAAAATAAAAATAATGACACTGATTATCTGAGAAACTATCCCATCTTGCTCCATAAAAAACTTCAAGTCAAAATATATGATACTTCCGATTAACATAAGAACAATCGCTAGGAGATTCGATTGGATAAAATGCCGTTTGAACTGACGCCAATATTCATAAAAAACAGATGTTATGTGGGTCTCTTCCAGCCAGCTTTTTTGAACCTTACATAAGGCAACAGTTGCGGGTACAACGCCAAATATTCCTAATCCAATAAGCGAAAACAAAAACCACAACAGATTGAGATAAACGAGTTTTAAAAGCCCTTCACAAAACCTACGCACTACTTCAGTTAACGCTACAGCATTCATTTACTCACCTCATTTCCTCAGAAGATCCATGAAACGCATTTCCCTAGCAAAAAGTGATGTTAGTATTAATATAGTAAGCGCTTTCAAAATTAAGAAGTAACCTTACCAATGAAATTAGGCATCCCATTTATTAACGAACTGAAAAAGGTATCCTTATTTATGATTAGTAAACATAAGATACTTTTAGAAGGGGGAATAGTGATGTATAAAATGATCATTGTCGATGATGAAGCAGAAATTCGAATTGGGTTATCGAATTACTTCCCTTGGAATCAACTTGGATTTGAGGTTGTGTATCAGTGTGTTAATGGAAAGCAAGCAATCGAATATATCGAGCAAAACACGATCGATCTTATCTTGACAGATATTCGCATGCCTGTAATGGATGGAATTGAACTTGCTAAGGAACTTCATAAACGCAGATCATTTATTTATATCATATTTTTAAGCGGCTATAAGGATTTTCAGTACGCAAAAGAAGCGTTGAAATATGGAGTCAAAGAATATATCGTAAAACCCGGTAAATTCGAAGAAATACATGAAGTATTTACTACCGTAAAAGCACAATTGGACAAAGAATGGAGCCGTCATCATAAAAAGGAAAATTATATAGAAAATATTATCCAGACGATTGAAGACTATATTAAGAAAAACTATGCAGATATTTGTTTAGAGGACATTGCAACTGTTTTAAAAATGTCGCCAAATTATATCAGCAGGCTATATAAAGAAAAAACAGGAGACAACATTTCCAATTATATTACCAAAACACGGATGCAAAAAGCGGCTGAATTATTAGTAGATTATCATTATAAAACCTATGAAATCAGTGAAGCAGTCGGTTATAACAATCCGAAGAATTTCACCAGAACATTTAAGAAATATTACGGGGTCACCCCAAGGGATTTTAGAAACTCTAGTATGGAGAGGTCAAAATGAACAATAAAATATTAATCAAAAACATTTTATTGTTTGTTTTTTCCCCTCCTCATTCCTGTTTTTATTCTCGGTTCTTTTGCCATTTTCATTACAGACAAATATATGCGAGAATCAATTCAAAGTAACCATACCAATGTCTTACAACAAATTGAACAGCAAACGAATACGATATTAAACGAAATGTATCTGTTAAATCTCGATTATAATTGGAATCCGGAAATCATCTTATCTTTACAAAATATGTTTGATGCTGAATCTTTTACTTATGAGCAAGTAATTAATTCAGACTATCAAGAAGGAAAGATTAGAAGAAAAGAAATTGCAACCCCCTATATCCAATCGATTTACATTTACTACAAAAATAAAAATAACCGAGTCCTAACCTCAAGATACGGCATCACTGACATAGAAGAAATGACCGATAACTCCTGGTTTCAGGAGTTTGATGAATCTTCAACTACAGAAGATATCTGGATAAAAAATCTGCAAATACCAGACTACTCATTCACCGAAAAAGAACCAGTAATCAGCGTATTTCGAAATGTCTTTAAATCTAATTCGCAAACTTCGGAAGGGATCATCGTATTAAATATCTATCAACGGTATTTTTCTGATTTAATAAAAGAATTAAACAACTACCATCATCAAAGTATCTTTGTGTTAGATGAAAACCATAATAAATTATTTGGTAACAGTAATAGTAAGCAAATAAATCCGGAACAGTTTTTACTGCCCGGCAACCGTTCCAGCTATGAGGTAACCATTGATGGAACAGCTTATATCGTAAACCAACTAGCTTCTGATAGTCATCAATTACGTTATTTTTCACTAGTCGAAAAATCTCAAATATATATGATCCCTAATCAATTGCGATTATTGACGTTGATATTTGTTCTTTTATCTTTAATACTCGGGACTACTACCATCTATTATTTAACACGTAAAAATGCACGTCATGTTAGTGATATTATTTCGATGTTAAATACATCCAATCATGATAAAGAAGAATTAATTAAAAATATCTCCTTCAAGGACAACGAATATCAGTTAATTGTTCGAAAGCTTCTTAAGAATTTTATTGCTAAAAATAATTTAGAAAAAGAATTAAATGATAAGAAATACCAATTTCAGGAAGCGGAGTTATCTGCATTACATAATCAGATCAATCCCCATTTTCTCTCTAATACATTAGCAATTATTTACTGGAGAGCGATGGCTTTAACAGGCCAACCAAACAAAGTGACACAAATGCTTGAAACACTAACAGATATACTAGATTTTTCTTTAAGGATTAAACATCATACTGTTACACTAGAAGAAGAAATCCATCATACCAAAAACTATTTAGATATCATCCGTATCCGATCTGACCATGAATTTATGATTGACTGGGATTACTATAAGCGTGATCTACATGAACAAGTATTAAAATTTATATTGCAGCCAATTGTTGAAAATAGTATGACACATGGTAGTGACTATGATCATGAAAATAGAGCTATTCACATTAAAATCAAAATTAGAAAAATTGGAGATAAAATAAGATTTACAATTATTGATAACGGAACAGGTATGTCGGAAGAAAGACTAAAAGAGCTTGTGAAAGAGTTAGATAAAGATGAATATACGACCAGTCATATTGGCTTTGCAAATATAAAAAAGCGGGTGTCCTTACTTTTTAACAAGAATTATCAATTTATTATTCGCAGTAAGAAAGGATGGGGAACGGTTGTAATGATTGAGCATCCTGTTTCCTAATCTGTATTTTTCACTTCGCTAACCGGCCGCAAAACCCCTAATGATGGAAGATCATCATGATTAATTCTACTTAGGCACTATCATTTGTTCTATTATTTGATATAATATCTATAACATTAGTTTGTTTCCCAAACAAATATAGAAAAATATGGGGGTTAGCACATGCTTACTGGTGATGGGGCCTACATCAAAAAGATTAATCGCAGTTATATTTTGACGGAAATATTTGAACATTACAAAATTTCACGTGCAAACCTTTCGAAAATCATAGGTTTAAACAAAGCAACTGTTTCTGTTCAAGTGAATGATTTATTAGATGAAGAATTAATTTATGAAACACAAGAAGAACATAATACGGTTGGTAGGCGGCCGATCCTATTATCCATTAATGAAAAAGCGGCTTATTTCCTAGGGATCGATCTGGATCGCGACTATATCTTGTTTAATATCACAGATTTAAAAGGTGATACCGTAACATATGAAAAAATCGATTTACAGACGGATGTCTATGAAGAAATTGTTAAGCTTATTGCAGTACAAATTAAGAAATATGAGAAAAAATATATGGATGCTCGATATGGCTTAGTACATAGCATGATCGCCATCCATGGTACTGTCTCTAATGATGGTAACATTCATTTTATCCCTCGTTATCAATGGCATGATAAAAATATTCTGGGCGATTTGGAAAAATTGGGTGTAAACAATGTCTCTGTTGAAAATAATGCCAATCTTTCTGCCTATGCGGAAAAAATATTTAATTACCATAAAAGTGATAACTTATTAAATATTAATCTCTCTTCCGGAATTGGAGCAGGCATTATTATAAATGGGGAATTGCATAAAGGTTACCATGGACATGCTGGTGAAATGGGACATATGATCGTTTACCCTAAAGGCAAACCTTGTCGTTGTGGTAATGAAGGCTGTTGGGAACGTTACGCATCTGAACCAATCTTTTTTGAAAATGCTAATAACCAATTAGAAACAGAAATAAAGACACATTCAGATATAAAAAGGCTATTAAATGAAGGAAATCAAGAAGTTATGGAAGAATTGAATAAATGGATTGCGGATTTAACCATTGGATTAAATAATGTGATTAATCTATATAACCCCGAAATGATCGTTTTAAACAGTCCGATTCTGAAGGCATATCCGCATGCGCTTGAAGAAATCAAAAAACATTTGGTCTCTTCAGTGTCTCATTACCGGGATATTGTCATTTCCGGACTTGGTGCAAAAGCTGGTGTTGTTGGGGCATGCGCGATGGGTATTCAACATTTCCTTGATCTGCCACGATTAACACTATCTGAGACAAACAATTCCATTAATCAATAACACGAAAAAAGTGCGAAATTCTTTAAAGATCCGCACTTTTTTCTTATGGTTAAAACTGCTTATTCTATAATTGAGACTTCTCTCAGTGGGGGTTTTACGGACGATTAGCACCGTTATAAATGAAAATATCGTTTTGCATTGTTATAGCAAATATCTGCAACATATTGCTTTAACAGATCCATATCCTTCGGTACTTTTCCTTGCTCTGCCCATGTTCCAATCACATTACAAAGAATGCGGCGGAAATATTCGTGACGTGAGAAGGACAAGAAGCTTCTGGAATCCGTTAACATCCCGATAAAATGACGTATTAATCCAAAGTTTGCTAAGGTTTTCATTTGATATTCCATCCCATCGATATGATCGTTAAACCACCATGCCGTACCGAATTGTATCTTCCCAGGAACCTCTGCATTTTGGAAGTTTCCAGCAGTAGCAGCCAATACTTCATTATCTCGTGCATTTAACGTATAAAGAATCGTTTTGGGCAAGTTATCTTGCACATCTAATGCATCCAAAAATTTATTTAATGGTTCTGCCAGTAACTTGTCGCCTAATGAATCAAATCCAGCATCAGGTCCGACACGCTCGAACATTTTCGTATTATTGTTACGCTGTGGCCCGATGTGCAGTTGCATCGCCCAGCCTTTCTCTGCATACCATTCCCCTAATTGGATTAACGTAAATGTTCTAAATTGACTGACTTCTTTTTCGGATAGTGATTGTCCTGTAAGACGCTTTTCAAAAATAGCAGCAACCTCTTCCTTGCTTGCCTCTTCGTAAAACATGACATTAATACCATGATCAGAGCTACGGCAACCCATTTCATCAAAGAACTTCACACGATTTTCCAACGCTTGCAAAAACGCTTCATAATGATCGATTGACATATCACATACTTCTTCCAGTTTATTAATCCAAGCTAGAAAGTCTTCCTTCTCAATTGCTAAACCTTTATCAGGCCTGAAGGATGGAGTTACACGGGTCTGAAAGCCTTCTTCTTTTAATTTTGCATGATAAGCTAAATCATCAGTTGGATCATCAGTTGTTCCGACTAATTCAACCTTATCTTTTGCTAAAATCGATCTCACCGATAGTTCCGGTGATTGTAATTTCGCATTAGCCTCTTCCCAAATAACTGCAGCAGAATCTTCATTTAATAATTCATCTATATCAAAGTACCGTAGCAATTCTAGGTGGGTCCAGTGATATAGCGGATTGCCGAATGTATTCGGTACGGTTCTTGCCCAGGCTTGAAACTTTTCATAGGCAGGTTTCTCTCCCGTAATGAGATCTTCGGTAATCCCATTCGCTCTCATTGCACGCCATTTGTAATGGTCTCCGGATAACCATATATCGAAAATATTTTCATAATTCTTATCCTCATAAATTTCGTTCTGTAATAAATGGTTATGATAGTCAATAATCGGTAAATCTTTAGCTGTTTCATGATATAAACGTCTTGCTGTTTCGTTATACAATAAAAAATCTTCTGTTATAAATGTTTTCATTTTCCGTTCTCCTCCCTTTTTAGTTTGTTTGGTAAACAAATTATAATTTCATCATATACATCTTTGCTTATTTTTTCAAGTTTCCCTTTTTATTCGTAAGGTCTAGCTCTGCAGCAACAATTACTCCTATATTTCAATTTTTTACTTATAATTTTCAATCTGTATCCGATATAATAGATGTCGTTTCTATTCAATTCATCAGAAAATCTTGACGCTTAACTCATTATTTATCCAAATTGACTCTTTGATGACAAGGTGTCATTTTTCTAAAATAGGAGTTTATCTAATCGTCAAGATATACTTTTTTCACTATAAATAATAAAAGGTATGCTTGTACCTGCTGCGTTTTTTCGAATTCCTAAATAATCATAAAAAGGAGTAACAAAAGTGCCTAACGAAACTTTTTTTAATTTACCAAAGGAAAAGAAACAAAAATTATTAGACGCGCTTCATCGAGAATTTACCAAGTCTCCATTAGCTTCAGCGTCGATTGCTAAAATTATTGAATACGCAGAAATCCCCCGAGGCAGCTTTTATCAATATTTTACTGATAAAGAAGACGCTTATTTCTATATATTTAATCAACAAACAAGTTTAGCAATGGAAAAGTTTATTTGTATTCTTCAAAGTAATAATGGGAATCTATTTGATACCTGCATTGAATTTTACAGGCTGATCGTGGAAGAACAAGAACAATTTACATTTTTCCGAAATGCACTATTAAATATGAACTATAAAATTGAAGAGTCATTATCAGGTATTTTCGCTAGTAAAGAAAAGATTGATCATTTTCACCAAATCCAAGAGCAATTAGATTTAGCTTCTCTAAAAGTAGACAAGGAAGAAGATTTATTCCAATTAATGAAAATGATTTCGGCTATTACATTCCACAATATTATCGAAAAGTTCTCAAAAGACTTTCCATTAGAAGATGCCATTCATAATTATCAAACCCAACTTCAATTCATCAAACATGGTGTGTTGCAGCAAGAAATTTGCTATAATAATTATACAATAAGCTAAGGGGGCATTTGCAGGATATTGAAGGATATTAAACGATTCCGAATACTTGGTATTATTGAAGGAGCATCATTGGTAATCTTACTCTTTCTGGCAATGCCATTAAAATATTGGGTGGGTTTACCGGAAGTAGTCACTGTTGTTGGAAGTATCCATGGAGCTTTGTTTATTGCATACATACTTTTTACATTATACACCACATTTAAAGTACGCTGGTCTTTTATCTGGTTATTTAGTGCGATTGCGGTTGCCTTTATTCCATTTGGTAATTTCGTGTTAGACAGGCGTATACAGTCAAAGTTTAGTTAAAGCGGGGGCAGAGCTCTCGCTTTAACTATATCTTGTAAACTGGAGAATGGTTAGCAGTTGATTGGACATATAGGTAGCACTATATTTAAAATCCTGATTAATCCATTCAATAATTAACCCCCATATTGCATAGGCTTGGTAGCTAGCCAATAAATTCAATTCGATTCCCTTTATTTCGCGTGATTGTTCCACTACTTCACTCATTAAATCTGTTAATTGCTTGCAAATACGACTCTGTAATCCAATAAGTGCATTTGATTTCGCTATAATCGCATAGAATTCGGAGTGATTTTCCACATGGTCAAATATTTTTATGGCGGAGACATTTAAATTATCCACCGATAGATTCTCACCTTTTTTATATGGTGCGCGATAGGAATCAATTAAATCAACAATAATGCTATCCACCATTTCTTCTACTAATTCTTCTTTATATTGATAATGCTTATAGAACGTACCTCGGTTTACATCAGCTACCTGGACAATCTCCGTTACCGTAATTTGTTGCAGGTTTTTCTGTTTTAATAACGATATTAATGCATTTTTCAGTGCTATTTTCGATTTGCGTATCCGCCTGTCATGATAATTATCCACCAAGAGTTCCCCCTCTTTTGTTGATTAACTCTTAAATAATATACAAATAGTTAAAAATCGTACAGTAATGAACAATGAAGCACCGATTGATGATTGTTTTTATCACTTTTCCTATATTATACTGTAAACAAATGTTGATTAACAAACATTTGTTTATTTATGAGTAAGCGCTAACAATAATATCGAGGAGGAATTAGGATGCAATTACAAGATAAAGTGGCTGTTGTTACCGGAGCTGCTTCTGGTATGGGAAAAGCAATTGCTGAAAGATTTTCAAGTGAAGGAGCAGCAGTTGTATTGGCTGATTTAAATGCTGATGGTGTGAATAATCTTGCCGAAAAACTCGAAAAAAATGGTGGAAAAGCCAAAGCAGTGGAAGTAAATATTGCAAATGCCGATGATATTGATCTGATGATAAATACTGCTGTCAACGAATTTGATACATTAGATATTTTAGTGAATAATGCCGGTATCATGGACGGTTTCGAACCGGTTACTGAAATTGACGACGACCGTTGGGATTTAATTTTTGATGTGAATACAAAAGCTGTTATGCGTGCCATGCGTAAAGCTATTCCTGTTTTTCTAGAGAAAGGACAAGGAATCATCATTAATACAGCATCCTCCGGTGGTCTAAACGGAGCACACGCTGGTGCAACCTATACAGCTTCGAAGCATGCAGTCATTGGTTTAACCAAAAACACAGCCCATATGTATGCACAAAAAGGCATCCGCTGTAACGCGATAGCACCTGGTGCAGTTCAAACAAATATTCAAGGATCAATGAAAAATGTCAGTGAGTTTGGTTTAGAACGAGCGAAATTGTCACAGAGTCTGATTCCAAACGTCGGAACTCCAGAAGAAATCGCTAATGTTGCGTTATTCTTAGCTTCTGAGGAATCTAAATTCGTAAATGGAACTACGATTACTGCTGATGGTGGCTGGACTTCTGCTTTCTAAATATAATTTATATCGCCATTCCACAACCTGATGAAATGGCGATTTGTCATGATTCAAGAGTTTCGTTCATAGGATGAAATAGCGGCTAAGAACGGAGGTTATATCGATGAAAATCCAAGTTATACAAGGTGATTCTTTTTGGTATTACAGTCAATTATTCGGAATCTCTCTCCCTTTAATTATTGCTTCTAACCAGCAGCTTAATCCTAATCAACTAATGATAGGGCAAGAGGTAAGCATTCCAGGCTACCAAGCTGGCTCCTATACGATACAAGCGAACGATACTTTATGGTCCATCGCTCAAACCAATCAAATTCCGGTAGACCTTTTAATCCGAATAAATCCAGATGTCCAACCAACACAACTTCAAATTGGTCAAACCATTACTCTTCCTCAGCGAGTCACGAATCCGCTTATCGCTGATGTTAATAACTACACATACGAAAAAATGATTGCAGATCTTCAACAATTAATAGACCTTTATCCGTTTATTCAGCAACAATCGATTGGAAATTCTGTCTTAGACAGAGATATTGTGGAGTTACAGATAGGTACTGGAGCACGCCAAAAGCATATTAATGGATCTTTCCATGCGCAAGAATGGATCACAACCCCGGTTATTATGCTGTTCCTCAACGAATACGCATTAGCTTTAACCAATAACTCACCAATACGCGGATTAGATATGCTAACCTACTTTGAAACTAATACGCTATCTCTTGTACCGATGGTTAATCCAGATGGAGTTAATCTTGTCATCAACGGTGCCGAAGCTGCAGGTCCACAACAAGATTTTGTGCTGTCCCTTAATAATGGAAATACTGATTTTTCCGGATGGAAGGCTAATATTAATGGGGTTGATCTTAATAATCAATACCCGGCATTATGGGAAACAGAAGCAGCCAGAAAACCAGATGCACCAGCACCAAGAGATTTCCCAGGTTACGAGCCATTATCAGAACCAGAAGCAATCGCCATGGCTGATTTAGCGAGAGCGCGATCATTTGAAATAATGAACGCTTTTCATACACAAGGAGAAGTGATCTTCTGGGGGTATCAGGGAATGGAACCACCAGCATCTGAAACGATTGTCCAAGAATATAATCGTGTGAGCGGCTATGAGGCCATTCAATATGTTGATAGCTTTGCGGGATACAAGGATTGGTTTATACAGGAATTTCGCAGGCCAGGTTACACTGTCGAGTTAGGATCAGGTGTCAATCCTCTTCCGATTAGTCAATTTGATGAGATTTATCAGGAGACATTAGGGATCATGTTGGCGACTCTATATATGTAAAATGAGCCGTGGTTGTTTCAACCACGGCTCTTTCTGTTATTATACAAATTTCACGATATCATCAAATGGACGTCTGCTTTTCTCTGGGGCATCCTGCACACGATGACCGAATGCTGCCATCACGGAAATCGAAAAGCTGTCGTCTTCTAAAAGTCCCTCTTCACGTAATAATTCGTTCATTTCTTTGATCGGGAACCCTTCGATTGGACAGGAATCAACACCTATTTGTGCAGCTGCCGTCATCATGTTAGCCAGCGCAATATATGTTTGCTTGGACGACCAGTCTAACATCCGCCGATCATCTACCAATAAATCAAAATCTTCTTTTTGGAAGTTTTCAATCATTGGTAATAGACCTTGTAATGCTTCATCAGGATACTGATGTACGTTTATGTAATGGTCAAGTAGATAGTCAGCATCATACGAGGTATCCTTTGCTGTTCGAGCCAGGAATATAACGAAATGACTGGCATCCATTTTTCCTCTTGCTCCCCATGATGTGTTTTTAATCTTTTCCCGCATTTCCGGACTTTGAATAACTAAAAACCTCCATGGCTCTATACCAAATGAACTCGGAGATAAGTATCCTGTATCAAGTATGAATCGGAAATCCTCTTCATCAATTTTTCTATTTGGATCAAACTTTTTCGTTGCATGACGAAAATGCATCGCATCCATGATATCTTTTTTGATTTGCTTTTTATCCAAAGTCTGTCACCTCCAAATTACTTCCCCATTATTATACGAACTGTACGGAAAAACACATAATGTTCTGCTTTGTATATGCCCCTTATTCTAAAGTTTCTTCGTCGTTTTTGTATTCTAGAATGTCCCCTGGTTGACAATCCAATGCCTTACAAATCGCATCTAAAGTAGATAATCGAATCGCCTTTGCCTTTCCATTTTTCAATATAGAAAGATTTGCCATCGTGATTCCAACCTTATCCGAAAGTTCCGTTACGCTCATTTTCCTTTTAGCCAGCATCACATCTACATTGATTATAATTGCCATTACTTATCACCTCAGACTATGAAGTCATTCTCTGATTTTATCTCAATCGCCTCTTGTAAAAGTCTTTGAAGAACAGCAGCGAATACTGCAATTACCATTGAAGCAAAAATAGGGACCATCCCGACTATGATAAGACCTGGAGCATCATCTAAATCTGCTACAAGAAAAACAAACGGAATCATAACCACATACAGGGCGCTAATTGTAACTGCACAATATTTTATATGCTTTAAAGCTTTAACAGAAATTTCAGAGAAAGCTTTGTTTTTGTCAATATAACTTAAAAGTCTAAAAGCCTTATACAAGGCAATGTAAAACGGGATAGCTGATACATACATACCTATTAAAATAGGATAAAGTATATGGGCATAATTTGGATTAACTGGATTATTAGCTACCTTAACAATCCCAAATATACACAAAGCAAGTACTGGAGTTCCAATAAGAAAAACAGCTATCTTTAAAAAGAGTGTTGAACTTTGTTTCATAAAAAACACCTCACTTAATTATTATTCAATTGAATTATAGCACGTTTTTATCGTTTTACAATAAATAATTACTGTTTTGATTATTTTTTATTGCAATATAGATATTTTTTCAAGAAATCAAAAGAGCATTCCTTATTTTAAAGAAATGCTCTTAAAACCTAAAATTATTCGATAAGCATTGAACATATTATGAGTAGTTTTATTTCCATATTTTTTTGTACTTCTTCTGGTACTTCGGATCATTTTCAAGCTCGATTAGTTCCATTGCAATATGTTTTATATTTTCTATTTGAGTTTCCAAGTAAAAGTGATGCAAATTTTGTATGATATCATTTCTGATCAATGTGTAGTTTTTCTCATCGGTACAAGTCTTATATCGAGTTGCCAAAGCGTCAATCACAAGCAGTTCCTGTTTCTCCCCAGCTAGACCGATTCTCCATATAACTTGCAAGGTGTGTCTTGCTGTAACAAATTTATCGTCATAGGTTACCTGCCAGACTTTTTCAAAATCTTCGAGAATTCTATTTTCCCGATCACTGATGGCTAAATAAGACAAAAATTGGGCAGCACGTGATCGTTTATGTGCATCATTATCAGTTAAATCTTCTACTAATTGGTCCCAAACATCATAGGCCCAATCTACTTCAGATTTCATTTCAGCTATTAAATGTTGATAGGCTTCGTATTGTTGGTTTCGGTCTTTTTCTTCTAGTTGGGTGAAATAAGTTTTAATTGTATTGTCCATTGCCAGCCTCCTTTATTATATACTACCAATTTGGTTACTAAGATGGAAGTAACCACAGTTCGATGTATGACGACATTTTAATAGATGTAATCTACATTAGAAGCCTTCGTTATCCTCTTTTTCCCGTTAAAAAAGCATGAATCTATCTTTAGATTCATGCTTTAAGGTATTCCATAAACCTACTTTAGAGATATAGCTGTCCTTTCTCTGTTTCTACGGTAATTTATTCCCCGCAACACGATACAAGTCATACCATTCTTCTTTAGTCAGGTTTACTTCTGATGCTTTTGCAATATTTTGTAAACGTTCAGGATTCATGGTACCTACAACAGGCTGCATTCTAGCTGGGTGACGTAGGATCCATGCAATCGCAATCGCTGATTTAGTGACACCTTTTTTCTCCGCGTATTCTTGTAACTTTTCATTTAATATCGGGAATTGATCATTATCTACAAATACACCCTCAAAGAAACCATGCTGGAATGGGGACCATGGCTGGATTGTCATATTATGAAGACGACTGTAATCCAACACTCCTCCATCACGAACAATCGCCGGATCATGCTCCATATTTACATTAAGGCCAGCATCTATCATTGGCGTAAACATCATGCTCAATTGAAGTTGGTTAGCTACCAGATCTTGTTCTACATATTTTTTCAGTAATTCGATTTGCATTGGGTTATGGTTACTTACTCCAAAGTGACGAACCTTTCCACTTTGCTTTAACTCATTAAATGCTTCTGCCACCTCTTCCGGCTCAACTAGTGTGTCAGGTCTATGTAATAAAAGCACATCAATATAATCAGTCTTTAATCGTTTTAAACTACCTTCCACAGAGGAAAGGATATGTTCTTTGGAAAAATCAAAAAAGCCGTCACGGATACCACATTTCGTTTGAATCACCATTTTCTCCCTAATAGATGGATTCATATTGATCGCATCAGCGAAAATCTCTTCTGATTTGCCACCACCATAAATATCGGCATGATCAAACATATCAATATCTAGTTCAAGAGCATTCTCAATTACGCGGTTGGCATCCTGTTTGGACAATTGATCCATACGCATACAGCCTAACGAAATTTCACTAACTTGTAAGCCACTGTTACCTAATTCAAGCTTCTTCATCTCTTTCACCTCTCCTATTAAATCTAGCATCATTTTAGCATAGAGATAGAATGTAAGCGATTATATTGCTTGATGATTAAGGTGTTTGTTTTCTGTATTATCTGGAACAGACAAATGCATATACACCTGTTCACCTAAAGAAAATTGCTGTGATACATCAGTATGAACAGTCCATGTTTGATTAGTTATTTGAACAGTGTAGTGTATTTCTTTTCCCTGAAACTGAACACTGGTTATCAGACCAGGTAATCCAGTTTCCTCTTGATTTTCTTCTGACAATCGAAATTGTTCCGGTCGAACTGGAAAAATGTTTCTTTGTTTCATTTCCGAAACAACACCGGTATCCGGCCATTGAATATCAGGAGACAAAGAAGGGGTAAAATATTTTCCGTTCCAGTTACCTTCTACTAAATTAGCTTTTCCTACAAAACGTGCAACAAATGGAGATTCTGGTTTACTATAAATTTCACTTGGTGTACCTATTTGTTCTATTTCTCCTTGGTTCATTACAACAATCCGGTCTGCCATTGCCAACGCTTCTCCTTGATCATGTGTTACATAAACAATCGTTGCCTTTGTCAGCTGATGTAAAGCTTGGATTTCACCGCGCATTTCCATTCTCAATTCAGCATCTAAATTACTTAATGGTTCATCCATCAGTAAAAGATCAGGTTGAGGTGCAATGGCTCGAGCCAATGCTACACGTTGTTTTTGCCCACCGGATAGCTCGGTTGGCATACGATCAGCAAATGATTCCAGATTAACCATCTTTAATACCTCTTTCATCCGATCTTTCTGCTTCCTTTTTATTTCATCCGATACAAAACGATGATGCATCAAAGGAAAACGAATATGTTCTTCTACATTTAAATGAGGCCATAAGGCAAAGGATTGAAAAACCATACCAATATTCCTTCGTTCAGGTGGTAATGTTTGTTGTAGATTGCCAACTGTTTCATTACCAATCACGATCTCCCCTTCACTCGGGGAAAGGAAACCTGCCAACAATCGCAGTAATGTGGTTTTACCACATCCAGAAGGCCCTAAAATGGCGATAAATTCCCCTTCTCTTACTTGCAGGTCAATCTTCTTAAGTGCCTGAAAACCGTCAAATTCCTTACTTAGTTGATTGATTGCTATTGTCATTTGACGTTTGCCACCTTTCTGTTCCAAAAATATTGAAGTACATATAAACTGATAAAACCAAATAGTATCAACCCGATAATCAAACTGGAAAAGGCCGTTGAATAAGTTGTATAACCGGCTTGTTCAAAGCTGAAAATAACAACACCGATTGTTTCTACATTACTTGACCATAACAAGGAAGAAACCGTTAGTTCGGTTAATGCTGTTAGAAAAACAAGAAATGCACCACTTAAAATACTTGGTAATAACAGCGGAATTAAAATTCGCCTCCATTTTGACCAGCCATTCGAACCACTGACCATTGCCGCTTCTTCCATCGATACATCTACTTGCAACACGGCAGTAATACTTCCCCTCACCTGCAAGATTAAGAATCTGGTAAAGTAGGCAATAAAAAGAATCATAACCGATCCGTAAATCCCTGGATTCCAGCCTGGTATAGGTTCCATCCAGGCAAAAATCATCGATAATGCCATCACTGTTCCAGGTAATGCGTAAGGTAAACTAATAGCCATTTCCGAAAATTGATTCCAGCGGTTTGGTTTACGCACACGGTAATAAGCAAATGCGGTTCCGATTACCAATCCGATAACCGTGATAATAAGTGCCAATTGAATACTGTTTCCAATTGCTCGTTTTGCTTTCGGACTAGTATCCAGTACAAATTGGTAGTTTTTCAGACTTATATTCTCCCATGTAAAATCCAATCCATATGCTGATAATAAAGAGGTCATCATCATCGAAATGAATGGAACTAGACTAGTTAACAAGAAAAAACTCCATAATAAAATTTCAATCAATTTTCTAGATTTACCAAGGTAAACACGAGGTTTTTTGTCCTCTACCGTTGTTTCCAGCATCTTCGATTTCTTTAATAACAGCCACTGCAGGATGATACCGAATAATGCAATAATACCTAGCAAAACAGAAAGGGTTGCTGCCCTTTGAAATGCGGATGGACCAAATCCGACGACTTGCTGATAGATATATGTGCTCAAGACATCAATTTGTGCAGGAATTCCCAAAAAAGCTGGTATTCCAAAGTTGTCAAGATTGGCTAAGAAGGCAAGGAAACCACCACTTGCTATACCCGGAAGTGCTAATGGAACCGTTACTTTTACAAAAGTTCTCCAGCCACTTGCACCTGATACACGTGCTGCCTGTTCCACTTCACGTGGTACCTTACGAAATACACTGACAGATAGTAAATATACTAATGGATAATGGGAAAATCCCAATACGAAAATGATTCCCCCCATGCTGTACAAATTAATTGGTTCCAGTGAAAAGGGTAAGATGGATATCATTTTCCCGTAGAGACCATTCGCTCCCAAAAATTGCGTCCACGCTAATGTCGAAATATACGATGGGATTACAAAAGGTAAAATAATAAACACCTGCATCCATTTCTTAGCTCGTATATCTGAATAAGCGACCAGCCAAGCTAGTAACACGCCTAACGTTACCGAAATAAAAGTAGAACCTATCACAATCAAAATCGTATCAATTAACACTGTCCATGTCTTCGAATCTTGTAATATATCTGCATAATTTTGCAGAGACAGTTGATTATTTACCTGAAAACTTAGTAGAACTAGCCTTAAAATTGGAATTAAAAAGAAAATAACGATCGCTAGTAATGCCATTATTTTAAATAATTTCATCTTAAACAATGGAGATAATGCACGTGATGGCATTATCTCCTTGAAAGTATTAGACATATTTTTCATTCGTGCTCATCCTATTCTCCAAACAACTCACTGAATTTTTGTTTATCTTCATCTCTGGCTTGATACAATTCATTAATATCTGCTTCAAGCACTTCCATCTCATCAATTGTCTTTAATCCTTCTGGTGCTTCTACTCCTTCACGGATCGGAGTATAGCCAATATCCTTTGCTAATTGCTGACCCTTTTCAGAAAGGACAAAATCGACAAATGCTTTGGCGGCTTCTTCATTTTCCGGATCTTTCATAATACCGATTGGTTCTGTAATTACCGGAACACCTTCTTCAGGATATACTAGAGTTACTGGTGACCCTTCCGCCTCAGCACGTGCAACAATAAAGTCTACTACCATTCCGTAATCTACTTCTCCAGCAGCTACTGCTTTAAGAACTGCTCCGTTACCTTGTGTAACTGTCGGATTATTCGCTTGTAAAGCCTCATAATACTCCCAGCCAAAATTGTCATTTCGAGTAAACACACCCAAATTATAAGCCGCTGCACCGGAATACAATGGACTTGGCATTGCTACATTATCCCCTGCTTCTGTTAAAGCATTCCAGGATGTTGGCATATCTGTTACCTTTTCGGTGTTTACAACCATCGCCGTTGACATGACTTTTGTTCCTGTATACATATGATCTGGATCGATAAAACGATCAGGAATTGCTTCTAATTCCGATGATTCATAGGATAATAACATGTCTTGTTCTTTAAGGCTTTCAAATGTAACTGCATCTGCTACAAGTAACACATCTGCTTGAACATCTCCTGCTTGAGACTCTGCTTGCACTTTACTGATCACTTCTTCTGTTCCCGATCGATAAATCGACACCGTGACATCTGGATATTGTTCATTAAAGGCTTCCACTAATTGTTCCGCATCTGCATCAGGCTGGGATGTATAAAAGGATAATTCACCAGAAATCTCTCCCTCTTTTCCTGATGTACTATTGGAACATGCTGCAAGTAATGATATAACAATTAAAAAAATAATAGAAATCCTCATTTTAGTCATAATTAATTCCTCTCCTTTATTGTTTAGTGAAATTAGCCTGTACTTTTTATTGTACAGCTCAACTATTAATAACACTTAAACAGAATGTATGGAATTCGTTAAGTACATGTAAATGGAGAATATGGATATAATTGTTGCGCTTTAGCATTCAGAGGGAGTTGGAGATGAATAGGTGTAAATTTATTTACATTTACTTTAAATTCTTAACCTAAAAATGAACAAAAGAGGGACGGTCCCTCCTTGTCCAAAAGTAGATCGAAGGGGGAGCCGTCCCAAAAATTAACATGTTATTTTATAATATTGTGTATTATGCTCTGCGCGAATTCTTCAAGCTTTTCTTTGGCTATAGATGAAATATGCTTACTGTTCTCTTCTTTCTTTAGGTGTTTTAAGAAATCCTCTACTGCCTTCACAGCTTGTTCAGTCTTTCCATCAGTGTAGTGTTTTTCTGCCAGTTTTAGTCTGTTGTTTAGTACATCGACTATTGGATCAGATAATTCACCTGACTCAACATAAGTTTGTAATAAGGGTGATAACGATTCGAGCGAAAATTCTTGTACCATCAATGCATTGATAACCCAGTGTTTGTCTGTCTCACCTGAAAAGCCTAATTCAACTTCTTTCCCTGTTTCTCCACCATTTACTAAGAATGAAAGAACTTTAAATTCACCTACATCTGTTCCACCTGTTTCAGCAATCTCTTCATCATTAACTGTAACAGTTGTATTTGCTTGGCTATATTGGCGATCTCCAGACATTACATTGACTATATGATAACCAGAAGGGACAGAAATACGTAGTGTAGCTGGATCAAAAGATGCAATAAGATCTCTTCTTAAAGAATCTACTTCACCTCTATCACGGCTATCAGGTATCTCGCCAATCCAACCAAATCCTTTGTCTGTATCCCAGGTATCTTCAGGCGATAGTCGACTGTATTCCCCAAAAACAATACTATCAGCAGTACCCGCATCAAGGGCAAATACTGAATCTTCCGCTTTTGGTACAGCTACAATTTCAAATTCATCTGTTTCCAAATTATCATCGTATCTAACCTGAACATTTAGATTAAATACCTTAGGATCTGCCTTTTCAGGTGGTGTAATAGATAATTCTACTTCTTTAGATTCCAGTCCCTCTAACTGTACTGTTACTGGTTCTATCTTCCATTCGGTTGGAACATCTGCATTTACCTTTACTTCTTTTTGAGATTCCGTATTATTAGTCACAGTAGTAGTCAAAGTATATTGGTCCCCATAATATAATACATCTGTTCCAAAACCAAAATCTTCAACTTCAACTGGAGGAACAACGGAAATTTTTATCTCGATGACTTTATCTAACTCAGGAAGTGTTGCTTCTACGACTGCCATTCCCTCTTGGTAGAATTGTTGGATATCATACGACCATTCTACTGCAGTATCAAATGTATCACCTTGATCCGTAGTGACATTGACAGTGCTTGGTAAATTTGGTGTCTCATTAATTAAAACTCTCTCAGGTAGCTCCGTATTGATCGTTACGCCAGCCATCTTATCAAGTAAGTCGAGCTGCCATTCATCATACCAATCAATGGATATCTCATCTTCCTGCCCAAATTCAACTGGTAACCAAATATATCTAGAATTCGCCAAATCGGTCCTATTCCATCTATCACCCATATAAATAAATTTGCCATTTTCAGGATCAACAGGAATCACGTACGTACTTTGTGACCCATGAGTAGTAGACTCTCCTTCCCCTTCAACCGGGGTACCCATATCTGTCCAATCTCCTAGGATAGAGTCTGCAACATGATATCTTGCTGGGTTAGGATCCCAACCAGTAGCACCTGAAGTAATTAAATAGTACTTCTCTTTGTACTTGAACATAGCTGGTGCTTCACGATGACCATTATAGATCGCACGCGTAAAATCTTCTCCATATTCATCTCCAGCAATAGCAGTGTATTCTTCATTAAGTTTTGAAATATACAAAGAATAGTTTTCTTCACTAGAATAAATAATATAAGCAGTACCATCATCGTCTTTAAATAAAGTCATATCTCTAGACATACCTGTATTACGGACCTTATATTCATAACCCTCTGGCATTTTGTTTAAACGATTACTTTCTAGAAATTCAAAAGGTCCTGTTGGGGAATCACTAATTGCCACACCGGCCTTTGCTTTAGCATAGTTAGAATCTGATCCTTCATATGGTCCGTCAACATGTAACCATAATACATACTTATCAGTTTCTTCATTATAAATAACCTTTGGTCGCTCTAAAACACCACGTTCCTGATTGATATCACTAAAAATAACATCTTTTTCTTCAGCTGTTCTATTTTCATACAATTTCGTAAAATACGGATCTTCATCTAAATCTTCTCTATTTTCGACCGCCTTCATGACAACGCCTTCATCTTTCCAGTTATATAAATCTTTTGATGAATAGGCATGAACACCTGTAGCAGGAAGGTAGCCATTGGTTTTATCTTCCCCGTACCAATAGTACGTTTCCGTTTTCTCATCATACATGATCCCGCCGCCATGTGCTTGGATAACCGCTCCATTTGTATCTAACCATGGTTGCCCTGGCTTAAAGGATTCATTTAAAGTGTTAGCCATCAGTCCGGCTAATGCTTCATCAAGTTGATTGACTTTCCCTCGAATTTCTTCTTGTACTTCTGGCAATTCAACATCCAAATTATTTTCAGTTACTTCATCAACATAATTCTCAGCATCTGTTATTGCATCATTTAATGTTTCCAGGCTAATTGGTGTATAAATATCTGTTTTTTCTGCCTCTACTTTGGATTCTGCGATTTTATCCTCTAAATAGTTTAAAGGGAGAACAACATATTTCTTAACAATGATGTAATTTACCAATGGATCGTTATGGTTGGAGAGATTATCCTCTGCTGGCCCTTGAATTTTAAGATTCATTTCCCCATCCGTTACAGGAACTTGATAATAGGTAACCTCTTTTTCTTCTCCCTCACTACCAATTGCAAAATCTCCATTAGATAAATTTTCGTCTTCACTTATAATATTGACACTTCTTCCACTCCATGGATTCTTAAAGCCTAACGTAATCTCATACTCACCCTCAGGCAATTCGAAATTGTATTCGATCGCCTTATCACGTGTTTGTTCCCCATTATAGTATCTTAATGTACCATACTTATTTGAATTATCTCTCGTTGAAGAATTAGTAGTTTCCGTAACCAATCCCCATGATTTACCTGTTACCTCATCTACTCCATACATTTGCTCTGTCTTACTAGCATACAACCCCATTTTGTCATTACTTTCAACTGCTTCAGGAGTCGTATCCCCTGCATTGATGAAATAAAGAATATAATCATTATTCTTTAGCTCTTCTTCCGTAAAATCAGCAGAATCTACTTCGGTAGCAAATATAGATGAACTAAATGTTAGACCTGTGAGTAATAAGCTCATACAAAGTAAAATAACCCTCTTGTTCTTCATCACAGACGTATCCTCTCCTTTTTTGTAGTTGTTTCTTTATGGCCATTAAGCCTAACTTTCTTAAACATCACCCCCTTAAATGAAATGGATGTAGAAAAATAATTAGTTTTTGTTGTCTTTTTATTTGGCATGTTTTAATTTAGGAGGATTTCAAGTTATTTCACAAAATAAAATTAAGATGTTACAGTAAGTTTTTTTGCAGATTCTAAACGATGGGGATTGGTTTTAGACAAATATGTTCCATGGAGTTAGTTTTGAAGTTCTAAGAAATAAAACGCTTACAATTCATTGTAATAGAATTAATACTTTTTTATTATCTTCTCATCTAATGTTAGCATTTCTTATCCGATTTTTTAACGCAAAAATAGTTTCTACAAACTAGATTATAATCATATAAGTTCGCAAACCTATAACAATTTTTAGCTTATTTTTAATAATATTTTTACTTTTTAAACTTATTAGTGCCATTTAAACTCATCTCAATGAGCTGAATACTTACATTTCAAACACAAATGATTTGTATTAACAAGTAAAGCCGACTGATATTTTATATCATCTGTCGGCTTTAAACTACTTTTATTTTGAGCAACACTCTAAAAAAAATAGAATTTCATCAATTATGTTATGTGTTAAAAATCAACAATATCTCCTTTTCTATCCTGTCTTTCATGTAATTTTTTCATCGCAAATCTCGCTATTGGCTGTGCAATCAACAGTTCAATCCATAATGCTATACCAAAGTTTCTAGGCCAGACTTGAAAGAAGTTTTGAAATGGTTCCATGCTTATTTGTTTGGTACCAACCCATGTCCTATAATGGTTAGAAGTATAGATAAGAATGTGACGTGTAATAAAGTATTTAATAAAACTTTAGCATTAAATCCATCTGTTTTTCCTATGAATTTGGGCATCACTTTTCCAACTAACGGATCTGCAACAAAATTAACTAATAATACAACTACAACCCACATGAACGGAATGATCTTTAGAGTCTGTAAATAAACTTCATTACTAAAGCCACGTTCCAACCCCATAATAATCGGAGCTATCGTATTTACGGAAATGATTGAAATAATCAATAAAAATATGATACCTTCTTTTCCATTTCTAGGAAGCCTTGTTTCTACGTGCATATTGTTTGTCATCTACAACATCCCTTCTTTTTAACACTTTGTTATTATAGCGATGTTGTTAACTTTTCATAAGTGAACATTTGTGAACATTTTCTCAAGACCTATAAAAGTTATATCTCAAATTAAACGTTCGAAACAAAATTTGTACTGATTTAATTTAAAAATGCTGAACCCCTTGTCATTAAAGGAATTCAGCATTTTATGTTGTGTGATTCCGACTGGTCTCGAACCAGCAACCTCTATCCTGTCAACACAAGATTGATAGGTAAACTCAGTTATATAAGTTTAATTAAATTCAAGAGTCTTAAATATCAAGGGTTTGATAGGTTTATTAATAAATTACAATAAATAAAAATAAATCAATTAAATTAAGTTGAGTAACAAAGATGTGAACAAACGATTAGCTAAGCACGGTCTTGTGTTAATACTCACTCTAATTGTTACACTATTCAATAATAGCGCCTAGTTTGTGAATAAGAAATGATTTAATCTACTGTTGAAGATCATATTGAAAAAAAGGATCCATTTGCATTTTGTACAATGTTTCATAATCATACCCCTTTTATGATAAACAATATTATTCAAAATGAAGGTGATTAAAAAAACACTTGTACCAAATCTTGTAGGAAATCGTTCCTCCTGCTATTTAGAGGAGTATATTTTTCTTCCAAAAATAAAGCAGTACAACTACCGCCACCCCTATAAATTCAGGGATACCATAGGTTTCGGACAGTAAACTTACATCTTTAAAACAATAAATGACTAAAAGCCCAATTACAGTCGATGGCAAAACTTTACCAAGATACTGTACATACTTGGGGGTTGGTTTATCGAATGGGAAAACAACGAATGGAAGAATTGTTAGTATCGTACCAAAAATAACCATAGCTATCTAATAATCTGCTGAGATAAACCCATTGTCATATAGTGCTACCTCCTTTCTTTATTGTTTTTTTTTAGTAAGGTAAGTACCCAAAGTATTGCAATCATGGCTAGTTAGCAGGTCGACCATAAAACTTACAGTAGGTCTTTTCAAGAAGTTCGTTAATAAAATTATAATCCACACTATCATTGATTAGCTTAAACATATGAATTTCTGGAACTTAAATATAATAATGAATAGATGCTTAATTGCATATCTTTGTCGTTGGTCATAGAAAATCCCCCTTTGGTAGTAGTTTGTCGTGATTATATTATACCAAGTTTGGTGGATTTTTCTTTTTATTAATATTAAGCAGCACAAGCTGACTTTTTATTTTTTGGACGTTTTTTCAGTATCTCGAACCTTCCCTATGCTTCATTTAAACTATCTTTTCAACATGATGAGACAAGATTTTCTAAAGGTACATAGAAAGACAAGTCATCCTAATCATCTTTTTTACTCCAATCGACAAAATAAACTTTGAATATATCTCAACATTTTTATAATCACTACCAAAATACCTAAATTGGTAGTAATAATTAGAAGGGAGTCGTATATAAAAGCTAAATGCTTCTATTCTATAACATTGGCTTATTTTGAGTTTAATATAGGATATTTGAATGGAAAAGTAAGATTAAAAAAATTTAGAATATATGTTAAAATTAAATCGTAGCATTTAATAAGGAAAGTTTACTAACTAACTGTCTAGCAATCTATTTTGTTTCATTTTTACATCAAGAAAAAACTACATGGAGAACCATTCATAAGGAGGTGTAAATCGTACGTTACACGCAGACATCTATGGTCCTACATAGATCTTTTATTCCTGAAGGGAGAAATGTTGATGTTTAAAAAAGGGTTAAAAGCAGTTTTAGCATTTGCCTTGGTTTTACCGTTTCTTATGCCATCCGTAACGTTTGGGGAGGAAAAAGAAGGTGCATCAGAGTATGATCAAAAACTATGGAGTGTTGTAAAGCCTCTAAGTACAATCACGAGCTTCATGAATACTGGTGCCCATCCCGATGATGAGCGTAGTCACCTGTTAGCATACTTATCTAGGGGGCTTGGTGTCCACTCTTCTAGTATTATTGCTAACCGTGGAGAAGGTGGGCAAAACGAAATCGGTAGCGAAATCGGGGAGGGCTTAGGGATTATTCGTTCTCGTGAAATGATTGAGGCCTCCGAAGTAACTGGAGTTAAGGTATTTCACTTAAGTGAAGTTACTAACGATGCCATCTATGATTTTGGTTTTTCAAAAGACCCAGACGATACACTTAACATCTGGGGAGAAGAAGTGACTTACGAACGCTTTATCAGAATAATACGTGAATATCAACCGGATATCGTCATGCCGGCGTTCAGAGACGTTGAGAGTCAACACGGGCATCACCGAGCTATTAATCAATTAAGTAAACGTGCTTTTGAGGATGCAGCAAATCCGGATGTATTTCCAGAACATTTGGAAGAGGGAATTGAGCCATGGCAGATTAAGAAGTTATATCTACCTGCAGCTTCACCAGAAGAAGCTACGATTGGTATTGAAATAGGTGATTACGATGAAGTATATGGGATGACTTATCCTCAGTTAGGGGAAGAGTCCAGATACCTTCATAAGAGCCAAGGGATGGGGAATGATATTGAGCCTGGTTCTAGAATAGAATATTTGGAATTATTCCAATCAGCTGTAGGAGAAATTCCTGAACAGGAAGACTCTATCTTTGAAGATCTAAGCTATGATTTTAATGAATACGCTAACAAACTAACTAAATCTGGTAATAGCATTAAGAATGACCTTAAGAAGTTGCAATCAGAATTAGATGATGTAATTGAGGCTTATCCTAATTCAGGGGACGTATTAACAGAGTCTCACGAAGCATTAAAACAACTTAGAAAGACATCGAACAAAGTAGATAAAGTTAGGCTTCAAAATGTAGATAAAAATGACTTGGTTCATCGTTTAGAAGTGAAAGAGGAGCAGTTGCAAGAAACAAGTAAGGTAGCAGCCAAATTAGACGTTAGCACGACTGTGGCAAATCCAGTGTTGGCGCAAGGTGGTCAGACTTCAGTAACCGTAGAGCTAATCAATAACGGTAATGAAACAATCAATGATCTAGATGTAAACTTAAATGTTCCTAGCAATTGGACGGTTAAGGGTGACTTTGATTCGAGCAACTTAAAGCCAGGTGAAGCAGCTTCTATTGAATTTGAAGTAATTGTCCCAGAAGATGAAGAATATTATAATCCTTATGCTGAAGATGTCATTAAGACAGAGGTAACCTATGAAGTAAATAAACAGCAAACATCGGTTGAATTTTTAACAGGTGAAACGACAGCGGTTATTCCTGAGGTTGGTTTGGCAGCAGAACCAGGTTCACTAGCCATTAACACTGCTCTAGATAGAGAACCAATTACTGTAGATGTTACTGTAACTAATTATACTCAGTCCGCTATAACGACTGATGTTTCGCTTCAAACACCAGAAGGTTGGGCTGCTGTAGAAAGTAAAGAGGTTACTTTTGCAGCTGACGAGACAGAAAAAGAAGTATCCTTTACAGTTACACCGCCAGAGGAATTGGTTGATAATGAAGCGTTCGATCTAACGCCTACTGCGGTCGTAGATGGGAAGGAATTAGCGACTAGTATTCAAGTTATTTCTTATGACCATATTGGTACATTCTATCATTTAGAGAGTTCAAGTGTAGAAGGAGTAGCTTTTGACCTCCAATTTGACCAAGATCTAAAAGTAGGTTACGTAGAATCAGGTTATGATACGGTAGCAGACAACTTAACTGAAGTTGGGATGGATATCACTAAAATTGAAGACTTCGCGACGGAAGACCTATCCCAATACGATACAATTGTTGTTGGTATTCGCGCTTACCTATCTAGATCTGACTTGTCAGAGAACAATGATCGACTACTAAAATTCGTAGAAAGCGGTGGGCATGCAGTAGTCCAATATCACAAACCATGGGATAATTGGGATACAGACAACACAGCACCATATAAGTTAGAACTTGGGCAACCATCAATTGAATGGCGAGTAACGGATGAAAATTCACCTTATGAAATTCTAAATGAAGATCATGCCGTTTTAAATCAACCAAACCAAATAACAGATACGGATTGGAGCGGTTGGTTACAAGATAGAGCCTTATACTATCCTATGGCTTGGTCAAACGAATATGAAACAATCGTGAACATGACTGATATTGATGGTGACACATTTGATAGTGGTATCTTAGTCGCTGACTATGGTGAAGGAACATACATTTATTCTAACTTAGTATGGTACCGCCAAATTCAAGGTCTCGTACCAGGTGGATACCGCATCTTCACAAACCTAATTAACTTCCAAGGCTCACAAGACTAATTGTTTGAAGGGGGAGCATGGGGACGGTTCTCATGCTTCCTTTTTTTTGTGTTTATGGAAGGGGGTAAGGTGGTGATTAAACTGTACCCTTTGTAAAGAACATTTTAAAAAAGGTTATGCCACATGGTGAAGATGATTTCTGTATTCAACAGGAGTCATCTTCTTTAAATTCCATTGATATCTGAAATTGTTATAGTACGTCCTTAAAATGACCATAAAAAGACTCTTGTGGAGCATTATCCCAACAGTTTCCTCTTCTTGACATTGATTGCCCTAAACCTAATTTTTTTACGTGTTTCTGAAAAGCGGGACTGGTATAGTGTCCTCCTTGATCAGAGTGAATAAAGGATCCTTCTGCAAACTTTACTCGTCTATTATTCTTTAACTTTACTAATGTATCCGTAGCTAAATCCAACGTAAGTCGATCCGACACGTTATAGGCTAATATTTCATTTGTTGAACTATCTTTAATCGTAGATAAATAAGCCTTTTGATTCTTTCCATAATAAAAATAAGTGATGTCAGTGAGCAATACTTTACCTGGAATACCTTGTTTGAATTCTCGATTTAGCAAATTAGGCAGTACGGAGTGTTCTTGAGTAGCTTTCAACATCTTCTTATAAGGGTTGGCTCTTCTAATAGGGCATACAATAGTGTATTTCTTCATAATTCTTCGGATTCGTTTTAAGTTGTATGTAATATCAAACCGTCTCTCTAAAGTCATCTTAATTTGTCGAGCACCTTTATTACGTCGTTTGAAATGGAAAGCCTTTAAGATATTTTCTTTTAAGTCCAAATCTCCCTTCTCTCGTTGATCTCTTCTTTTTTGAGATCCTGAGGAAAAATAATTATAATAACCTGAGCGTGATACTCCGGAAATTTCACATAAAAACCCCACTATATTTTTAAGGTTGTACTTTTCAATCACTGAACGAATTAAGAGAAACTTCTGTTCAGCAAAGACTTTTACTGGTTTCCGTTCATCCCCCTTTCCATCATGTCTAACTTTTTTAGTAATTCATTCTCAGCCTGAAGCAATTGGATCTGAGCTTCTAATTTAGCATTTTTTTCTTCTAGTGAAAGCTCTTTTTCAGACGGTCTTCCAGAATTAGTTGTACGCGTATCTCGAAGTCCTAATACTCCTGATTCCCTGTAAGCTGTTCTCCATCTAGACGCAGCCCTATTAATTCTGACTATACCTAGTACTTGAACGTCAAAACCGTGCTCTTCAAAAACCTGTCTAGGAAACTTTCCATTTTCAGTTTCAGCTATAAAAACCTTTTAAATTCATCTGTATAAGTAACACCCTTTGGACTAACAGATTTAACATATGGATTATTAGATAATTTTTTTATTTCTTTATCAGTAAAGTGTTTTTTTGACATTAATTATTCTCCGATTCTACTATTTTTGTTTATTATACATAAAAGTACCCTATAGGGCAGACCTTTTTTTAGTGTCTACTCTATAGGGACAGTTTAAACCCCTAGCTTCCTTTATTTCATTCCGGTTAGGGTTATGCCTTTGATGATGTGGCGTTGGAGTAGGATGAATACGAGTATCATTGGGATAACAGATATTGTTGCTCCAGTCATGATTAGGTGCCACTTTGATTCTGCCTCTCCTGAGGAGAAGTAGGATAATCCGACTGGAAGGGTTCTTAGGCTAGATGATTCGATAACGATTAGCGGCCATAAAAACGCGTTCCAGTTACTTAAAAATGTAAAGATTCCTAAAGCTGAAATGGCTGGCCAGACTTGAGGTACGGCGATTTTAAAGAAAATAGAGTACTCGTTCATACCATCAATGCGGGCCGCATTTAATAAATCTTCAGGAATTTGTTCCATAAACTGCCGCATTAGAAATACCCCAAAACCGGTCATCAAACCTGGGAATAATACACCAAAATAGGTGTCTGTCCATCCGAATTCTGAACTCATCATATACCAAGGGATTATTAGCATTTCAGTTGGTATCATCAATGTACTTAATATTAAAATAAAAAGTATGGTACGCCCAACAAATTTAAATTTGGCTATAATATATCCAACTAACGTATCAAAAAATAGAACGCTTATTGTAGTAATTAAAGCGATGATAATACTATTGATAAACCATCTAAGAAACAAGCTTTCTTCAAAAATTTGAGTGTAATTAGCGAGAGTTGGAGTTTCTGGTATAATGTTCAAGGAAAATATATCGATCGGAGCTTTGAAAGAAGTAGACAACATCCATATAAATGGAAATACCATAACAAAAGCCCCAATGATTAAGAGTAGATATGGCCATATCTTTGCAATTTTCTCCATTGTTTGCCAACTCCTTTGCTAATAATCAAATTTCTTTGTTAGAACTTTTATTTGGAATAAGGTTAAGGCTAAAATAAATAGGAATAAAATTACTGTTGCAGCGGATGCGAGTCCCAAATCAAACTGTCTAAATGCGAGTTGATAGATATATACTACTACGGAAATAGTTGAGTTTAACGGACCGCCTGAGCCATCCACACTCATATTGATAACTTGAGTAAAAGATACTTGAATAAACGTAATCGTTCCAATAACCGCAGAAAAAACAATAGTTGGATTTAGCAATGGAACAGTAATGCGCCAGAATTTTTGCCAAGGTGTTGCTCCGTCTATATCTGCTGCTTCATAAAGCATCGTTGGTATATTTTCTAGGCCTGCTAAAAATAGGACCATTTGAAAACCAATAGCCTGCCAAATCATAGCTGCAATGATGACATAGATTCCCTGGTTTGGAGAATTTAAAAATGGTTGGGCAGAAAAACCTAAATTTATGAGCACATCGTTGACAACCCCGTTCCCCATTAAGATCCAGCGAAATACCCAACTAATAGCCACAATACTAGTTACATAAGGGATAAAATAAATCACTCGAAACAAACCTACAAAACGATTGATCTTATGTAATAATAGTGCAACAATTATTCCGAATAATAATTGACCAGATACACCTAAGACGATATAGATTAATGTATTAAAAAGTGATTTAAGAAATACTTCATCTTTTAATAGTGTTACAAAGTTTTCTAGTCCCACAAAAGGCTGTGGACCTGAAGATAGTAGGTTCCAATCTCTAAAACCTACATTGAATGTAAACAAGGTTGGAATAATACGAAACCCAAAATAAAAAAGGATTGGAAATAATAAACACGTGTAAACAAATAGATACTTTTGAAACTTTTGGCTACCTTTAAATTTTCTGATTAAAGACTTCTTTGGCTTCTTGTTTGGGTTAGGTGTATATTTGTGCTCCTCTTCTACTATTAAATTCGATTTTCCCATGGTGCATCTCCTTTATTAAGGGGGACCAAATAGTCTTTTGATCCCCCAAGAACATTTTTTTACTTATCGCTCCAATATTCATCATATAGTTCCTGAGTAGACTCAACTAGTTCATTGAATGCGTCCTCTGGATCGACCCCTTCCATTAACACGCGGTTAGCAGCGTCGATAACAAGGTCACGTTCTTTTGTTTCATCCACAAAGAAATGTGCATTAGCGAAAGGTAGTGATTCAATAAATGGACCATAGATTTCGTCGTTTACATATTTGTCTTGCATTGCAACTGCTTCTTTTGCTGGTAATTCACCAGTTGCATCTAACCATTTTTCCATAACTTCATCAGACGTTAAAAACTTTAAGAACTTCGTAGCGGCTTCAAGTTTTTCCCCTTCTACTCCAGCGGTAATTCCGTTTGTCCAGAAAGAAGAGTTCGTAGATTGTTGGTCTTTTCCAGGAAGTGGTGCAATTCCATAATTTAAGTCAGGTGCATCACTTTTTAGTGTACCGATTCTAAATGAACCATCAACGTTCATCGCAGCTTTTTCAGTAATAAATGCTGTCACGTCATCTGTGTAGAAACCTTCCTCGGAAGTACCAAGATCAGTAGGGAAGCTTAACCAATATTTAAATGCTTCTAATCCTGCTGGGTCGTCTCCCCAAGTTACTGTTCTACGATCTTCACTAAGTACTTCACCACCTGCTTGTCTAGTTAGCCCATCACGAAGCCATTGGTGCCCTTGTTGTGCAGGCTCCCAAGCCATACCAGATTGTTCTAGGCGACCGCCGTCTTCTTTAGTTAATTGAACAGCATATTCTTCTAGTTCTTCCCATTTTTCTGGAGGAGAGTTAGGATCAAGTCCCGCTTCTTCAAAAAGATCTTTATTGTAGAATAGTGCGAGCGTCCTCACTGCTGTTGGAATAGTCCAGTATTCATCGTTCATCTTCGTAGCTTCCACTAATGGAAAAAATTCACTTTCAATTTCATCATGTGGGAATTCATCTTGTGGTAATGGTTGTAAATAGCCAGCATCTACATAAGTAGGTACCCAACCATAGAATAAGTTGATAACATCTGGCCCTTTACCAGCAGGCACTTGTGCAGCAACCTGTTCATTATATTGATCGTAAGGGAAATTTGTTTGCTCTACTTTGATACCAGGATTATCTGCTTCAAATTCTTCAATTAATTCATCCACAATCTTTACTTTAGAGTCAAAAGAGTATTGCCAATATTCTAGTGTGATTTCCTCATCTTCGCTAGCATCTTCACTTCCTGCATTCTTGTCATTTCCAGAGCAGGCAACTAAAAATAGTAACAATAAAACTCCAAACAAAGCTAATTTCCACTTACTCACCATCAAAAAACCCCCTGAATATTTTTATTTTAAAGGAACTAAGTCACTTTAAGACATACATTAAACTTTAAGTATTGATTCATGCTCTCTTAATAATAAGTAACCTGCACCTATTAGAGAGACGTCCTCAACATTTGTTATTACAATGTCTGTTTTTACCGGAAGATGTTTTTCTATGGTTGTTTCCAATGAAGTTAAATAGCTGTTCATCGACTTGGATATCCCCCCGCCTAAGATGATTAGCCCGGGATTAACAATCGATATGACATTTACTAGTGCATAAGCTAGGTGAGAGACGGATTCATTCACTATTTTAATAGCTGCTTCATCTCCTTCACTTGCCATAAGAAAAATCTTCTTTGCTGACAAGTCTTTTTTATCACGATTGTTTTCCTGTAAATGTCGAAGCATTCTTCGTGTAATAGAAGGTCCTCCAACATGGCTATCCAGAAAGCCATATCCATGAAAAGCGTAATCGTATTTTTCTTCTGCAGCGACTTTATCTGTAATCATGTAGCCGATTTCTCCTGCAGCATAAGAGGAACCTCGATACAGTTCTCCGTTAATAATAAGTCCACAACCAATCCCTGTACCAAGTGTAATCATTAAAAAGTTTTTATTGGTATTACCTGTACCTTTCCACTGTTCACCTAATGCAGCAACATTAACATCGTTATCGATATAAACAGGGTAAGGGAGAAGGCTTTCCAGTTGTTCCTTCAAGGGTGTGTTTTTCCACCCTATACTTGGTGCATCAATCACTATTCCTTTTTCTACGTCCGTTATTCCAGGGACGCCAACACCAACACCGTAAACCTTCTCAACATCGATCCTGTTTTTCTCTAATAGCTCCGTAACGGTTGTTGCAATTTTATTAACGAGATTATGTTCAACATATCTTTGGGTGTCAAAGGAAGTTTTGTCAGTTATGAATCCAATTAAATTCATGACGGCTATTTCGATAGAGGTCCCCCCTATATCGATTCCTACTATATAAAAAGCATCCTGATTGAAGTATATTTGGTATGGCTTTCTTCCCCCAGCAGAACTTGCCCGCTCACTTTCTTTTTCTCTAACCAATCCTTCTTCTAATAGTTCATCTACAATGTTAGATACGGTTGGTTTACTAATTAGTAATCCTTTTGCAATATCCGACCTAGAATAACCACCATTTTTCTTTATGTAATGTAAAACTCTTTTCTTATTTATCTGTTTTAATGAAGTCGAACCCACTTGGAATTCATGGCTGTAAGTAATTATGTCCCCCTCCATTCCTTAAATATGGTTACAAGCATCTTGTATGTTAGTTAAGTTTACTTATCAACTCAACCTTCATAATACTAAGAACTTTTTAACTTGTCAACGCTTTCAGTTGATTTATTTAAATTTTTTAAATATTCCTTTACAATCTGTAATGCTTTTAGTTAGAATGTTAGTAAGTAAGTGTTACTAACAAAGCTTCTACTATACTAAAATAATGAGGTGCTTATCATATGAACCACTTGAAAGAACAATTTCAAGCAGTGGAGGGAGTAAGCTTCCCCGGAAAAACATATGTAGAAGAACTGCTTAAACCTGTATTCGATGATCAGAAAGTACATTTATTCGAAGCAATGTTTAAAATTCATAAAGCACACACCACGATGTTAACAGAACAGGGCATTCTTACTAAAGATGAGTGCAAAAAAATTTTGGAAGGGGTTTCCCAGGTAGAGCATCTAGATAAAAATGAACTAAATTATTCAGCTGAATTTGAGGATTTCTTTTTCTTAGTAGAGTCAAAAATCGGTGAGCGGATTGGTGATGAGTTAGCAGGAAAAATGCATATTGCTAAAAGTAGAAATGACATGGGAGAAGCCATGTACCGTATTGTTATTAGAGATTATCTATTAAAAGCAATCCTTGATGCAAAACAATTAAAAGAAGTGATCCTTAAACAAGCTGAGCAACATATAGAAACCATCATGCCTGCCCATACACACACACAACCTGCCCAACCAACTACATTCGGTCACTATTTACTAGCCATCCATGATAATTTAGCAAGAGATATTGAGAGATTAAAACGTACATATCATACTGTAAACCAATCTCCAATGGGTGCAGTTGCCATTACGACTACTGGTTTTCCTATTAATCGGGAACGAATGGTAGAATTGCTTGATTTTGACGGTTTAGTAGAGAATTCCTATGATGCAATTGGGACAGGTGATTATTTAATAGAAGCAGCCCAATCTCTTATAAGTCTAATGACCAACATGGGCAGATGGATTCAAGAGTTTTTGCGAATGGCCTCCAAAGAAGTGGGCTTAATAAAAGTTTCCGACGCCTATGTACAGGTTAGTAGTATCATGCCCCAAAAAAGAAATCCTGTTTCCATTGAACATTCCCGTTCAATAGCAAGCAGTGCTGCTGCCGAAGGAATGGCTGTCGTACATATGATTCATAATACACCTTATGGAGATATCAATGATACTGAAGACGACTTACAACCCCATTTATATACAGGCTATCAAAAAGCAATAAGAGTTTTAAGAATCATGTACGCTGTTATATTAACCATGGACTTTAATAAGGAGCGTGCCTATCAACAAGCAAGAGAGAATATGATTACCATAACTGAACTGGCGGATGTACTCGCACGTGATTATGGTGTCTCCTTCCGGAAAGCACATAAGACTGCTAGTATCATTGCAAAAAAATCGGATGCAACTTGCTGCGAACTATATGAAATACCAGTGACCACCGTAAACCAATGGCTAGACGGGATAAACCTAAAAGACGAAGACTGGCAAGCCATCATTGACCCAAGAATATTTGTCCAGCGAAGAAGCATCACAGGCGGACCAAACCCAGACACAGTAAGACAAATGATAGAAAAGAGAAAATAGATAGAAGATAACACGTGGGACTACCTTGTCTCCTCAGCCTAACCATGGATCCATCACCATGCTCCAGAGAGACTATCTACCTATCTTCATACACTTAAAACCACCTTACTAGTGTAAGGTGGTTTTAAATTTTTATACCGATGTAGCCCCTTGTGTGCCATCAATTCTATAGTAAGAACCAAAAATAAATGATGCTTTGTCAGAAGCTAAGAAGATAATTAGATTGGCAAGAGTACTTACACAATAATAAAATTATTCCTGCATCGCCAAATATAATGCACCCTTCACACCTGCTTCATCTGTAAGGCCTGGAGGTACAATATAGTTATCGATTTCTTTTTCCGTTAAATATGGCGAACTAACATAACCATTAAGCATTTCTAGTACATTGTTTCGGATTAAAGGAAAGAGTTGTTGTTGTTTCATTACGCCACCGCCCATAATAATCCGCTCGGGTGATAGGATATAAATATAGCTAGTTAAAGCCTGTGCTAAATAAAAGGCTTCCATTTCCCAAACTTTTTGATCACCTGCTAATTCATGGCCTTTCTTCCCCCATCTTTTTTCTAGTGATGGACCAGCAGCAATACCTTCAAGACAGTCACCATGATATGGACAGGTTCCTTCATACTTATCTTCCGGATGACGACGGACTTTAATATGACCCATTTCAGGATGGGATAGTCCTTTTAATGTTTGACCATGGAAATACGCACCAGCACCGATTCCAGTACCGACTGTAATATACAAGCACGTATCCACATCTGTAGCACTTCCCCATTTTGCTTCTGACATCGCCGCTACGTTTACATCCGTATCAATGATAACTGGTACATCTAATCCTTCTTTTAATTTTGCACCAAGCGGGTAGTCAACCCAGTCTGTTTTCGGTGTTTTTTGTAATTGGCCATATGCCGGACTTGTTTCATTAATATCAATCGGACCAAATCCCCCAAGGCCAAGACGCTCGATACTTTTCCCTTCAAAGAAAGCTAGCACTTTGGGTACGGTAATATCAGGATGCTCTGTTGGAATAACTTCTTTTTCGAGAATTTCTCCTTGATCATTACCTACAGCTAAAACAAATTTTGTTCCTCCAGCTTCAATTGCACCTAACTTCAATATGGTTACCTCCCTAAAACTTTTGCTTTAACGACCATAAGGACAATTTGCCTTCTGCTTGTACCTCTACTGTTGCATTCAAAATATCAGTAAAGATACGTGAGATAAAGACAAGTTCCTCACCATTGTCGAATGCTGGTCGTGTTCATGTAATAGTTCGATTTTTTTATCAAAATCTATTGTAGCATAATCGAATAGCGTAATATATCCTTTTTCTCCAGTAATTTCATCTAGCATAAGCAGCTACTCTAAACTATCAGGCCAATAATCACTAACAAACTAAAGATAAAATGGTGAACAGCCGCTTGCTGCATCCCTTTCTTTAGTGTATTTGACTTAGGATGCATATGCCGAAATAATGATAGAGCTGATGGAAGCGCAAGTACCACGATTGAAGTCAAAAATGGCAGTAATCCGAGAAACATTAATACAAATACGGATGTATAAGCTGCGATGATAATACAAACCAGTAACCAATAAGCTTTTAGATGACCAAGCCGAATCGCAATCGTTTGTCTCGTTGACTGATCTTTGTCTATGTCACGCGTATTGTTAGTTAAAATCATCGATGCAATTAGAAAACAAAAAGGAAGTGCTAGCAATAGTGTCTCCCCTGTCACGGAACCTGTTTGGATATAGCTGGCGATCATAATGGGAAACCAACCTAATGAAAAGGTTGCCGCTATTTCTCCAAGTCCTAGTGTTGATAAGGAACGACGACCAGCGGAGTAAAAATAACCGAGCACTAAACCTGCTACACCAATCACGATAATCATCAAACTCGTTTGGATCGATAACCATAACGTCAAACTGGAAAACACTACTACTAGTCCAATAAATACAAAAGGAACCTGCTGTAAATATGGAGTAACTCCTATTTGACTTCGGGAAGTCTCGGACCATTTTCCTTCTTCTTGTCCTTTTAAAAAATCAAAGTAATCATTGAGCATATTGACCGCCATCTGTACCATAACTCCAATAAAAAGAAACAGTAGGAAATGTTCATAACGAATCGTTTGCCATTGCCCACCAGAAGCAATCAGCGTTCCATAAATCATTGGCATGATCGATCCGGTTAAAGTAGGCGGACGAATAATCTTCCACCAGCTTCCTTTAAATTCATACGTGTACTTCAATTGGCGATATCCAAATAAATCGATATACTTATCCATTGGATCCCTCTTTTCTAAATAATGACCATCAGCAAAATTAAGATAAAAAAGCCTAAACCTTCTATCGAAGAGATAAAAACTACTTTTACTATGCTAAAGTATAATAAGCGCGGATACCCTTTTTCAGCCATCTTCCAAATGATCTCCCGAGTTAACATCCGTATGAAAGCACGATAACCGATAAAAGTTCCCCATACTAAAGTACATAACCCAATGACGAGTGATGTAATCCACCATTTTCCGTAATAAGTAGTGAAAAGCATCTCCCATCTGTTAACTGTTCCACCAATTCCCATTAAAAAGCCCGTTATAATAACAGTGATACCTGCTATAGAGAATCCTTTATGACTCCATTTCATTAATTGCAGAAGAAATTGCTTTTGTCGCAAGACTGGCAAAACCCTTGTTGCAGGATAAACACCCCAAATAATAAAAAATAATCCACCTACCCATAGAATACCTGCGACAATATGAATCCATAATAATAGTGAGTTCATCATCGTTCCTCCACCTTCTTATTTACTATAGTAGCGGAACGAACGTGTAGAAACGTTGATTTATATCACAATTATGGAAAGGAATGAGAAAAATTTTATGGAGTCGTTTCTTATCATCGCTATTTTGACAGGAAGCTTGATTGTATTGTTGATGCATTGGGGTCTACTATTGTTGCAAATTGTATTCGCTATAGTCGTTACAAGCTTTCTTCCGACAGAGTGGTTTTTAGGGGCATTGGTAATACAAGCCTTATTTGGATTGTGGATTTTACAACAAGTCTTTCAAGCTGCATGGTATCAATATCAATTAGAATTAGAAAAAACACAGCGTATACCACAACATTATACTGAGGGAGGCAGATCAGGTATCAGAAAAAACTTTTTATCACGGCGCTAACCATCAGCAGGGGGTAAAACCCCCACTGTTGGAAAGAATTCTGCTATAATATGTTAGTCAATAACAATAAAGGAGTATCACTAACATGTTAAAGCAGTTTTTTTCTTATTATAAACCACATAAGCGACTGTTTATCATTGACTTTTCCAGCGCTGTGGTTGTTGCGATCTTAGAACTCGCCTTTCCAATTGCCGTGCAGTGGTTAATAGATGAATTATTACCTGGACGTGATTGGGATCTAATTGTCTCAGTCAGTATCTTATTATTTGCTGTCTATCTGCTCAGTACCTTCTTGCAATATGTTGTTAGTTACTTAGGACACAAACTGGGGATTAATATTGAAACAGATATGCGTGAGCAATTATTTACACACGTACAGCGCCAGTCATTTCGTTTCTTTGATAATACGAAAACTGGTCATATTATGAGTCGTATCACTAACGACTTATTTGATATCGGTGAGTTGGCACACCATGGACCAGAAGACTTTTTCATTGCGATTATGACCTTTACCGGAGCATTTTGGATAATGTTCACCATCAACCCGACACTTGCCCTGATTGCGCTAGTGATGGTACCACTGTTAGTTGCTCTAGTAACTTACTGTAATATCGCTATGAATAAAGCATGGCACCAAATGTACCACAATATAGCTGGAGTTAATGCCCGTGTCGAAGATGCTGTATCCGGAGTAAGAGTCGTTCAATCTTTTACAAATGAGGATTTTGAATTAAATCGATTCAATCAAGATAACGGCCTGTTCCGCAAAGCAAAAATTAAAGCCTACAAAGTCATGGCTGGAACACATTCAAGCATTTATATGATGACTCGCTTCCTTACCATAATTGTCCTTATTGTCGGGGCATGGTTAAGCTTTAATGGCAACTTAAGCTATGGGGAATTAGTCAGCTTTGTACTTTATACCAATGTTTTAATAAAACCGATAGATAAAATCAGTGCATTATTGGAATTGTATCCAAAAGGAATGGCTGGATTCCGCCGCTTCCAAGAAATATTGGCGAAAGAACCGGAAATTACGGATCATCCCAATGCGGTTGCCGTCGACAAGCTGACAGGGGATATTCGACTTAATCAGGTCGACTTTTCCTATGATGGTCACCAACAAGTATTAGAAAATATTAATTTACAGATCCATCCTGGAGAAACGGTCGCATTTGTCGGTCCTTCTGGTGCAGGGAAAACGACCATTTGCTCCTTGATACCAAGGTTTTATGATGTCATTGATGGTTCTATTACGATAGATGGAATCGATATTCGTAAAATGACGAAAAAGTCATTACGCTCTCAAATCGGTATTGTACAGCAGGATGTCTTTCTTTTTACCGGAACTGTTAGGGAAAATATCGCCTATGGCAATCAAGAGGCCACAGATGAAGAGATTATCGATGCTGCGAAAAAAGCACATCTGGATCAGGTTATTGCTGATTTACCAGATGGGTATGATACCCAAATCGGTGAACGTGGCTTAAAACTATCAGGTGGGCAAAAGCAACGATTGGCAATTGCTCGCACATTCTTAAAAAATCCACCCATATTAATATTAGATGAAGCAACGTCCGCCTTAGACACTGAAACAGAACGAATGATACAGCAATCACTGGATCAGCTTGCGGAAAACCGCACGACGTTGGTAATTGCACACCGATTAGCGACGATCAAAGATGCTGATCGTGTAGTAGTCGTAACAAATGATGGCATCGCCGAAGAAGGCAGTTACCAGGAGCTATTAGCAAAAAACGGAGTTTTCGCACGATTGCATAAGATTCAATATGAAGATAAGAAAAGCGTAGAACGCCCGTTTAGCGACGTATGGACTGGACCGAACCGTAGGAGATAAAGGAAATACGATGAGCTGAAAGCGAATTGATATTGACTTATCGTACGCAGGTGAGGGAAGTCACACTAGTCGCTGGGCGTTCGAAGCTAGACATCTCTGCTGATTATTCCTTCTTTACTTAAAATCAAGACTAAGTGCGTCAGGCACTTAGTCTTCTTTTTGCCAAAATAATTCATCTAGCGTTTTATTTAATGTTTTACAAATCGAAATACACAGCTGAAGGCTCGGATTATATTTTCCTTGCTCAATTAAGCCAATCGTTTGCCTGGTAACACCCACTTTTTCTGCTAATTCAGCCTGTGATAAATCATGTTCCACTCTTGCCACTTTCAGCTTGAGATTTTTCATGATTCGTCATCCTCTAACTGTTTTTCCACTGCCTTATCACTTTGTTTTTTCGCAGAAGAATAACTTACAGCCAATACTAGAACAAGAAAAGGAATATAAAACATAATGGACGCTACAAACGTAATGAAGAAATATTTAATTGCTTCTAATTGACTATCTGCGTAACTGTATGCACTATTGATACCAAAAAATAGTGCCAGTAAAAGTCCTACTACAACCCCTATAGTAATGGTTTTAGTCTGATAGCTCCATTTGCTTTTATTGTCGTGTATCTCGACTTCAGCAGAAAATAGCCCTTTTTGCGATGCACGGACACCATAATAAATCCCTGCCACGACAAATATAGCCATTTCGGTTGCCACATGTTCCATTTCAAAACCATAAACAAAAAATTTGTACACTACCGAAACTAAACAAACGATATAGATTAACAGATAAATTTCTCGATAAATCTTGTTTTGCTCATTAATGACACGTTCATCTTGGATTTTATTTTTGAAAAAGTTCATCACTGTTCCTCCCATTTAATATTATACCTTTATTATACACAATAATTAACTTTTTGCAATATATATTTTACATTACGTTAATTATATATTATTTAAAGCAATATTATCAACAAAAAAAAAAAAAAAAAAAAAGAGGCTGGGACATATCAATTATTTTCCACTTCAAACACGAATGTTGTAATAAATAAACATGAAGAAAAGGAAGATTATGCGCAGTAACTGATGATGTATAACTATTGAGCAAAGTGGTAATTTTGAAATGAATAATATGCTTTAACAATCGATACGGCAGCGAGAGCGGTTGCTTAGCAGTCACAACTTTTCAATATAACCGCAAAAGTTAGTGAACATTTTCCTTCTTTTATGCAATTGAAAAATCCGAATGATAACAAATTATGTTCGTAGAATTTGAAACATCGTTCGGATTTCACTTTTATCAAATTACTTTTTTCCCAGCCTCGTCTTATTATGTATTAATCATTTTTTATAGCAACGAACGATAACCTACCACCTACATAGGCAGATACTCCACACAAAATGATAAAGACTATTGATTTCCAATTAAATTCAGGAACAGCAAACTCAAAAATAGCTAGCACAAGTACTACAAAACAAGTCATAAACAATACTTGTGAAGCACTCCACTTTTTGTTCAATTTTATCGCTCCTCTCCAAATATTGAAACGCTTTCTCCTATGATATTTTGCTGCCGTTTTCCACTTTCTCATCTGGTCTTATTAAGACCACATCATCTACCCCTGTTACTCCACCTAGTACCAACACCTCTGATTTAAAGCCGGCAATTCTTAACGGAGGAAAATTAACTACTGCAGCCACTTGTCTGCCGATCAACTGCTCTGGATTATACCTCTTTGTAATTTGTGCTGAGGATTGTTTTACACCAATCTCACCAAAGTCAATTTTCAACTTAATCGCTGGTTTCCTCGCTTCTTTAAAATCTTCTGCTTCTATCACTGTCCCAATTCGTAAATCTAACTTTGTAAAATCATCAAAAGTAGCCATTTATCATCACCTCAGTTATTAGTTTTGATCCACTTTTCTATTTAAGCAAATGCTTTTTTATCACTTAAAATATCCATCATGGTCAGCATCTTCGATCCCTTTTTTTGTCATTTTTCGATATTATTTTTATTATACCATTTTTTACTATTTTTTATAAAAAGTATAGTTTATAAAATTTGCTACTTAGGTCCCAATCATATATAGTAGACCTCTCTGTATCAACTTTTCTTTGATAGTTTTAATAGATTTCAATAAATTTTACACAAATTTTTTGGTTGTCAAAAATCAGCTTATGAGATAAAATACAATATATAGACAATCACCAAGTAAAAAACATCAATATATTGTATTCACAGCATCAACACTGTGGAAACTTGATTTTTCGCGGTTTAGTTTATTACATATCTATATCAGCATTTAATCGCTCCATCATGAGCGCTTTTATTATGTATTTGGAGGTTTTTTCATGACAACAGAAGTTAAATCTATTAAACAATCAGTCACAAAAGCTTTACAAGAAGCAGAAGAAAAATATGGATTAGATACGAAGGATATTCAAAAACGTATCGAAGAATCTGCAAAATCTGACAAAGATACGACACAAGAAGCTTTATTCTATTCCTTGAACCGAATCTCTATGGATAAGCCAAAATGGACTTTTGTTGCGGCTCATTTCCATTTAAATCAATTATACGAAGAAGCAGCACAAAATCGAGGGTATGACCCCGCTCAAAAATACGGCGATTTACATCAATTAATTAAGGTACTAACAGACAAAGGAATCTACAGTGCCGACATCCTTACTCATTATAGCAAAGAAGAGATTAATCAACTACAACAAGCAATTGATCCAGAAAAAGACTCACTCTTCAACTACATAGGGCTTTTTCTACTAGCAGATCGTTATATAGCAAGAGATCATGACCGTAACTTATTTGAGTTGCCACAAGAACGATTTATGATTATTGCCATGACACTAATGCAAAACGAAGCACCTGAAAAACGAATCGAATTAGTGAAGGAAGCTTATTGGGCATTAAGCAACTTATATATGACAGTGGCAACACCTACCCTATCCAATGCAGGTAAAAGCTATGGTCAGCTGTCTTCCTGCTTTATCGACACCGTAGACGATTCATTAGACGGCATTTATTTAAATAACTGGGATATTGCACGTCTAAGTAAAGATGGCGGTGGAATCGGTATTTATTATGGTAAAGTTCGTGCGCTAGGATCAGATATTAAGAAATTCAAAGGCAATTCATCTGGTGTTGTACCGTGGATTCGCTTAGTGAACGATACAGCGGTCAGTGTTGATCAATTAGGTCAACGTCAAGGTGCCGTGGCGATCTATCTGGATGCTTTCCATAAAGACATTATGAACGGTTTCTTAGACCTAAAGACAAATAATGGTGATGAACGTCGTAAAGCACACGATATCTTTACAGGTGTATCTATTCCGGATTTATTTATGGAACAATTACAAGAAACAGATGCTCAAGGAAAAAGTATTGGTGAGTGGCATACTTTCTGTCCACATCAAGTAAAACAAATCATGGATTGGAAAGACGAAAATGGCAATCCACTTGGTCTAGAAGACTTTTATGATGAAAATGATAACAAATATTTTACAGAGAAGTATTGGGAAGCAGTAAATCATCCATTATTACCTAGAAAAACATATCGGGCGATGGATATTATGGCACGTATTATGATCGCTCAATTAGAAACCGGAACACCATATATGTTCTATCGTGATGAAGTCAATCGTCAAAACCCGAATAAACATAAACGAGGGATCGGTAAAACATCTATCTATTGCAGTAACTTATGTACGGAAATAGCACAAAACATGTCACCGACAACAATCTCTAAAGAATATCAAGATGAAGAAGGTAATATTATCATTGTTCGTAAACCTGGTGATTTTGTTGTTTGTAATTTATCATCCATTAACTTACCAAACGCGGTTCGTGAAGAAGTATTGGATCGATTAATTTCTATACAAGTTCGCATGTTAGACAATGTTATTGATTTAAATACTATTTCAGTCGGCCAAGCACAGGTAACAAACAAAAAATATCGTGCTGTAGGTCTCGGTACTTTCGGTTGGCATCACCTGCTTGCACTAGAAAGCATACATTGGGAAACAGAAGAAGCTGTCGAATACGCAGATAAAGTGTACGAAGATATTGCCTATTACACCATCAAAGCATCGATGGAATTAGCAAAAGAAAAAGGTGCCTACTCCGAATTTGAAGGCTCTGAATGGCAAACCGGTGTCTATTTTGACAGAAGAGACTATCATTCAGACCGCTGGAACAAGTTACGCGAAGAAGTGGCTGCAAATGGTGTTCGCAACGGCTGGTTAATGGCTGTAGCTCCCAACTCTTCTACTGCAAAAATCGGTGGCTCTACTGATGGAATTGATCCATTATATGCAGTGGAATTTGCGGAAGAAAAGAAAAACTTCAAATTTAAAGTTACGGCGCCAGACCTAGATCATGTAACATACAACTATTACCGTCGTGCACGTCACGAGCTCGATCAAGTATGGAGTATTAAACAAAATGCCAAAAGACAACGTCACGTTGATCAAGCAATCAGCTTTAACTTCTATGTACGTCATGATATTAAAGCGAAAGAATTATTAAACTTACACATGGCAGCATGGGAAAACCGTTTAAAAACAACCTATTATGTTCGAAGTACTTCCCAAACGGAAATCGAAGAATGTGAAGCATGCCATAGTTAAGAAGAAAAGCATAGTGCGCCCGCTTAGAAACGTAGCGACTTCAGAATCAACTGAGATAAAGGAATCACGGTGAGCTTGCGAGCCGATGTTGACTTATCGTAGGACGATTCGTGAAGTCGCCTAGTTTCTGGGCGCCTCGGAGCTAGACAACAAATGCGTGAATTTTATACTTTCTTATCTTTCAAGAAAAGATAAATAAACCATTTACTGGATGCCGTTGCAGAATTACGGTATCCACCATCAATATTTTTATCCTATGTGGGAGGACCTGGAAATGACACAAGTCGATCAATCTTTATCAAAAATCAAACTATTAAATCCTACTTACCCAAATAAAGCAACTGGAATTATTAACGGTGAGTCTTCCGGACTATTAAACTGGAATGACATCGCATATCCACAAATGTATGACTTATATCAGACATTACTGGCCAACTTTTGGAAAGCACAAGAAATCAATATGCAAGATGACATCAAACAATGGGATAACTTATCCGAAACAGAAAAAGATGTTTTCTTACGTATAAATACACAGCTTGCATCACTTGACAGTCTGCAAACACCAACGATGACACATGTGATGGATTATGTAACAGATTCCAGCTTCAAAGCAATATTCGCTGTTATTTCACAGCAAGAAGCGGTACACAATGAATCCTACTCTTATATTTTGAGCTCTCTTGTACCATTACGTGAACAAAATGAGCGCTTTGATCAAGCCAAAGAAGATCCAATGGTTCGTAAGAGAAATCAATTGATTCTGGATAGCTATGAAGCGTTCCGTGAAAATCCGACACCACAACGCTTATTTGAATTGGCTATTAACTCTATTAATTTAGAAGGTATTTATTTTTATGCAGGATTCGCCTTCTTCTATCATTTGGCTCGCCAGCAAAAAATGTTAAAAACAAGTACAATGATCAGTTATATTCAACGTGATGAAATGCAGCACGCCTATTTCGTATCACAATTCGTCCGGATTCTGCTTACAGAAAACCCCGAGCTTAATACGGAAGAGAATATCCAATATGCCTATCAAACTGTGGATAAGGCCGTACAGTTAGAAAAAGAGTGGGCAGATTACATTTTGAAAGATATTGAAGGAATTGATCTAGATGAATTCCACGGCTATGTAGAGTATTTAGCTAACAAACGTTTCCGCCAAATCGGCTTGGACAACTATTATCCTGAACGTGACAACCCAATGGAATGGATTCATGTCTTCAGTGATGAAATGATGAACGAAACCAAATCAGACTTTTTCGAGCAAAAGTCCCGTACTTATACGAAAGTATCATCATCTAACGGTTTCGACGAATTATAATAAGGAGGCTTTTCATGATGAAAGCTGCGATTATTTATACATCTGTTACAGGTAATACCTCTACTCTGGCAGATATCATTTGTGACACTATGAATAAGCATCATATCGAAACAGACCTGATTCCTGTCGATGAATTCCATCCGGAACAGCTGCACAACTATGATATCGTTACTGTCGGTACGTATTCATGGGACAATGGTGAACTTCCAATGGAAATGGAAGAAGTCTTTGAAGCATTTGAAGAGGAAGAGGTAAAACATATTACCACAGGTGTATTTGGAACAGGAGACAGCTTCTATCCTTATTATTGTGGAGCGGTAGACATTTTTAGAGATATGCTTTATGTTCATACTAATCTTGCAGTTACCTTAAAAGTAGAATTAACACCGCAAGACGAAGATCTTCACCGATGCGAAAAATTTTGTGATCGATTAGCAAGTGAATTTGCAGTAGTTTCATAGCTTTAAAAGTTGATGTTGTAAAAACATCAACTTTTTTCATGGAAGGAGAATGGCAGAATGTTAGAATATGTACTTATTTTTTTAGGTGCTGCACTACCTTGGTTTGAAATTGCTCTCGTGATTCCACTTGGCATTGTAACAGGATTAAATCCCCTTCTCGTTATCTTGGTCGCTTTCATCGGAAATATGGCAACCATACTAGCCTTAATTTTCGGTTATGATAAATTCAAGCTGTGGCTAGCCAAAAGGCAAGAGAAACAAAACAAACGCGAAGATAGAGCACGCAATCTTTTGAATAAATACGGGCTACCGGGCATGGTGTTGCTAGGACCAATCCTAATTGGTTCTCATATCGCTGCCTTTATCGGTATGACACTAGGCGCAACAAAACAAGCAACCTTAGTCTGGTCTACTTTCAGCATTGGAGCTTGGTCATTAGCATTTGGAGTATTAACCGCATTAGGGTTTGACTTTTTCACCAATTAAATCAAGGATCAGTGGAACTCACTGATCCACATCCATTATTCGACAATCTCTATATTTATAGGGTATACATAAGGCTGGTCGGGTTCTTCAATTGTTTCTACATCAGTTACTTCGATAACCGGTATTTGGGAACCTTGATAATCTGTTAGTTGAATCGTTCCTGTTACGTCTAACCATGTATTATCTTCGATGTTTTTTGCCTGATCAAATTCGGTTAAGAAACCTATTAATCCTGCATCTGCCACACAATGTGTAATCAAAAAGCGACCGATTACTAATTGCTCCGCTGAAAAACCTTCTTCACGATATACAAATCCTGATAAGCTTACCCTTGTTCCTTGCAACTGTTCGGTATTCGCCATTATTTCTTGATAATACGTTGAAAAGAGCGTTTCCCCCATTTCTATATGTGTCTGTAGCAAAATATCAGAACGCAATTGATCATATTCGGTCTTTTTAATCGTGTTTTTATAGATATTCGGATCTATCGGATTATCATCACCTGCCGGTTGTTCTGTCCCAGGAGGAACTTCATCTGGTGTCTGTGTTTCAGCTAGTTCATCTTGTGACGATTCCTCTTGTTCCGCTTGTCTTGTAATCGATAGTGTCGCACCTTTATTTTTCGCAATCGATGCATCTAAGCTCGATAGTGGTAATAACATACCTGACGCAATAGGAAAAACGATAATCATATAACTAAAAACTTTTTTTAGATTCATTGGTTGATCGCCATGATCATGATGGTGGTCATGGCCTCCCTCATGATGGTGATGTTCTGCTTTTGTTCCAAATGTAAACACTCGATGCATTTGAACTAAAAATAACAATAGAAATAGTGAAGCCCCAATTTGACTTAAGGTTTCATATTTCGGGTTAATCAACTTTAAGATGTCACCACTAACGTGTAATCGGAAAATAAAGATGGTGAAAAATAATAGGATCGTAGCGCGTAATAGTTGTTGTCCATTTAATTTCATGCTGCTGCCCCCCTTAAATAAATCCTTGCAACAGACTGATCAGAATAAAAACTGTGACCGTTACAATACCTACAAAAATCAATACAAACCTAGTCTTAAACACACTTAACATCATAAATGTATTTTTCAAATCTATCATAGGTCCATAAATGAGAAAACCTAAAATAGATGCTTGCGGGAATATATTGGAGAACGATGCACCGATAAAAGCATCTGCCTCAGAACATAATGATAGTAAATAAGCTAATCCCATCATAACTACAAGAGACGCAACATGGCCCTCCCCTATACTAACTAACAAATTGGTAGAAACATATACTTGTACAAATGCAGCTAAAAAAGCACCAATAATTAGGTATTTCCCCATATCAAAAAATTCGTCCACCGCGTGTAATAACGTTTTGCCCACCTTTTCTAAGAAGGATTGGTTATCAGTGTCTGCTTGACAACTGGATATTGTTGTTGCGTGTGCTTTCAGCTGATTGCTTTGAAATAGCAAGCTAATGATAATACCGATAACGAGTGCAATAAGGAAGCCTATTCCCATCCGTAAGAGCGCGATTTTCAAATCATTTCCAAACGCCATATATGTAGAAAAGATCACGATTGGATTGATTAATGGCCCTGTTAATAAAAATCCTATCCCTGCATAAATCGGAACACCCTTGGCAATCAGTCTTCTAACAATCGGAACAATCCCACATTCACAAGCAGGAAAAAGACCACCAACAACACAACTCATAAAGACGGCGGCATATTTATTTTTAGGAATCCATTTTTTTAACTGATCTTCTGTAATAAATATTTGAATAATTCCCGCAATAATCACACCTATTAAAACAAACGGTAATGCTTCTATTAAAATACTTAAAAAGATGGTATTCAGATGATAAAAGGAATCTGGTAACTCCATAATGGAGAAGGTATCACTAAAGGTAAATACATATACGACCATAACAAACAGCAATAAAATAGCAGAATCAATAATCAGTGAAGGTAAACTTTTTCTCATAATATTCTCCTTTTTGTCTTCATCTACCATTATATCTATGTAATAAATAGAATTCTAGAATCCATCCGACAAAATAAATCGTAATCATTTCGATTATATACACCCTTTCTAATTAATGCAATATAATGAAGGAAAAAATCATACTTATTCGTTACTTAAATATGATACAATATTAAAGGCTTTTTATATAAGTGAAGGAGGAAATCTATATGGAGCAAGATAGTCAATTATCGCGCGCAACAGGAAATTCAAAAATGAATAAACTGGATTTTCGCTTAGGCGCATTTGGCGCAGCAGTTCCGTTATTATTTTTCGTCATATGGGCGATCACTACTAGTGTATTACAATTATCTTCCGAAATTGGCCTTGTCCTTGGTGCTATTTTTGGAATTACCCTAGGATTATTTTTCTGTAAAAGTAAATGGGCAGATTATGCACAAGGATTATTTGATGGACTAGCCCAACCGATTGGTGTAGTAGCAATGGTTGCATGGTTTTATGCAGGAATGTTTGCTCAAGTATTGCAAGTTGGCGGATTGGTTGAAGGTCTTGTCTGGATCGGTATAATTACCGGGTTCACGGGAGGTCTCTTTGTTGGATTGACCTTTATATTGGCTGCCACATTCTCGACTGCAGTTGGTACTGGTTATGGTACAACGGTTGCTTTTTGTACCTTAATGTTCCCGGCTGGGGTAGCAACAGGGGCAGATCCGACCATTTTATTTGCAGCGATTCTTGCTGGAGCGGTATTCGGGGACAACCTAGCACCTGTTTCAGATACAACGATTGTATCGGCAACAACACAAGATGCCGATGTACCAGGTGTTGTAAAAAGTCGTTTTAAATATGCGATTATTGCCGCTATTCCAACGTTGATTATCTTTATTATATTTGGCGGTGGTGGTTCAATCGAGAACCAAGCAAGTATTGAGGCTTCCACTAATCCCAGTGGGTTATTAATGCTTATACCGTTTGTTGTGGTACTATTTTTAGCCATATCAGGCCATCATATCATCACTTCTTTAACATGGGGAATCTTAACAGCAATAGTAATGCTTGTACTATTCCCTGTAGGTTCGTTTAGTGATGTGATTCGTTTCAACCCTGATTCAGATAATATAATCGAAGGTGCACTTATTAATGGTATTGTCGGGTATATCAATATGGCAATCTTAATTTTATTAATAGTTGCCGCAGCGCATTTATTACGGCTAGGTGGTACCATGGAGGTAATTACATCTACACTTGTTAAATGGATTAAAAACTCTGTTCGTCGTGCTGAAGTTTCCATGTGGGCGATCGTTGCTTTACTAAACAGTGCGATTACCATTAATACGGCTGCCGAAATTGCAGCGGCACCATTTGTTCGTGAAATTGGTGAAAAATATAAGATCCACAGTTATCGTCGTGCGAATATGCTGGATGCTATCACTTCAGCATTAGGTTATATTTTCCCTTGGGGAGCACCAGTATTGCTCGGTTGGTCCACGATCAGCATGATGCAGGAAACATACGAATGGCTGCCGATTGTTTCGCCAACAGCAGTTTTCCCATTTGTATTCCAAGGTTGGTTCCTTGTGATTGTCATGCTAGTTGCGGCATTAACAGGCTGGGGGCTACGTTATCAAGGTAAAAATGGGGAAGAACTAAAACAGCCTCCTAAATAAGTGATTATTGGCGAGATACCCTTACTTTTCTCGCAACCAGAAGAAGAGGCTGGGACATAACTAAATAGGAATAACGAGAATCCGAACAATCTGAACTTAGCGTAGGCAAAATACGCAGACTCCTGTGGGAACTCACACTAGCTGAAGATCCACTGTGTGAAGAAGTGCTCTTCTTCACACAGTTAGCTGAAGCCGTGCCCACGGAAAGCGAAGTATTTTGCCGAAGCGGTACATTTGCTCAGGCATTAATGTTCGGATTTTTCCTGTTTAATTACTCTTTTGTCCCAACCTCTTTTATAATTCATCATTTTGTCAATTACTTTTCGTTATCATTGTTTTATAATGAGTGAGAAGAGGGTGATCGAATGCAATCAATTTATACATGGCTTGTTATTATTCATATTTTTTCTGCAATTGTTGGAATTGGGCCAGGGTTTGTGCTGACTATTATTGTAAAGTCTGCTAACACCCTGCCTGAAATAAGACATGCTTTTGCATTAAAAAAGAAAGTACATATTTTTGTGATGATTGGTGGCATACTTGTTTTAGTAACTGGGCTTTTGATGGGCTCAATCAGACCAATACTTTTTCAGCAAGGGTGGTATCTTACCAGCATGATTCTCTACTTCATCGCACTTTCGTTAGGACCAACACTGCTCAAAAAGTTTTCGGCACCAATTAAAGAACTGATTGCTGATCAATGTCTTGAAAGAGTTCCTGAGCACTATAATGAAAATCTCCAGAAACTGTTGCGTGTGGAATATATAGAAAACGCCTTGTTGTTAATTATTATATTCCTGATGATTACAAAACCTTTTTAGAATGAAAGTCGCAAGAGATGACCTAATTAAAAATTGAGCGCTTATTAGAACGGTATTTTCCTAGGCTTTTATGACAAATCTTTGCTCATCCTATGGAGATTTGTTGTTTATAAGGTAAAGCTAGCAGTTACACACTAACTGCTAGCTTTTGGTTTCCCAATTGATCCATTTCTTTTTTTATTCGTGGTAAATCATTGGATAAAAAACGCACTAAATACCCGGCATCACGCAATCTAGTGATACTTATCTGATGATCCGCTGATGAATGATTCCACTTTTCCACATCCAATTCTATTTCTTTATCTATTAACCAGACACTTGCTATATAGTAATAGTCTCCCATTACCCCAAAATGTTTCACATCCTGATGGCTCGGCTCAAAGCGCAAGCTATCATAAACCAGACAGTCATCCTCCATCCATACTTCTAGTTGCGTGTGGCATTTATCAAACGTGAACCGTTCCCCTCGTTTTTCCCGTCCTGGATATAAAATTTCTTCCCAGTAAAAGCGACTGTTTTTTTTCATATTTACCGTCGTATGACTGTGGAATTCACTTTCGGCAAAAGGAATGACTTCTTCTCTTTTCCATGTTAAAGAAGCTTGTTCGCCTAATTCGATCTGAACTTGTTGTCTGCTTGGATTGCCATTGTAGGCTGGATACACTTTTGTCGCAGCCTGGGGATGCAATGTTACGTGAGTACCCTTGTCTAAAAGAACACTATATGCATTCGTATCTCCTGCTACAAGTCCACCAGAAGATTCCATTAAATAAACCGTGATATCATTTGGATTATCTACATACAAACCTCTGCTTGCTTTCAGTGGCGGTTGATAATAGACATCTTTCATGATCGTTTTCTGCTTGCGCAACGCAAAATAAAAATCGAGTTTCCCATCCATTTACGATACTTCGCTTCCTTCTAATAACATGGCATGCTGAATCCACTGAATGACTTCAGGAATACCGTCACCTTTTTTTACATTGGTAAAGACAAACGGACGCTCTTTACGTGCTTCTTTTGCATCTACTTTCATTTTATCAAGATCAACTTCCACGTATGGTGCCAGATCAATTTTGTTAACGAGTAAAAGGTCTGATCTTGTTACACCTGGACCACCTTTTCTCGGGATATCGCCACCTTCTGCCACATCAATCACATAAATATATCCGTCGACAAGCTCTGGACTGAACGTGGCAGATAAATTATCGCCACCACTTTCTAGTAAAATAATATCAAGATCATCGAAGCGACGTTTTAATTCGTCAATTGCCTCAAAATTCATCGATGCATCCTCACGAATGGCTGTGTGTGGACATCCTCCTGTTTCGACACCGATAATCCGATCTTCTGGTAAAATGCCTTGTTTGATTAAAAATTGTGCATCTTCTTTGGTATAAATATCATTTGTAATAACGGCAACACTATAATGGTTCACCATCTCTTGTGTTAACTTTTCAACGAGAGAGGTTTTACCAGAGCCAACAGGACCTCCGACCCCTACAATAACTGGTTTCATACAACATTCCCCTTCCTTAAGATATAAATAATCGTGAGCTTAAATATTTATGTTGCATTGATGCAAGTTCGAGACCAACAGCATGATTAGACAAATTTGACAGGTCACGATTCAACACATTTACCGTTGCTTTTTCCATCTCCGGTATTAAGCGATGAATCACTTCAATTCCAGCTTTTTGACCGAGCGGAATTGCTCGAACGGCGTTGTGAACTAGTCCAATCGTTGATGAATACAAAAAAGTAAGCACGGTTGTATAAAGATCAAATGCTAAATCTTTCGCATATAGGCTATATACAATTGGGAAATGAGCGATCACCTTTTTCTCCTGCAAAAGTTGATACCATTCCTCGAGAGACGGTGTGTCACTGACAGGCAATACTGCTTTTACAAATTGTTTGCCAATCATACTGCTCGCTTCTCTAGTCTCTTCTGCATTTTTGCTGGCATCACATATTTTTTCCAATCGAATTAATTCTGCCAGTTCCTCTTCTTGATAAGATTCCTTGACAAAAATACCATCCGTATAGGCAACATTTTCATGGAGATACATTTGGCAAAAATGAAATAAATCGCCTTTTGTTCTAATTAAATCCTCTTGAATAAAGGTCTCCATCCCAAACGAATGAGTATAGGTGCCAATCGGAAAAGCAGAGTCATGGATATGCATTAAATAGAGAAACTTAGTGTTGATGCCCTCTGTATTTAAATGGCTCTGTGAACCTTCTTTCTGTCTTCTCATACCTAACACCTACTTCATCAAATAAACGTTCTAGCGTTTCATCATAGCGCACAACAATTTCTGATTCTGAAATAAGACATGGTGTATGACGATTACCTAATTCAAATGCAGCCTTCCCCATTTGTACGATATTTTCTGGGTAAACGACGTAGACTTTTTCTTTTTTCGTACGGATAACAATTTGTTTTTCCTCATCTTCAAACACAACATCGCCTACTTTTAATGGTGCTTTTTCCTCTAAGGATATGGCGACATCTGTGCCTTTATCTGTTGTTTTTCTGATAATGCGTTTATTTAATTCATCCCAATCGAGTTCAATCCACTCGCGATTCGGATGATCTTTTGGTTTTTCTTCGATATTCGTGATTACTTCTTTCGTTAACATCTTATTTCCTCCTTAGAATAAATAATAGCGTTGTGCCATCGCTACCTCTTCAAAAGGTTCACAAGTGATGATTTCACCATCAAGTTTTACTTCATATGTCTCTGGATCTACTTCAATTTGTGGTGTTGCATCATTCAAAGGCAGATCCAGTTTCCCTATATTTCGGCAGTTTTGCACAGGACGCACTAGCTTCTGCAAACCTAGCTCTTCATGAACCTTGTCTTTGTATGCTGCTTGTGAAACAAAGGTAATAGCGGTTTTATATTTCGCTTTTCCTAGCGCGCCAAACATCGGCCGCATCATCACCGGCTGTGGTGTCGGAATCGATGCATTCGGATCACCCATTTGTGCATAAGCGATCATACCGCCTTTTACAACTGTTTCCGGTTTTGTTCCAAAAAATTTTGCATCCCAAATCACCAAATCCGCCAGCTTTCCAACTTCAACCGAGCCGATCTCGTCGCTCATTCCATGAGTAATCGCTGGATTAATGGTATACTTTGCCACATAGCGCTTGGCACGAGTGTTATCATTTTCCGCTTGTTGATCTTCCTGTAAAAAGCCGCGCTGTTTTTTCATCTTATCTGCTGTTTGCCACGTTCGGGTAATACTTTCGCCAACACGTCCCATTGCCTGTGAATCAGAAGAGATCATACTAATTACACCTAAGTCATGTAAAATATCTTCTGCTGCGATTGTTTCCGGACGTATCCGTGAATCGGCAAAAGCCACATCCTCTGGTACGTTATGATCCAAGTGATGACAGACCATTAACATGTCAAGATGCTCATCAATCGTATTAACCGTATATGGTCTTGTTGGATTAGTTGATGATGGCAGCACATTAGGAAAAGATGCAATCTTCATGATATCTGGTGCATGTCCTCCCCCTGCCCCTTCCGTATGATAGGTATGAATCACACGGTTGCCAATTGCCTTGACGGTGTCTTCCAGAAAACCAGCTTCATTTAATGTATCGGTGTGGATTGCCACTTGCACATCCAATTCGTCTGCCACACTGAGACATTGACTGATCGCTGCCGGTGTTGTTCCCCAGTCCTCATGTAATTTCAGACCTATGGCACCAGCTTTGACCTGTTCTCGTTGTGGATCAGGTGAGGAAGCATTTCCTTTTCCTAAAAAGCCTAAGTTGATCGGATATTCTTCTGCTGCCTCCAACATTCGGTGGATATTCCACTCGCCCGGTGTACATGTCGTTGCATTTGTACCCGTTGCAGGCCCGGTACCACCGCCAAGCATCGTCGTAAACCCTGCTGCCAAGGCTACTTCTATTTGTTGCGGACTGATAAAATGAATATGTGCATCTATTGCACCTGCCGTAACGATTTTCCCTTCACAGGCAATCACTTCTGTTGAGGCACCGACCACCATATTTTCGGTGACCCCTTCCATCACATCTGGATTTCCACCTTTGCCAATAGCAACAATTCTTCCATCCTTAATCCCGATATCTGCTTTAACAATGCCAGTATAATCGAGAATCAACGCATTGGTTAAAATTAAGTCCAAGACGTTTTGATCACGCGTTCTTGTACTGCTTTGCCCCATACCATCTCGTAATACTTTTCCACCGCCAAAGACACTTTCATCTCCATATGTCGTGAAATCTTTCTCGATTTCGATCCATATATCGGTATCTGCTAGCCGAATTTGATCCCCAGCTGTCGGACCATATAGAGCAGCATATTGCTGTCGTGAAAGTTTCATAGAAATGCTCCTTTCTAAAACCCTTTTTGCTTAATTGTTTCTGTAATCTCTGCAGTTTCTGATACACTACCGTTTGTCAGGTTATTAAGTCCGTATACATGTTTGTTTCCTGCTATTTCAACGAGCTCAACTTCTTTTTCCTCCCCTGGTTCAAAACGTACTGCTGTACCCGCTGGAATATTCAATCGCATGCCGATCGCACTTGTCCGGTCAAAATCAAGCTCTCGGTTTACTTCTGGAAAATGATAGTGCGAGCCAACTTGAATTGGACGGTCACCTTTATTGGCAATTTTTATTGTTTTCGTACCTCTTCCTTGATTAATTTCAATTTCTGGTTTGGCTAGTTTGATCTCACCAGGAATCATCTAAAAACCTCCTTACATAATCGGTTGATGGACAGTTACCAGCTTCGTACCATCTGGAAAAGTCGCTTCAATCTGTACACTTTCGATCATCTCCGGAACACCTTCCATCACATCGTCAGAAGTCAATACTTTCTTTCCTTCCTGCATTAGTTGCGCAACAGTTTTTCCTTCACGTGCACCTTCTAATAAGTAACAGCTGATTAAAGCAGTGGCTTCCGGATAATTTAGTTTTAATCCTTTTTTTCTCCTTTTCTCTGCCAATTCACCCGCTAAGAAAAGTAGTAATTTCTCCTGTTCGACAGGTGATAACTTCATGAAAACCCCTCCCATTTATACACTTAAATAACGATATACCTCATCATCTTTCACTTGATCTATTGGATTCTCATATACTACCAAACCGTGATCAATCACATATAAATAATCCGCTACACTTTTAACGAAATCTAAATTTTGCTCTACTAGAATCATCGAAGTAGCTGATGTATTTTTAATATCTACAATAACGTCTTGAATCTCCTGAACAATATTCGGCTGAATCCCTTCTGTCGGTTCATCTAGTAACAAAAAGGATGGATTCGATACTAACGCACGGGCGATAGCCAATTGCTGTTGTTGTCCACCACTTAAATCCCCGCCATTTCGTTTAGCAAAATCTTTTAAGATCGGGAAATAATCGTAGATTTTCTCATCTACCTTCTTTTGGTTACCAGCTTCAAGTCCAATGAGCAGATTTTCATAGACTGTTAGCTTCGGAAAAATTTCTCTTCCTTGCGGGACATAGCCAATTCCTTTCTGGGCACGTGAGGAGGAACGGGCATTGGTAATGTCTTCAGACTGATAGTGGATCGATCCTTTTTTCGGATGCAGAATACCAATGATCGTCTTTAATAAAGTAGATTTCCCTACCCCATTTCTTCCCATTACACATATGACTTGGTTTTCCTTTACATCCATATCGATCTCACGGATGACCATACTTTCTTCGTAACCAGCTTCCAGTCCCTTAATTGACAACATTCTCCTCAACCTTTCTGCCTAAATATACTTCCCTCACCGTCGGATCCTTTTGCACTTCTTCCATACTTCCTTCAAAAAGTAATTGCCCCTCATGCATCACCGAAACAATATCTGCATATTCCTTCACAAAGTCCATATCATGCTCGACGATTAATACCGCACGATCCTTTGCTATTTTCGTAATTAATTCCCCTGTTTTGTTACGTTCTTTCTTCGACATCCCTGCAATGGGCTCATCCAATAACACAATATCAGGTTCCTGCATTAAGACCATCGCAATTTCCAGCCACTGTTTTTGACCGTGGGCAAGGGAGCCTGCCTGCTGATGCTGTACTTTTTTTAAACCGACTAGTTCGAGCATTTCATTAATCTTCTTTTTTTGTTCATTTGTCCATTTTGCCTTGATCATCGAAAATAAGTTTTTCTTCTGCTTCATTGAGATTTCCAAGTTATCTATTACTGTCAAGTTTTGAAAAATCGATGGGGCTTGGAATTTTCGAGAGATCCCTTGATGAACAATTTGATCTTCCGTTAATTTGGATAGTTCTTTTCTTTCCTGTAATTTTATTTCCCCCGTCGTTGCTTTGGTTTTACCACAAACAACATCGAGTAAAGTGGTTTTTCCTGCTCCATTCGGCCCGATTACAAAATGGACGGATGTCGGTTGGACCGCGAAATCTAACTGATTAATGGCTTTAAAACCACTAAAGTCAACTATAACTTTTTTCAACTTCAACACTGCTTGAGACATCTTGTTTTTTCCTCCGATCACTCCATTTTTCAAATAAACCAGTAATACCTTTTGGCAGGAAGACGACAACAAGTACGAACAATAACCCTAAGAAATAAGTCCATATATCTGGGTATGATTCACTGAATCCTGTTTTTGCCGCATTAACAAGAACTGCTCCAATAATTGGACCTATTAATGTACCGCGTCCACCTAATGCGACCCATAACACCATTTCAATCGATGGAATAATGCCAATCATCGTCGGTGAAATAATTCCGACTTGCAGAACGAATAGCATACCAGCAAGTCCTGCAATCGCAGCCGATAAGGTATAAATGAATGTTTTATAGGCAGATGGATTGTAACCAAGAAATCGCATGCGGTTCTCACCATCACGAATTCCGACGAGTATTTTTCCGAATCGGCCTTTAATAAGCTTACGACAAGCGAAAAACACAAGACCCAATACCACTACCGTAATTAAATAAAAAGCTGTCTGGGTAGAAGCCGCGTTGACCTGAAAACCAAATAATGTCTTAAAGTTGGTTAAACCACTTGTCCCACCAGTAAGGTTTTGACTTCCGACAAATAAGGTAACGACGACTAATACAAGAGCCTGTGATAGAATCGTAAAATAAACACCACTTATCCGATTTCGGAAAGTTAAGTAACCAAGAAATAAAGCCACGATCGCAGGTATCAATATACCAAGTAAAATAGCGATGATCGGAAATTGAAACGGAATCCATATAAGTGGAAGTTCACCCATTCCGCTCCATGCCATGAAATCAGGTAATTTTCCTCCTGTTGCTTCTAATTTCAGATACATCGCCATACAATAAGCACCTAAACCAAAAAATATCCCGTGCCCTAGACTTAGAACACCTGTGTAACCCCACAATAAGTCTAAACCGATTGCCAGAATAGCAAATGCTAGAAACTTACCGAGCAAATTCAAACGAAAGTCTGACATAAAAAGTGGAGCTGCTAATAACAACAGAAAAATCAAACTAAAAATGACTCTCTGACTTAATAGTTTTTGATAAATCGTATTTTGCATGATTCAACGCTCCTAATTTTAATCTAGTGATCTTGATCGTGACATGACAAGACCGGATGGTCGCCATTGTAAAAAGGCAATGATGACAATGAATATTAAAACTTTACCTAGTGTTGCATTTGTCACATATTCGAAAATCGTATTTAAAATCCCAATACCGAAAGCTCCAGAAACTGCACCAAACAGTGCACCAACTCCACCAACAACAACTACCATAAAGGCATCAATAATATAACTTGTTCCTATTGTTGGACCTATTGCACCTAGCAACGTTAATGCACAGCCAGCAACACCAGCGAAACCAGAACCAATTGCAAATGTCAGCATATCTACTTTTCTAGTGGAAACCCCCAAACATTCTGCCATTTGTCGATTTTGCATAACTGCTCTTACTCTTCTACCACTTGCTGTTCGGTAAAAGTAATAAAAAATGCTGAATAAACAAACAATCGATAATCCTAAAATAAATAATCGGGAATAGGGCAAGATTAACGAGCCAACTTCTAACCCTCCAGTTAAAAAGGACGGACTTGTTACTCCTACGTTCGGTGCCCCGAAAATCGATCTTGCTGTTTGTTGTAAAATAAGACCAACACCCCATGTAGCTAGTAAACTATCTAAGGGCCGCTTATATAAATGGCGAATTAACGATACCTCTAACAGCATCCCGATGCCCGCTGCTACGATAAGTGCAACCGGAATAGAAATAATAAAATACAAGTCAAAATATTCCGGCGGAGCATAGTTCATAAAAATAGTTTGAATAACGTAAGTGATATACGCACCAACCATGATTAATTCCCCGTGTGCCATATTAATGACATTCATCAAGCCAAATGTAATCGCAAGCCCCAATGCAATCAATAGCAGGATCGAACCTAGACTTATTCCGTTAAATAAGGTTAAAATGATTTCATTCAATCCAAACAATCCTTTCCTTCATGAAGAAGGAAGCGGGCACTTAGCCCAACATCCTCTTTCATCTTATTAACTGCCAATTCATGTATTTTTTTGTAACATTTGATGTGAACTTCATTGTAAAAAAAATAGTTTTTTATTTTTTATATTTTCTATTCTGCTAAGGATTCACTTAAATCTGATGCCCAATCGTATTCGTCTAAATAAGGGTCTGGCTTAACAGGTTCTTCTGTTTGCCATAGCTCTGAAATCATACCGTCACTCTGTACTTCACCAATTCTTACGGTTTTATACACGTGCTGGTTGTCCCCATCAATCGTTACCGTTCCGTTTGGAGCATCAAACGTAATTCCTTTCGCCGCTTCTCTAACTTCATCCACATCGGTTGTTCCTGCTTCTTCAACTGCTTTCGCCCATAAATAAACGCCAAAGTAACCTGCTTCAATCGGGTCTGCTGTTACCGCATCTTCTCCATATTCTGCTTGATAGCTAGCAACAAATTCTTCGTTCTCAGGTGTATCCGTTGTTTGATAATAGTTCCAGCTTGTTAAATGCCCTTCAATAACGTCTGCGCCAATACCTTTAATTTCTTCTTCTGCAACACTTACAGATAAAACCGTAATATCATCTGATGTAATACCTGCGTCTTTTAACTGTTTAAAGAAAGCAACGTTACTGTCACCATTTAATGTATTGAAAATAACATCCGGATTTTCATTTCTGATTTTTGCAATGACTGTATTGTAATCTGTATGTCCTAACGGTGTATATTCTTCACCGACTAATTCTGCACCTTCGTTTTCTAACTGCGCTCTAATAGCTGCGTTTGCCGTTCTGGGGAAAACATAATCTGATCCCAAAAGGAAGAAAGAATCTCCTCTATTTTCTAACAACCAATCTACTGCTGGTACGATTTGCTGGTTTGGAGCTGCACCTGTATAGAAGATATTCGGTGAATCTTCCATTCCTTCATATTGAACCGGATAGAATAATAAGCCATTATGTTCTTCTACAACTGGTAACATCGCTTTACGACTTGCTGAAGTCCAGCCTCCAAAAATCGTTGCAACTTCATCTTGCTGTAGTAATTTATTAGCTTTTTCAGCGAATGTCGGCCAGTCTGAAGCACCATCTTCGATCACCGGCTCTAATTGTTTGCCAAGTACACCGCCATTTTCGTTAATTTCTTCAATGGCAAGAAGCTCTGCTTGTTGTACAGATGTTTCACTAATTGCCATTGTTCCACTTAATGAATGTAAGATCCCTACTTTAATCGTATCCCCATCATTTCCTTCATTACTTTCACTTTCCTCTGTTGTCTCTGTCCCTTCTTCGGGATCTGTAGCACTTGCTGCATTATCTGCCGCCGAACATGCCACCATAAAGATTGCAAGTAATCCTAAAATTAATAGATAGAAAAAATTCCTCTTTCTCATTTTTCTGCCCCCATCCAAGTTTTAATTGATTTACATAGATAAGGCTAGCAAATAAAAAAAATCTATTCTAACAGTGTGTTAGGTTTCCTCACATTATTTTTAAAATATTCTGACATATCAAGAATTAAAATATTGTAAGATTTTAGCAATTTGATAGAGTTGTTTTGTTAAGAAGGTTAAAAAAGAACACTTTTTTGATGTGATTTTGAGGTTGGGTTGATACATAAGGAGAAAATCCTTTCAATAGAACTAACACAAGCCTCCTCATCAAGAGAAAGCTTGTGTATGATTTATTGTATAGTACCCTGTTTCGATAATACTCGAAATGTTAGAATATCTATTTTATATACCTTTTAAATAATAGTGAAGGAGTGCCATCAAGCTAGAAAAACCGGGCAAAACCGCCCAACCTTATAACGAAATGCTAAGTAGGTCTGTGGAAATTGCTATTAGTAACCATTATGAAATATATCGACAGTTTGACCACCACTCCGGCTGCCCACTTCCCTTTCCGTGGGGTTTTCCCTTCAGCTAACTTTTTCGAGCAAAAACCGCTCAAAAAAGTGGATCTTCAGGTCAAACGAGTCCCACAGGAGTTGAAGTGGGCGGCCTTCGCTTAATGCATGCGCTACAATATTTGTAAGACCTAGCAACATGGGTTATTATCCCTGTGAAAGTGCAAAAATATGGCATTTGAATCACTAATAGTGCGTGTTCAAAAAGTTGCCAATTTAGAAGCAAGAAGGTCGAGGCGGTGCAGTTTCGAGTAGTAGAACGTATGCTTTTAGATACGTGAGCAACGGAGAAACTAGCCACCGAAGAGATTCGCCGCTTATCATTTGGTGACTTTTTGAACAACCTTTAATAATGTTTATAAAACCAATATGCTTTTTCTGATTTTCGTTGTAGAAAAAGGTATAGCGGAGGCAGACCGTTTCGACTCCTAAGGGAATAGCATGATCTGAAGAACCACTTTTGCAGGAGCGAACTCCTCCTAGAAAAGTTAGCTGAAGAGCATGCCCCTTGGAAAGTGAAACGGTCAGCCGCAGCGGGTGGCTTGCAGAAGCTATCTTTCAAAATGACAACCATGAGAAGTACACATCTTACTCTATCTGCCTATCTATCCTTGCTTTTTTAATGACATGCTTTGAATCAACCTATTCCTACCTCTGATAAAAATTGTGATACCAATGGTTATATACTTTCCTTACCTTTAGAAAAACATAAGAAAAGAGTAGCACAAATCACATGAACTGGATATATTGTGCAAATGAACAATCAGTAAGGTTAGCTTACAAGAATAATGACAATTTTCTGATTCGTTCACACGCTTCGATTAATCTATCCTGATGATCTAGTAATGCAATGCGAACATAGCCTTCACCTGAAGTACCAAACCCACTCCCCGGCGCAACAACAACATGCACTTTTTCTAATAAGAATTCAGCAAATTCCTCAGAACTATAACCAGCAGGAGTAGGCATCCAAACAAAGAAAGATCCCTTACTCGTACCGCCACGCCAGCCAATCTCTTCCGCTTTTTGTAAGAAGGCATTTCTTCTTTGCTCATATTCATGATTAAGCTTTTGGGTTGCTTCTTGGCCGTCTTGTAATGCTTTTTGAGCTGCTGCTTGAATAGCTCCGAAAATACTTACATAATAATGATCTTGAATAAGTTCAATCGCTTGAATCACCGACGGATTGCCGACTGCAAATGCCACTCGCCAGCCTGCCATATTAAATGATTTCGACAAAGTATACATTTCAATGCCAATTTCTTTAGCCCCTGGTGATTGCAGAAAGCTTTGCGGTTTTTCCCCATCATAACCGATCGCACCATAAGCAAAATCATGGACAACACAGATATGATGTTTTCTCGCAACCTCAACCGTCTGATCAAAAAATTCTTTTGTGGCAGTGGCAGCAGTTGGATTATTAGGATAGTTGAGGAACATTAGTTTTGCTTTGTCTAAATCCTCTTGGGCTAGCATCTCATAATCAGGTAAAAAAGCATTTTCTTTCAATAATGGCATATGTACAGGCTCTGCATTTGCAAGTGCGATTCCTGACATATAATCTGGATAACCCGGGTCAGGAACAAGCACTTTATTATATGGATTCAACAAACATTGACTAACTTCCACAAGTCCTGTTTTGGAACCAAATAAAATCGCTACTTCTGATTCAGGATCAACATCTACACCGTATTCTCTTTTATAAAAATCTGCTATCTCTTTCTTTAAAAAAGGATATCCCTGAAATGGCGAATATTTATGAAACGTTGGATTTTCACTTGCTTCCTGCAAAGCTTCCACAATAAAATCGGGTGTTGGTAAATCTGGATTACCTTGTCCAAGATTAATGACATCATGACCTTGTTTAACCAGTGACTGCGTTTTTTTCACTAACTTTGCAAAGAATTGTTCAGGTAATCGTTTTAGTTTATCGGCATATTCGAATTCTGTCATATTGATCACTCTCCATATAAATGTGGTACCCGGCTATCAAATACAGGTATATTTTTGCGTATTTCTGCTACTTTGGTTAAATCAATACTTGCACTAATGGTGGATTCTTGTTCGGGAAGTCCTGACGCTACAAGTTCACCGGATGGATTAATTACCATCGATTCCCCGGCAAAATCGGTACCATTACAACTCCCGCTACTATTAGCTGAAATAACATAACATTGATTTTCAATCGCCCGTGCATACTGCAGGAATTTCCAATGATCTTTTCGAGCTGTTGGCCATTGCGCCACAATATGGAGCACCTCTGCCCCCTGTAACGCTATTGCTCTCATCAGTTCAGGAAAACGAAGATCATAACAGATAATCACACCCATCTTGACACCTTCGAGTTCGAATATTGCTCCTTTTGCTTCCCCTCCATTTAAATATTTTGGTTCATCTAACATCGGAACGAGATGCATTTTGTCATAATGATGGACAAGTTTACCTTCGCGATTAAATACATAACTCGTATTATAAATACCATTTTCTTTTTGGTTAGCAATAGAACCACCAATAATATTTATATTATTTTTTTTGGCTAAATCGCTTAGAAAAGGGATCGTATTTTCACCGTTGTTGTCCGCTAAACCATCTAGTCTATCCAATGCATAGCCGGCATTCCACATTTCCGGCAAAACAACAGTATCTGGTTTATCATCGTCAACTTCTCTTTCTATCCAGTTTTTAATTTTCTCTCTGTTCGCTTCCGGATCTGCAACGACTACATCCATTTGATAAATGGCATATTTCATGTCAAACACCTACTTTTTTTTGCTTTTATTTTATTGTAAAGCATAACAGGGAGATAAGCGAAAAAATTTAACTTACTTATTGTTAAATAGGAGATATCATTGTATATTTATAAAATCAATAGTATGATTATACAAAAATAACTGAGGTGATCATTTTGTATAAGGCTTGTTGGGAGTATAGAGATTATCTGATTACAATGGATAAAGATGCATTAGATTTAGAAGTAATCCATAACTTTTTGAGCAATGAATCATACTGGTCAAAAGGAATTTCCAAAGAAGATGTGATCAAATCTATCCGTAATTCTGCTTTTTGTTTCGGGATGTATTTTATTGATCCCATTGACAAAAAACGCAAACAGATAGGCTTTGCTAGAGTCATTTCTGACCTGGTCACTCACGCCTATTTACAAGATGTATTTATCCTAGCTCCATATAGAAACAAAGGATTAGGCAATTGGCTGCTTAATACTATCACTAATTATGAAGAACTAAAGCTTCGCAGATTTATGTTAGCTACTGATGATGGTCATTCTTTTTATTCTAAGTTTGGCTTTCAACCACTTGATAATCCTAACTTCTTCATGCAGAAAAAAGGAAAAGGAGCCATTTAATATTGTAACATGCTAAAATGTTTAAATGAGGAGTGATCAGATGGTCTCAAATTTAAAAGTGGAAATGGATATGGACCGCACCGTAGGTATGCTTTATGCTATGGTGGATGAAAATTATCATCGTCTTAAAAAGATTGTTGCTGGTATGTCACAAGAGGAAGTAGATTTTAAAGGTCCTAGCAAGAAATATAACAGTACAGCACAATTATTAAGACATTTAGCATTCGTCGATTTAAACTGGGTATATAGGATAAAAGAGGAAGAAATGCCGTTAAACTTAATGGAAAAATACGGACCAATGCTAGATGAAAATAACCAATTACCACTAATTAAAGGTATTTCTCTAGACGTACTTCTGAAAGACTATGATAAGGTCATAAATATGATGAAAAATGCATGCTACCAGTTAACAGATAAACAACTGAATCAGGTAGTGGAATATGGTAACGGAAAGAAGGCAACCATTCAATGGGGAATCTGGCATATCGCAGACCATAACAGGTATCATCAGGCACATATCAATCAGTTGCGAAAATGGTATGCTGAAGCCTAGATGGGTACATATCAAAGGACCACTCATATTGGTGGTCCTTTTAAGTTATATTACATCACAAATTCTTTAATTGTTCATTGTCCTTCATTATTATTTGCTGATTTTTTAATGTATCAATGTATTTTGCAATGGTTTCTATCCCTTGAGAAATTTGATTTTTATTTACTTGTGCTATACACAACCTAATTAGATTTTCCTTTTGAAATTCTGGCAAGTACATTCTCTTAGCATCATCAACAAAAACATTTTCTTGTAGTAGCGCATTAACTAATCGTTTTGCCGATAGCGTTCTTGGTAAATAAATCGACATATAGAAGCCTGTTGCAGGTTTAGTAAATTGATAATTTTGTGACAAATATTGTTCACATGCTGCTTTCACTATCTCCATTTTTGTTCTGTATAAATCTTTAATGCTCTCCAAATGGTTATTAAACATACCACTTTTTAAATAGATTTCTAAAGCACCTTGGGAAATTGTCGTACTAAACAAATCATTACTAAATTTATAGCGAGAGAAAGTGTTTATTAATAGTTCAGGTAATACGGCTACACCTATTCGCAATCCCGGAAGCATTATTTTAGAAAAACTTTTAATATAAATAACTTTTCCTCTTGGGTCATAGGTAAACATTGGATCTGACTTTGCATTGATGTCAAGATCACCAAATATATCATCTTCCACAATATATACATCATACTTATTAGCAAGTTCAACTATTTTCTTTTTTTCTTCATTCGAATAACTATGACCAAGTGGATTATGAAAACGCGGAATAACATAGAAAAATTTAATATCGTTATGACGAAACATATATTCTAATCGGTCTAAATCAATGCCTTCCATTGTGAGCTGTATACCGAATGTTTTTACATGGTGAAGTCGTACTGCTTCTACTGCACCGAAGTAAGTAGGCTGTTCTATAAGAATATTTGATTTACCATTTGGAAAAGGCATATGCGTAAGTAAATTAATTGCCTGCTGTGATCCAGATAGAATAAATATTCTTTCAGGACTAGTAAACACCTGTCTGTCTTGTAAATGTTTAATTAGTTCCTTTCTTAAAGTCATCAACCCTTGCTGGTGAGAATATGAAAAAAGTTCTCCTTTATATAAATCTATTGCTTGATTAATACAATGTTGAAAATCCTTATAAGGCATCGCTTCTTTATCTGGTCCTGCAGATAAAAAATCAATTTCAGGAGTATCTACTCTGTTTTTTAAAAGATTTACATGATTTACTACATAGTATCCACTCTTCGGAACCGAATAAATGATATGTTGTTTTTCTAACTCATGATAAGCTTTAATGATGGTGTTTCTACTACAAGAGTATTCTTCAGATAAAATTCTGATAGAAGGTAGTTTGACACCAGACTTTAAAGTACCCTCTATGATTTTCTTTTTCAAGTCATTCATTATATTGTTGTATTTTGTACTCATTAGGTGCCTCCTTCCATTCTGTACCCATACAGAATACCTAAAAAAGGATTTAATAGATGTAGAAAAGATTCTATAATCCTATTATATCATGATTAGGAGGCAATCTAATGGAATGGAACAAAAATGGTTATACAGTGAGTGATGACAAAAATAGAATGGATACAGATATCATATTTGGGATGTTAACCAATAGTTATTGGGCCGCAGATCGACCAAAAGAAGTGATTACACAAAGCATGAAAAACTCGATATGTTTTGGTGTCTTTGATGGCGAGAAGCAAATAGGTTTTGCCAGAGTGATTACGGACAATGTCGTATTTTCTTGGGTTTGTGATGTCATTATTAACTCTGATTATCAAGGTAAGGGATTAGGTAAATGGTTGTTCAACTGCATAATGGAACATCCAGACAATCAGGTCAAAACCTTGGGGTTATATACAAAAGACGCTCATACACTTTATCAAAAATTTGGATTTACTGATGTAGACACGATGCAATGTAAAAAGGAACATCCGAAAAGCTGGGGCGACATTTGTCATTCATATGTACAGCGATGATATTGGAGTGTTATTTGAAAGAAAAGAATCCATATAATAGGTTCTTTTCTTTTGACACTTTCTAAAATAATATTGAAAAATAAATCCTCATCCAGGCGCATCTCTTGTTTAAAAAAACGCTGGATGTAGTTGTAAACTAATTTAAGGTCTATGAAGTCATATTTATTTACACTTCGGGAGCTTATCTAAATTCCTAAGCTTACGTACTGATCCATGGAGCAGTTATTACAATTTAGTAAAATCACTTATTGAATTTTTATTTCATCAACGATTGTGGAACAACATAGGTAGAAAATGAGGTTCATGCTTTTATATTTCGTTATATTGACTTCCTTTTTAAAAGATTTTTCCACTATGAATACTGATATTTACATTTCAAAAGAATTCAGTTTTAATCGTTCTCCTACAATCTCGATTATTTTATTTTTCTCTAAGATATCTGACTATACTGTTATTCTCATGCAAGCTGTCATATAATGTTTTGTATATCGTAATTTTTGCTAGAAAGGGGATTTCTATGTCCACACGTTTACAGCGTTCTGAAGTACCTAATGAAAAAACATGGGATTTAACAGACTTATTCACGTCTCAAGAAGCATGGGAAAAAGAATTAGAGGCGATTCAATCAGATGTTTCAGAGGTAACGCAATACAAAGGGAAATTAGTAAGTAATGCCACTACTTTATTAAAAGGACTTACTGCATTCGAGAATTATCAAAAGCGATTAATTTATGTAAGTACATATGCCCACTTACGCGCAAGTGCTGATGGAAGTGATCCTGCTAATCAGAGGGATGCGGCCAAAGTTGCCTCAGCACTGGCAAGTATCAGTGCACAACTATCTTTTTTTCAATCCGAATTGTTAACACTTTCTGAAGAGGAAATGGAGCAATTTTTACAGGAAGAAGAAGGTCTTGTTACGTATAAAAAATTGCTCACTGACACCCTGGAACAAAAACCATATACCTTAGCTCCTGAAATGGAAGAGACATTAGCTGCTTTAGGCGAGGTTCATGATGCACCTTTCATGATTTATGAACGAAGTAAATCCTCTGATATGACCTTTGATTCTATCGAGAATGACCAAGGTAAAGAGCTACCGATGTCTGCAGCCCTTTATGAAGACCGCTATGAGTTAGAAGCGAATACGCGAATTCGTCGTGATGCTTATCAATCTTTTACTAAAACATTGAACCAATATAAACATACCTATGCGGCAACATATGCTACGGAAGTAACCAAACAAGTTACATTAGCTCGCCTGAGGAACTATGATTCTGTTACAGATATGTTACTCACTCCTCAGCAAGTAACGAAAGAAATGTACCATAATCAACTTGATGTAAGTCAGAAGGAACTCGCACCACATATGCGTCGATATGCCAAGTTATTGAAAGAAAAGCTCGGCTTAGACGAATTACGCTATGCTGATTTAAAAGCACCTCTTGATCCGGAATATAATCCAACAACAACGTATGAAGAAGCAAAAGCGATTATTCTTAAGGCATTACAAGTAATGGGACCAGAGTATAGCGAAATTATGCAAAAAGGTTTGAGTGAGCGCTGGATCGATTTGGCAGATAATATCGGAAAACAAACTGGTGCGTTCTGCTCAAGTCCCTATGGTGTCCATCCATATATTTTGATCACGTGGACAGATAAAATGCGTGGTGCATTTGTTCTGGCACATGAACTCGGGCATGCGGGCCATTTCTATCTAGCTGGAAAACATCAATCCTTGGTTAATACGGATCCATCAACATACTTTGTTGAGGCTCCATCAACAATTAACGAACTATTGCTAGCCAATCATTTATTAAATAAAACCAATGATAAACGAATGAAGCGCTGGGTAATTACGCAACTTATTGGAACCTATTATCATAATTTTGTTACCCATCTCTTAGAAGGAGAATATCAACGCCGCGTCTATGATTTAGCGGAAGCTGGTACACCATTAACAGCTGATGTGCTTACCCAACAAAAATTAGAAGCACTTCAAAACTTCTGGGGTGACACGGTGACCTTTGACGACGGAGCTGGACTAACATGGATGCGTCAACCACATTATTATATGGGATTATATCCGTATACGTATTCTGCTGGATTAACAGTGGCTACAGCTGTGGCACAAAGAATTAAAACAGACGGAAAAACTGCAGCTGACAATTGGCTAGAGGTTCTTAAAGCTGGTGGTTCATTAAAACCACTTAATCTTATTAAAAAAGCTGGAGTCGATATGGCTAAACCAGATGCTATTAAGGAAGCTGTTTCATTTATTGGCTCACTAGTTGATGAATTGGAAGAGAGTTATGAATAGCCAAAAATCCCAAGTTAGCTAGTTAACTTGGGATTTACTATCTTTGTCTTCTTTTGATATCGCCAGATTAACCGCTTCTTTCGCATGAATTACAGCTGTATCAAATAATGGAACTTCTGCATCCTCAGGTTTGATCAATAAGCCAATCTCTGTGCAGCCCAAAATAATGCCTTCCGCTCCATTATTAACTAAACTTTTCATTACTTTTTGGTAATATTCTTTTGAAGAGCTGTTAATGCGCCCTAAACATAACTCTTCAAAGATAATTTGATTAACATGTTCTCTTTCTTCCTCATCCGGTACCATAACTTCAAGTCCGTCATCTTCTAATCTTGATTTTAAAAAATTCTGTTCCATCGTATATTTGGTACCTAGTAAACCCACTCTTTTGATATTTGATTCATTAATTTTCACTGCTGTTGCATCAGCAATATGTAAAATCGGTATATCTATCTTTTCTTCCATATAATCTATTACTTTATGCATTGTATTTGTACAGAGCACAATAAAGTCAGCACCAGCTTTTTCTAACGATGCAGCCACTTCAGCTAAATGCTTACCAGCGCTTTCCCAGTCACCCTCAGATTGATAACGTTCAATTTCGTCAAAGTCAACGCTATACAATAGACATTTTGCTGAATGTAAACCACCTAACTTACGGTTGACCTCTTCATTGATAATACGATAATACTCAACAGAGGATTCCCAACTCATACCGCCTATTAAACCAATTATTCTCATAAAAAAACCACCTCTCCTCTCATCCAGAAATCATACACTTATTTCCTAAAAATAGCCAATGCATTATATAGTTGTTGGCTAAAATAATAAATTTTTTATTGTAGTAAACGGTTCAAACTATCAAGTTGTTTCAATGTTTTAAAATTGGTATACCTAATGCATCTACCACAACCAAGCCCATTATGCCATCAATGAATGGTTGGATTGGTCATAGTTCGTGTCAGCTTTTCAACTTACCATCCAGTGCCAGCCATGCACCAAGCCCTAGCAATGTAATCCCACTTACTGTTTGTTGCCACCATAGCGCTGTTTTATTTTTCGCTAAGAAATTACCAAACAAACTAGAAATAAACACGGTTGAAATATCTACCGATAAACCGATGACACCTAAAATTAAGCCTAAAATAATAAACTGACTAGCTGTACTAGAGATATTAGGATCAATAAATTGCGGAATAAATGTTAAGAAGAACAACGCAACTTTCGGATTAAAAATATCTGTTAACGCACCTTCCATAAAAGCTTTGCGAACACTCACCTTTTTCTTTTCAGTAAAAACTTGCACATTTTTCCGATCTCGTAATGTTTGTATCCCTAAATAGACTAGATAGGCTGCTCCTACATATTTTAAAATGAGAAAAGCCCATGTAGAAGTCATTAAAATAGCTGATAAGCCTAGTACTGCTAATAAAATGTGAACAAGTACTCCCATTTGAATACCAAATGCGGTTGCAATTCCATATTTTCTTCCTTGTGAAATACTTCTGCTAATGACAAATGCCATGTCTGGTCCTGGTGCAACACAGATAACAAAAGCCGCTAAAATAAATGCAGGTAAAAGTGAAAAATCTATAGCTAGAAAATCAAACATTGACGTCCCCTCCCAATAATTAAACAAAATTCTCATGGTATATATTTATCTACAAAGTTCCAAATCGTTGTCCAGTATAATTCCGGATCAACTTGTACAGATTCACCATGTCCTGCATTTGGAATGATTAGTTTTTCTTTATCGACATTCGCTACCTCATACACTTTATCAATCATTTCAAATGGCACAAAACTATCCTTTTCCCCATGAATAAATAGCATTGGTATATTACTTACACGAACCTTGTTCACAGCTGAAGCTTCATATATATCAAATCCTGCTCGCAGTTTGGTAACGGTATTGGCAGCATTAATAATCGGAAACTTCGGTAGTTTAAATAAATCAGCGAGTTGATAAGCAAAAATATCATCGACAGAAGTATAGCCACAATCTTCTACAATGACCTTCACATTAGCTGGCAAGCATTCTCCTGATGTCATCATAACAGTAGCTCCCCCCATCGAAACTCCATATAAAACAATCTCAGCGTCAGGATTGATATCTAATATTTGATCAATCCATGACAGAGTATCTAGGCGATCATACCAACCCATTCCGATATAACTGCCTTCACTTTCACCATGGCCACGAAGGTCGGGAGCAAGCACATTAAATCCTTTCTCATAGAAGCCGCGAATCCACCTCACCATAACAGCAGCTTTTGCTCCATAACCATGGACAACAATCGCCCATTTTTGGTTTTGCTCTTCTTGTTGATAAAGGTTCGCGTGTAACTTTAGCTGCAGTTTATCCCTGGAAATCATCGACATACTTGACGATGGAACACGGTCTTTAAATTCATTATCGATGAGCTTTGCTTCTTCAGCAACATCAGGGAGCACCGCTTCACTCCTTGCTAAATGAGGATTATCTTTGATAAATACTTTTTCTTTTTTTGCATTGAGTGCGAAATTGTAAAAATAGTTCCCTACCCAAAAATAAACGCCTAGCATAATCACAATAATCACTATTATGATAATGGTTACTTTCATCAATGTTCTGCGTCCTCCTACATTTCCTTATATGACTTTATTTAATTCTGGCTCTTTTTCAGTTACATAATGTTTCGGTATTTACAAGGAAATGTAGCATTGGTGATTATTTTTGCTCGATCAATTTAAATTATAATTCCCTCGTCATAAATACGCTGTTCGGGTCCTCTGTATAATTTGAAAACGGCTTACAATATTGAAATCCAAAACTTGCATATAATTGTTTAGCTGGTTCAAAAGCATTCATTGAACCTGTTTCCAAACTTAGCCTCTGATAACCACGCCTTTTAGCTTCTTCTATTAAGTGCTGAAGGATTCGCTTTGCAACACCTTTTCTTAAATGTAAAGTAGAAGTTCGCATTGATTTTATCTCTCCATGTTGATCGTCTAGCTCTTTAAGCGCCCCACAGCCGAGTAATGTATCGTTTTCCCATGCACTCCAGAAAGTAACATCTGGTTGTTTCAAACCTTCAAGATTTAAGGCATGTATACTTTCCGGTGGAGAAACTTCAGACATCTGATCAAGATGTTCCATTATCAATCCACTAACTTTTGGATGGCTTAAATCATCTAATATTATTTCCAAAATAATCACTCCATTCAGCAAACAATAGTCAATAAATAGAATTTTTAATATATTAAAATTATATCAAAAACTACACAAAATCACTTAGGTTATGCATCCTATAGTTTAATAATAAAACCACCTCATATAAAATATATTTCTTTAGAGAAACACTTACTCAGTCGTGCATAGCCTCCTAAAACTGGGGAATACTGGATATGATGAATCTCAAGGAGGTTGGATAATGGAGAACAAACATAATGGTAAAGAAAAGATGACCAATCAGCAAGGTCATGCAGTTACCGACAATCAAAATGTTCGTACTGTAGGAGATCGTGGTCCGACGACATTAGAGAATTATGACTTTTTAGAAAAGATTAGCCACTTTGACAGAGAAAAAATTCCGGAACGAATTGTGCATGCTCGAGGAACTGGGGCACATGGTTATTTTCAGTCATATGGAACCATAAATGGGGAGCCGATTTCCAAGTATACCCGAGCAAAGGTGTTTACTAATACGGAAGTTCAAACTCCTGTTTTTATCCGCTTTTCAACAGTTGTTCATGGTAAGCATTCACCTGAAACATTACGGGATCCACGTGGTTTCGCTATCAAATTTTACACTGAAGACGGGAACTGGGATCTCGTTGGTAACAACTTAAAAATATTCTTTATTCGTGATCCGCTGAAATTCCCTGACATGATTCACGCATTTCGTCCTGACCCAGTAACCAATTATCAAAACCTTGAGCGCATGTTTGACTTTGTCAGTCAATCACCAGAAGCATTGCACATGGTTACATTTGTCTTCTCTCCTTGGGGGATTCCAGCAACCTATCGTCATATGCAAGGATCAGGAGTACACACATACAAGTGGGTCAATGAAGAAGGAAAAGGTGTGCTCGTCAAATATCATTGGGAACCAGTCCAAGGAATTAAAAATCTAACCCAAGAAGAAGCGACGAAAATCCAAGGTAAAAACTTTAATCATGCAACGCAAGATCTTTATGAATCCATTGAAAAAGGCGACTACCCGGAGTGGGAACTATATGTTCAAATCATGGAAGATGGCGAGCATCCAGAATTGGATTATGATCCACTAGATGCGACGAAGCTCTGGTACAAAGAAGATTATCCTTGGCACAAAGTTGGTAAAATGGTATTAAACCGTAATCCTGACAACTTTCATGCCGAGGTTGAACAAGCTGCTTTTGGAACAGGTGTATTAGTTGATGGGTTAGATTTCTCTGACGATAAGCTATTACAGGGCAGAACCTATTCCTATTCTGATACACAGCGTTACCGTGTCGGAGCAAACTACTTACAATTACCAATTAACAGCCCACATCATAAAGTAGCAACAAATCAAACGGGCGGACAAATGGACTTCCGACAGGATTATGGAGACTTTAAAAATCCACATGTCGATTATGAACCTTCCATTACCGGTGGCTTGAAGGAAGACAAAAACCCTGGTGTTGAGCACGAGCCATATGTAGAAGGAAATCTGCAACGAAAGGCTATTTCCCGGGAAAATAATTACGGTCAAGCTGGTGAAACATACCGACGATTAAGTGATTGGGAAAGAGATGATCTCATTAAAAATCTTGTTTCTGCATTGACTGGTTGTCGAAAAGAAATCCAGGATCAAATGATCGAACATTTCTACCAGTGCGACAAGGATTATGGGAAGCGTGTGGAAGATGGCTTGAAAATGTCGATGGAAAGTAATAAAGAAATGATGGAAGACGCTGTTCACGACGCAGAAGCGATGGGACATCCATCAGATCCATACTAATTGATACTTAAAATCCTTGGAGTGGTGCACTATTCCAAGGTTTTTTTTATCTTATCTGAACAAAAAAGTAGAAGTTTTTTCTATTCGGCGGCATACTCCGACTGGTATTGTTACTGGCTTTTTAGAGCACTTCTTTCGGACGCGAGCTTGACTTTTGGCGCTGCTCCCGGCTTTTAGAGCCCTTCTTTCAGACACGAGATTCCCTTTTTTGCACTGCTCCCGGCTTTTAGAGCCCTTCTTTCAGACACGAGATTCCCTTTTTGCACTACTCCCGGCTTTTAGACTCATTTATTCAACAATTCTTTCTTCGATTTCTTATTTATCTCCAAGTTTACAATATTCCACAACCTCTTGATAAGATAAGTCTCCACCAAAAATATCAAGGGCACTGCCTATTGTCACGTGTAGTTTACCTTTTGCTAATTGCTCAAAAAGCTCAAGATCTTCTATAGAACGGACACCTCCAGCATAAGTGGTTGGAATCGATACATTGTCAGCGAGCTTAGCTACTAAGTTTTCCTCGATACCGCCTCGTTTTCCTTCTACATCTGCGGCATGAATTAAAAACTCATCACAATAATTTTCTAAGTCTTTAACCGTTGATGGAGTTATTTCGATATTACTGAATTTCGTCCATTTATCTGTGACGACATACCATTTACCATCTTTTTGTTTACAGCTTAAGTCAATCACAAGATTTTCTTTACCAATTTTTTCGATTAATTTTTCTAAACGGTCCATTTTTAATTCGCCATCATGAAAAATATAAGAAGTGACAATAACGTGAGACGCTCCTGCTTGTAGGAACTCTTCTGCATTATCGGCATTTATTCCCCCACCAACTTGTAATCCGCCTGGATATGTTTGTAAAGCTTGGATTGCTGCTTCTTTATTGCCATCACCCAACATAATCACGTGACCGCCAGTTAACTTATCTTCACGAAACATTTCTGCGTAATAGCTACTGTCATATGTAGAAACATAATTTTCTATTACATTTTTGTTTTCATTATTAAGGGTAGCACCTACGATTTGTTTTACTTTTCCTTGATGCAAGTCGATACAAGGTCTGAATTGCAATATGTTCACGTCCTTTTCAATTTATCCTGTAACCTATTTTAGAACATTCCTACTAAAAAGAAAAGACGCCACTGAGTGACGTCTTTATTATTATCAGGCAAATCCCCGCTCATATTGAACAGGTACTTCCATCTCCTGTCCTAACTCTCGAGCAGCACGAATCGACCAATAAGGATCACGAAGCATTCCTCTACCGACAGCAACAAGGTCTGCATCCTGATTACCGATTATAGAATCCGCTAATTGAGCATCTTCTAAACGACCTACTGCAATTACTGGTACCTCTAGCGCTTCACGCATCGCTCTGGCAAAAGGAACCATATAGCCTGCATGACCACCTGGATTACGTGATGGGGCAATTGCACCTTCACCACCAGCACTGATGTGGAACATGTCTACACCAGCTTCTTTATAGGCTTTTGCCAGTTCGATGCCACCTTGTAATTGATAGCCTTCTTCCACAAATTCAGTTGCGGATATCCGCATAATCAATGGCATATCTACAGGCATTTCACTTTTTGCTGCTTTTACTACTTCTGTACCAAAGCGCGTAAGTTCACTATATTCATCAGCACGCTTATTGGTATAGCTTGAATGGAACTGATGAATTAAGTATCCGTGAGCACCATGTAATTCAATCGCATCAAAACCTGCTTCGACTGCACGGCGAACGGATTGACGGAATTTATCGACCATTTCTTGTACTTCTTCCGTAGTAAGTGCGCGTGGTTCTTTATATTTCTCACTAAATCGTATCGCAGAAGGAGCGACAGGTGTTTCTGCATCTTCCGCTTTTCGTCCAGCATGTGCGATTTGGATAGCGATTTTGGAGCCTTGCTCATGCACAGCATCGACGATTTTTTTGTATGCTGGAATTTGCTCATCTGACCAGAATCCTAAGCAATTATTAGAGATTCGTCCGTCTGGCTCGACGTTTGTCATTTCCACGATAACAAGTCCGGTACCGCCAATTGCTCTACTTACATAATGGGTATAATGCCAGTCATTAGGCGTACCATCTTTTTTTGTCACTGAATATTGACACATTGGTGGCATTACCACACGATTATTGAGTTCTAAATTTTTTATTTGAAAAGGACTGAATAATTGATCCACTTTCAAATTCCCCCTTGCTTACTTTTTGTTACCAGATAAGTATAGCAAGAAATTATAAAAGGGTCACATGATTGAACTTGAAGTGATATCTTCTTAGACGGACCATGAATTGGACACTCCTTTGCTCATAGTTTTTTTGTAACATAGATAAACGCCTGTGCATAGAGTATGGACAGAGACCTACTTTTTAAGGATGTGATTAAATGTTCTATCATGTGAAAGAACTGCAATATCCAGCTAAGCCTGATCGTCCTGATCCGCTTTTTGCGAGACAATTACAAGAAGTGTTGGGTGGCCAATTCGGGGAAATTTCGGTTACCATGCAATACTTATTTCAAGGCTGGAACGTTCGAATGGATGGTAAATATAAGGATTTGTTAATGGATGTCGGTACAGAAGAAATAGCACATGTTGAGATGTTAGCAACGATGATTGCTCGTCTCTTAGATGATGCACCTGTTGGTGACTTGGAAGAAGCGGCAAAAGATCCCGTTCTAGGTGCTATTATCGGCGGGATGAATCCACAGCATGCGATCGTATCCGGATTAGGTGCAATGCCTGGGGACAGTATCGGTAATCGATGGACAGCAGATTATATTATTGCAAGTGGAAACCTGCTGGCAGACTTTCGAGCTAATTTAAATGCGGAATCTCAGGGACGTTTACAAGTATCCAGACTGTATGAAATGACATCTGATCGCGGTGTTAAAGATATGCTTTCCTTCTTAATTGCCCGGGATACGATGCACCAAAATATGTGGTTAGCTGCTATTGAAGAATTAGAAGAAAAAGAAGGTGTAGTGGTTCCTTCCACTTTCCCTCGTAGTCTTGAGAAACAGCAAGTAGCATATGATTTTTATAACTTCTCACAAGGAGACGAAAGTGCAGAAGGAAGATGGGCTCATGGACGTTCCATGGATGGTTGTTCCAACTTCCGTTATGTACAAAATCCACTTGCATATGGTGGTATACCGTCCTTGAAGCCAGCACCACCTTATACATTTAATACCAATTTCCATATTCCACCTTCTTTATGCTAGAAAGCAATAGCGTAATTCAGCAATCAAGAATTACGCTTTTTTCTGTCTCTCCAAAGTAAAAATTCTAAAACAATGATACAAATGATCAGCCAAGCCACTCCTAATGACATCCCTGCCACAATATCTGTAAAAAAGTGAACCCCTAGTACGACACGACTAAATGCAATCGATATTGCTAGTAACACAAAAAACAGAACAGAGAACCATTTCAACCATTTAGTTGATACTGTTTTCCAGAGTAAGTAAACAATAAAACCGTAAAAGGCTATTGATCCTGTCGAGTGACCACTGGGGAAACTAAATCCGGTACCACCATATTGCGCAATTAATTCCGGACGCTCTCGTTCAAAAATAAGCTTCAACACCTGTGTTAACAGACTGATCCCTATCATATTAATGCTAAAAAACAGACTATACCATTTACTTTTTTTCGCAAAAAATAGATAAACTGCAAGTATAACCGATGCAACCATCAAAAAGAGAACAGATCCCGCTTCTGTCACTAACCCCATCATCTGATAAAACCAATCTCCCTCTGCAAAAACGATATACTCCTGAAAAATGCGATCAGCGTAAAACTTTTCGTCCTCTAGCACATCCCCTGCTAATTCGATAAAAAGAGACATCGTTAAAACAATGATGATAAATCCACCTATTAAAGTAAAGATAGCTATCTTTGACATATCTTTCATCCATTTTCACTCCTATTACTAATATTCCCAATAAAGAAAAGGAAAAACCAAACTATGGAAAAAGTATGAAAAAAGCTTTTTTTTGTTGTTTAAATGTAATAAATTCTATTGGATTACTGACATGATAGGAGTAAAGCTAAAAATCCTTAAATGATCTTACTTGCAATTACCGTGTATTATATGTTTGAATGGACAAACAATGAGTTTTATGGAGGTTGTTAGTTGATGAAGAAGATAATAATGCTATTAATGATGATTAGCTTGGCTGTTATCACTGTTGCATGTGGTAATGGCGATGATGCAGCTGAAGAAAACAATACTGAGGAACCAGCAACGGAAGAAACACCTGAGGGTGAAGACGCAGCTGAAGGTGAAAGTGAAGAACAAGGGGATGTAGCTGCACAGCCAGAACAAAATCCAGTCAGTGAAGATGAATTGGTAGAGGAAGATCAGGCTGTAGCAACTATTAATGATGAAGAAATTAGTGGTTCTTCCTATAACCGAATGTACCCACTTGTTAAAAGTACGTTACAACAATCTGGACAAGATGTAGAAGATACAGAAGCAATAAAAGATCAAACATTAAATGAATTAATTACCCAAGAATTGATCAGACAGGATGCTGAAGCAGAGGGTTTAACTGTTGATCAAGAAGAAATTGACAATGAAATAGCTGCTTTAGAAGAGCAATTTGGCGATGAATTCGCTTCTGTTCTTGAGACTAGTGGATTTACAGAAGAAACTTTCAAAGCACAACTCGAAAATGATTTGCTATCTAACAAATATATGGAATCGGTGCTTGGTATTGAAGTAACTGACGAAGAGGTCAAAGAATATTACGAATCAGTAGCAGAAGAAAGTGAAGAGGATCTTCCACCATTAGAAGAAGTACAAGAGGAAATTAAACAAACACTATCTACACAGAAACAACAAGAAAGCCAAGAAGAAATTCAGTCGAAAATTGAAGAACTTAGAGAAAATGCTGACATCGAAGAATTAATTTAAAGAATCATCCCCTTAGCTGGGGATGATTTTTTTGCGATGATAAATATTTTCTCCATAAAAAGGCATTAATAATCAATAATACACCTATAAAAATATACGGACCGATTTCAAAAAGAGTTGTTAGGTAATGAATAAAGCCAAATGCAACTGTTACGGCTAAAAGCGCTAGAACTTGCCCGGTTTGTTTACTTTGAGTAACTTTATAGGATTCAGAGAAAGGCATCACTCCTTTAAAGAATACGCGATAACAGATTCTGCCGTAAATAGCAGCTACTATAATAAGTGCGATTAAAAAGGACCAGATCCTTCCTGTGAAAATAAACAGAAAAATCACACTTAAAATAAGATATACAGGGATAAACAATCGAACAAATAAAGCTTTTAATGCTGCTTAACATATATTTCCTTTATTTGTTATTTAAGTTTATTCCAGATTATTTTCTCAATCCAGGACCAAGGTAAAAAACGTTTTGCCAGAGATAACATACTTGCTCCTTTTCCAATTGGGTAGCGTAGTTTTGGATTTTTTTTGTTACAGATAGAGACAATTAATTCTGCCACTTCTCTAGGATCTGCACTCGATTGTGATGCTTGCTGTGCATGAGATAGGACGGAACTCTTAAATGGATCTTTTTCCATTTCAGAATGATCGATACTAGACAAACTTTTGGCCCAAATATCGGTTTGGTAAGATGCTGGTTCCACTAAGGAAACGAATATGTTTTTCGGAAGTAATTCGATGCGTAAACTTTCACTAAGGCCTTCTAAGGCAAATTTGGATGCAGAATAAGCAGACATTCCCGGAAACCCCGCATATCCACTAATACTGCTCATGTTAATGATATTTGGCTTATTTGTCTGCTCCAATAATGGCATCATCGCTTTGGTAACACGAAAAACACCATGTAGATTTACGTCAAACTGCTTATGAAATGCGTCGAACGATAAATCAGAGATAAATCCGGCTTGACAAAAGCCGGCATTATTAATTAGTACATCGAGTTTTTTATATTTAGTTTGTATGTATTCTTTAACATGTTGAATGTGCAGATCATTGGTTACATCCATTTCAAAAACGTCTAATCGGGATGCTAATTGATCCGTCTCTGCTGCTTCTATTAATTTCTTGCGGGATTGTAATGTTCTCATTGTGGCAATAACCCTGTAACCTTTTTTCAATAGTTCTAGTGTTGTTAAAAGGCCAAATCCACTTCCAGTTCCTGTCACAAGTACCGTTTTCAATTGCTAATCATCCTCTATTCTATTACATTTGATAAGCATATCTTAACATACAGCCTCTTGCTCCTGTCAGCTTTGGTATCGGGTACTTTTCAAAAACGTAAAAAATCCTCCTCGCATATTCCTACGAGGAGGATTCAAATTCACCTATGAATTATTCTACGCCTTCAGTCCACTCAGCTACTTTTTCTTGGTTGTCTTCAACCCAAGTTGCTGCAGCGTCTTCTGGGTCAACTCCGTTTACTACAAGATCAACCATAACAGAGTTACTGTCATCTTGTGTCCACTCGAATTGATCTAATACTTTATACGCATTTGGCATATCTTCTTCTAATCCTTCACGAACCATTGTTTCAATTGTTTCTGCATCACCGAAGACACCTTCTGGATCTTCTAGATATTTAAGGTCATACTCAGAAAATTTCCAGTGTGGTGACCAACCAGTTACAATAATACCTTCCTCTTTGTCGATTGCTTCACCTAGTTGTGTCGTCATTGCACCACTTGAAGAAGTTTGTACACTCCAGTCACTTAAGTTATCATATTCTTCAAGTGCATCTTCTGCTGCTCCTACAACACCAGCACCTGCTTCAATACCAGTGATTGTTTGACCTGCTTCATCAGTAAGGTCTGCAATTGAATCAACATCCATGTAAGATGGTACGACAAGACCAATTTTAGCACCTTCAAGGTTTGGTCCTAACTCTACTACTTGATCACCGAATTCTGCATATTGAGCTTCGTGTGTTGCTGGTAGCCATGCTGCAACCATACCATCTGCTTCACCATTTGCTACTGCTTCCCACATTGCAGCATTTTCGATAGATGTAAGTTTTACATCATAACCTAAATCTTCTAAGACTTTTCCAACAACATGTGTTGAAGCAATTTCAGTGTCCCAGTTTACGTACACTAACTCAATTTCTTTACCTTCACCTACAGCAGCTGCTTCATCTGTAGTTTCTTCATCATTTCCATTGTCACCTTCATCGTCGGCACCACAAGCTGCAAGTACAAATACTAAGACTAATACGGTCATTAAACTAAAAGACTTCCATGTTTTTAACATGTATAAATTTCCCCTTTTCTAAAATTTCATTATATTTAAACTTTCCAGCTAAACTGGAAAAGTTTATCACCTTAACCTTTATTTAAGTTTTGAGAAACTCTGTCAATAATAATTGCTAAAATAACAATACCAAAACCTGCTACAAACCCTGGTCCCTCTTGAGAACGTTGCAGAGCTGTTAGTACTTTATCACCTAGCCCCGGTGCACCAATCATCGATGCTATTACAACCATGGATAACGCAAGCATTACCGTTTGGTTTACACCAGCCATAATCGTTTTTCTGGCCATTGGTAATTCTACTTTAAAAAGCTTTTGTAATCCTGTTGTACCAAATGCGTCAGCAGCTTCCACTAACTCATTGGATACTTGACGAATACCTAAATTAGTAAAACGGACAACAGGTGGCGTTGCGAATACAACAGATGCAAAAATACCTGGTACCATCCCAATTCCGAAAAATACAACGGCAGGAATTAAATAAACGAAAGCAGGCATCGTCTGCATAAAGTCCAATATTGGTGTAATAATCGTTTGTGCCCATTTGCTCTTCGACATCCATATACCGGCAGGAATACCAATAATGATGGATATCAAACTGGCAAAAAGAACTAATGTGAATGTGTACATTAACTCTTCCCATAAACCTTGATTATAGACAAACCATAGACCAATAATAGAAAAAGCAACCAACCCAAATTTCTTGCCAGATACAAAAAAAGCGATGAGAGCAACGATTATTATTATTATCAGTGCTGGAATTTGACTTAACCATTCCGCAGTAGTTTCAACGAATTGACCAAAATCTTGTTTGATTGGATCGAAAATAAATTCAAATGCATCTTTCATCCGATCAACAGCCGTATTAATCCACTGTGCTACTGGAATCTCGGGGATAAAATCAAGCATCTTCTGTCACCCCATTTCCATTTGCTAATGCTGCAATTACTGCACCTCGTACAATAATCCCTTTCATCTTGCCATCTTCGACAACAGCCACAGGTACAGGCGCATCATGAATAATTTCAAAAATTTCATGAATTGGTGCCTCTAATCCTACTGTTGGCATATCTGTACGTAGAATGCTGTGTAAATCCTTTTCTTCATTTTCTCGTGCTTTTTTAACATCATCCGCTGTGACATAGCCTTTTAGTTGTCTGGAGCGATCGACCACATAGATACTTGATAAGCCTTGCTCTCGAATTCTTTCTAACGCTACTCTTGGACCATGTTTTTCAATATCAACGGTTTCTGGTCGCTTCATGATATGACTCGCTGTTAATACTTTGGAACGATCAACATCTTCAACAAATCGTTCTACATAGTCATTGGCTGGATTTACTAAAATTTCTTCTGGAGTACCGATTTGAACAATCGATCCATCCTTCATCAGTGCAATCCGGTCACCTATTCGTAAAGCCTCGTCCAAATCATGCGTAATGAAGATAATGGTTTTCTTCATTTTTTGTTGAAGATCCAACAATTCATCTTGCATATCTTTTCGAATTAATGGATCTAATGCGGAAAAAGCTTCATCCATTAGTAGTACTTCCGGATCGTTTGCCAGTGCACGGGCTAATCCAACACGTTGTTGCATACCGCCTGATAATTGATCTGGATACTGGTGAATAAAACTTCCTAATCCTACTAGTTCCAAAGCTTCCTTAGCTTTTTTCGCTCGTTCCTCTTTTTTCATCCCTTGAATTTCTAGTCCGAACTCTGTGTTCTCTAACACGGTACGAAAAGGGAATAAACCGAACTTTTGGAATACCATGCTCATCTTTTCACGACGTACTTTTCGTAAAGTTTCTTTCCCTACCTTCGCAAGATTTTCTCCAGAAACTTCGACATCACCTTCCGTAGGGTCAATCAAACGATTCAATAAACGTACGAGAGTCGACTTTCCACTACCGGAAAGCCCCATAATCACAAACACTTCGCCTTCTTCGACTTCAAATGTTGCACGGTTCACACCGACTGTACAGCCTGTTTTTTCTAAAATTTCTTCTTTTTTATAACCCTCATCTAACAATGAGAGTGCTTCTTTTGTTTTTTTACCAAAGATTTTCGACAAATCTTTAACTGTAATAACAGACATGAATCTATATCACCTCAATATTTTTCGACTTTTCACGGCATTTTTTTATGCATCACTTTTACTATGCTAAAGGTTTTAGATATAAAATTCAAGCTTTATACACTTATTTTTCCGTTTGTTACGTTTGTAAAGTTTAAACTTTACAAATGTAAATCCTTACTTTTACCATATACTTAGTATTTACGTTGATTTTTTTTTTATGTAGTGTAAAGATAAGAATGAAGAGATTAGAAGGGGGTTGTCATATTTTTATGACACAAGATGCTGATGCCAATTTAGAAAAAGTGAATAATCAAATTATTTCAGAGTTTTCCAAAACACTTGAAATGTTTTCTTTAAATAAAACAGAAGCTCAATTATTTGTTACGCTTTATTTACATGAGGCTCCAATGACTTTAGACCAAATGAAAGATGCCTTAGGTAAAAGTAAAACAGCAATGAGTTACGCAGTTCGCAGGTTACAGGAATTTAATTTAGTCGAACGTGTCTTTCAAAAAGGTGTGCGAAAAGACTTATACGAAGCTCGTGAGGATTTGTATAAGAAGTTCATGAAAACCTACGTTAATCGCTGGCTCGAGTCACTCAACCTGCAAATTAACAACTTAGCTGACATTCAAGAAGATCTGGATCGCTATCCTCACGAACATAAGGAATTGTTTGAGCATAAAATTCATGAAGCGATTTCCTTTCATCGTTCGCTGGAGCAAGTTTTTTCTAAGATAAAGAAGAATGATTTTCTTTAATTTTAGAAAAAATTTGCTTATAGCCAAGTGCTGGTGACAATCTTGGTTTTACTTGCATCGGCTAACGGCAGTTACATCCTGTTCGTCGTACTTTGTACATTCAAAATTTTCACTAAGTCGAAGTACTACCCTGCTAAAAAATTGTACTCCTAACGTGTAAAATAGGGACTAGCCTTACAGTAAATGGAATATCATAATTTTAGCATTGTATATTCCGGTTTCGAAATAAAAAGGAAACATTATCTCTTGGAAAGACACAGTGTTATGTCAACGAGAGATGTCATTCTTAGCTTGCATAAGAAAAGCGCAGGGCGCTCGGAGCTAGACAAATACGCAAATTTTATACTTTCTTATCGCACAAAAAATGGGACAAGCTGTCTTGTCCCATCCCTTTTACATCATCTCTTCCACTGTACCATCATCTTGATCAACAATATACCAGCCAATTGTTGCAGTATGACTTGTTTCACCATTGGAAACTAATTCATACACTTGGACGACGAAATTTCCATCTTCATTTTTGTGGTCCATTACAACATGAATATCACTATTTTGTGAGATATTAAGGTGTTCCCTTACTAAATCTTCTGCAGTTATCTCTGTAATTTCCCCAGTATCGGTTTCTGTATTATTGTCGGTATTGTTTTCATCTGATGCTTGATCTCCATCTTGTCCATTTTCACTATTTTCTCCGTTTAAATCTTCTGATCTTACTTCATTAACAATCCAGGAGTCTTCTGTTGATGTAATAACATATGTCATTCTTATATTTCCAATTAACTCATTTGATTGTTCCTGCGTTACCTCATATTCCAAATCATTCACTTGCTCCAAACTAAAGTCACTATCTTCTTCAAACCACACAGGAGCTTCAGTCGGAACCACATACACTTTACCATTGTCCTCTTCAAAATAGTGGGAAACAAACGAATCAGCCAAATCTTCTGACATAACATTCATAAACTCTTCTTTTAGTGCTTCTTTTGATTCATAGTCTGCTAAAGCACCATCATCCTCCGTATTTTCAATGACCGACATAAACCCATCTCGATAATCATGTAACACTTCTTTCGCTTGTTCTTCATCAAGCGTAGGTATTTCTTCCTCAGAAGAGTCTTCATTTTCTGCTGGTTCTTCTACTTCATTCTCTGGATCGTCTGTTTCATCTTCCTCTGCGTCATTTTGCGTACACGCCATCAATACAAGCGATAACAACAATAACAGAATCACAAATAATAATTTCTTTTTCATGTTAATTTTCCCCCATTTTTTCCATCAAATCTCAAAAAACTACTTAATTATACTATACCCTATTTCTAATAATAACAAACTATTTATCATCCTCCTATAATCCTTTATTACTATAAATATCATTTAATTTATTAATGTACAAGTCTATAAATCGTGGGATAAAGGTACTGCTTCTTGGTTATATACATTTATCCAAGAAAGAGCACTTTTATCCCCGAAAAATTCAATAGTAAAAAAGGTAGATGAGACGATCACCTACCTTTTTATTTTCCTATAAATCTAGTTAAAAAATCAGACAACATGGTTTGGTATTTTTCCCGGTGAATGGCATACGCTTCACCATGTCCGGCATCATCATATAAAAATATTTCTGCATGACTATTAGTCTGCTCATATAGTTGATTCGCCATTTCAAATGGAACAAATGTATCTTCTTTCCCATGAAAATACAGAATGGGTACCTGTGCTTTCTGTACCTGGTCAATTGCTGAAGCTTCCAAAAAGGAATAATCCGCACGTATATTGGAGACCATACTTGTTGTTGGTAATACCGGGAATGCTGGTAAGTTGTACATCCGATTCATCTGATATTGAAAAAGGTCATATACATTAGTATAGCCGCTATCAGCAACAACCGCTTGAACTTGAGGTGGTAGTTCTTCACCGCTTGCCATCAACATGGTACCGGCACCCATGGATAAACCATGCAAGGCAATTTCTGCGTCCCTGCCAACTCGTTCAATCACGCGATCTGTCCAATCTAACACATCTAGACGATCATGCCATCCAAAACCAAAATAGTCACCTTCACTTTGACCGTGCCCTCTCATATCAAAAAGAAAAATATTATACCCTAACTCTTCATAATAGTATTGGGCATATAATCCCATATCTGTTGCTTTCCCTAAATAACCATGACCGAAAATAACTGTTTTGTTCGTATCTGTTTTGGCCGGTAAATAATACCCCTGTAAGGTTAAATCGTCAAAAGTTTGCAGTTGCCATTCATCAAAATCCTGACTAGCCACCCAGTCTCGCCATCCGCCTTTCGTAAAGACATTCATCGCTGACGCAGATACTTCCAGATCATCATTTCCTTGTAAAAAAGTCTTTTGTTCACGTTTAATGGCGAGATTATAAAAATAGTTTCCAGCAAATAAATCTATTAATAATAGAATGGCAATAAGCGCTATCATTATTTTTAAACCTTTACCTATCTTCACAAAAAATCCCCTTTCGACATATTTATACATATTATAACAAGCATCTACTGTGAAAAGGGACATTTTTGCTGGAATCAACGGAAAAAATCGACAAATTATTACTCATCTATTGAGGACATGATCAAATTAATCGTCATAAACGCTTCTTTTAATGCTCTTTTATCTTTATCCGCTAATGTTGCGAAACGGTCTTGGACTATGTGGTAAAGAATCTGTTTTTTTTCATTTGAAAATTGTTTTCCTTTTTCCGTCATTTGAATATATGTTATACGACGATCCTTTTCGTCCTTGGTTTTGACAATAAACTCCTTCTCCATCAACTTTTGAATTAAAGGGGTTAGATTGGATTTATTAATATCTAATTTTTTGGCGATCTCCGCCATTTGTATTGGTCCTGCGTGCTCCACAACGTGTAACACATGGAAATGGGATGGGTGAAGTCCTTCTTTTCTAGTTATAGGGGATGTACCAAACATCTTTTTTGGCAATATTGGTAATACAGTTAATGCCTGTTCTACCAATTCATTTGTTAATGTATCTTGTTCTTTCATCTATTTCTCTCCCTCATATAGATTGACTTTATGCGATATACAGTAGATAATAGTTATTATAACATAACTATCTTGTTGGATAAGGAGGTTACATATTGAATTCTATCATTTCCGTAAAGGATTTAACAAAGACATATAAAAAAGTAGATGCGGTTAAAAAAATTAATTTTGATGTCAAAGAAGGCGAAATTTTCGGTTTTCTTGGTCCTAACGGTGCAGGAAAAAGTACCACGATCAATATGATTTGTACGATGCTCAAGCCAACTTCCGGTGATATTACCATCAATGAATATGATGCCAAAAAGCAAAAGGATGAAGTGCGTGCTAGTATCGGCATCATTTTTCAAGAAAATACGTTAGACGAAAAGTTAACTGCCAATGAAAATTTGAAATTACACTGTCGTTTTTACAATGTACCTAAAAATAAACGGGATGACCGAATTCAAGAGGTACTGGAGATTGTTGATTTAGTTGATGAGCAAAACCAGCGTGTCGAAGAATATTCTGGTGGGATGAAGCGTCGGCTTGAGATTGCGCGTGGACTTCTTCATTATCCTAAAGTCCTTTTCTTAGATGAACCAACTGTTGGACTTGATCCGAACACACGAGCACATCTATGGGAATATATTTTAAAGCTTAAGGAAAAAGAAGGAATTACCATGTTTCTCACGACACATTATTTAGATGAGGCAGAGATTAGTGATCGTGTAGCTATAATGGATCAAGGTGAGATTATTGCGATTGATTCACCAACTGCTCTAAAAGATCAGCTCGGTGGTGACATTATTGAACTGTCTACGGAAGATAATCAGGCTGCTTTGAAAGAAATTGAAGAAAAAATGGGAACCGTCGAAGTGAAGGTGGAAGACGATACGATTCATTTAAAGGTAGCAAGCAGTGACGCGTTTATCTCCTCTTTCATCAAGACATTGGAAATACCGATCACTAAATTAAATATCCGCAAACCAACATTAAATGATGTATTTTTAGCCTTTACAGGAAGAAAGATTAAGGAATAAGGGGGTAGACACATGGAAGGTATTATAGCAATTTGGCAGCGTGACTTAAAGAAATTCTTTCGAGATCGAGCAAGACTTCTTGGTTCATTCTCGATGCCGATATTGTTCCTGCTTATATTCGGTGGTGGTTTAAGCGGTACAATGGAAACGATGATGTCTGGTGGTTTTGGGGAAGAATCCAGTGGCTTTAATTATCTCGAATTCATATTTCCTGGCATTGTCGCCATGACATTATTAATGACAGCAATCTTTTCTGCGATGTCTGTGATCGAGGATAAAAACTTTGGCTATATGAAAGAAATTTTGGTTTCACCAATTTCACGGGTGAGTATTGCTGTTGGAAAAATGCTCGGTGCAGCTACGGTTTCAACGATTCAAGGTATGATTTTGTTTTTGCTTATTCCTTTTTTAGGATTATCGTACAGTATTATCTCACTGATTCAGGTCATTCCGTTTATGTTTTTACTAGGTGCAGCATTGTCTGGAGTCGGCTTGTTATTTGCCAGTATGATTAAATCCACACAAGGCTTTCAGTTGATTGTGCAAATTATTGTGATGCCAATGATTTTCTTATCCGGTGCTCTTTTTCCTATCAACAATATGCCAAGCTGGCTTGATGTGATTGTCAAATTTAATCCTGTTACATACGGTGTGGATGTGATGAAGAAGATTATGATTGATGTCGATAGTTTATCTCAAGCTGTACGAGAAACGATGGGGCTTAACTTAACCGTTTTTGGCAGATCAGTATCCGTGTTCGAGGAAATTTTATTTATTTTAGCATTCGCGATAGTGTTTGTGGCGATTGCTACGATTAGTTTTAAACGAGCACATGCGTGAAAAAGCCGGGTTTTGTCCGGTTTTTTTGTTACTGCTCTCCACTTTTATTCCTGCTCTCTTTGCCAATAATAGATTGCCAGTTGTGTTCTATCACGAATTTCTAATTTATCTAAAATTACAGAGAGCATATTTCGAACAGTTCCAACACTAAGGAAAAGCTGTTGAGCTATTTCTTTGTTCGAGAGACCTTGAGCAACTAGTTCAGCAATATCTGACTCTCGCGCAGTTAAACCTTCCAGTGCCTTTTTATCTGGTTCCATAATTGTCTTTAATACATCTGCATCTAAAATGGTTGACCCCGCTTTTAACGCCTTAATTTGATCTGCCATGCTTTCAATTGATGCTGACTTTATTAAATACCCCTCTGCCCCTGCCTTTAGTGCTAGTCTAATATTTTTTTCATCCTGAAACGTTGTTAACATCATAATTTGTACAGAAGGCCATTGTTCTTTTATTTTTCTTGTGCTCTCAATCCCACCCATTAAAGGCATTTGAATATCCATTAAAATCACGTCTGGTTGTTCTTTTAGACAACATTCAATCGCTTCTTGTCCATTTGTAGCTAAATTAGTAACTTCCAAATCCTCTTCTTTATCTAGAAGTAACTGCAAACTCTGACAAACAAGTTCATCGTCATCAACAATTAATATCTTCATGTGTTTAACCTCTCTTTATCTATTGGAATGACACAAACAACTAAAAACCCATCCTTTTGACTAATAGATAAGCTTCCTCCCATCGAGCGAGCCCGAATTCGTAACCCTCTTAATCCACTACCTGTATGACTAGTTTCCTTAACTATACCATTATCTTGAATGGATAGGCGCACTATAGATTCTGTTACTTGTAAATCTACTTTAACTTTTGTAGCATTACTATGTCTGGAAACATTCGTTAAAGTCTCTTTTAAGCAAACCTCTAACAGTCCCCATTTATGAGCTGAAACAAGTAACATGTTGCCCGTTTTATGAAAATCAATATCCACCAGTTGATAATTTTGCACAATGTTCTCTAAGATTTCAGCACCGATTAATGTAATTGGGGTCATGTTATGAACGGTATCTCTTAAGCTTTTCGTACTACGCTCTAGACGATTTCTGACTTCTTGAATAAGTTTCTGTGCTTCTTTAGGGTCCTCAATCCATTCATATGCCTGTAAAGCGAGTGATGCACCTGTTAAATCATGTCCTAAATGATCGTGAAGTTCTCTTGATATCCGATATCTTTCCATTATTTCTGCCTGTTGATAGACCGATTGATTTGCTTCTAATAAGTTATTCTTTATTCTTTCTAACTCATATCTATCTCTGCGCTGTTCATCTGCTTCTAATTTATATATTTCTTGATTTTCTAATGTAATAGATGAAAAGGTACCAAAAAAGAATGCTTGCAGATAATACCAAAACAATAAGTTTGACGGAGAGGAAGGAAAAAACACCCCAGCAAAGAATAAAAGAGAAAATAAGCCTTTTTTCTTTAAAGACAGTTCAAAAATAGGCAGTGCTAACCCATAGTAACCAATAACTGTACTTGGGAAAAACAGCAGACACATAATAGCATCCACTAAAACTGACCAAATCGGTAAAGGAAAACGCCACCGTAAACTTGTCATGATCAATAAAAGGAGGATCAGGATAAAAGAATTAATCGTCGTTTCCAAAATGATCCATAAATGAATTAAGACAGCTATATTTAGAAAGCGCCAAATATTCACATATAGCATTGGTTCTTTGAACACCTTCATCCTTTTTCCCCTCGCCTTATTAATAAATTTTTCTTGTGCTACCGATAATGAGAAAGATGATCGTATAAAGCCATAGTACACCATTAATCAGTAGAAAATCGAGGATATTTTCTCCAAAAACAACCCAATCCAGTCCTTCTGCTAGCCAATAGGTTGGGAATATAACAGCAATTCGTTTTAATAAATTTGGAAAAATTTCAATCGGTATCATTATCCCGCCTAGTACAACTACTAAGAAGATGAATGACATGTATATGAGAAAAGATATTTCTTTCCTTCTATAGATCGAAATCCACGCTAAAGCAATAGCAAGCGAAGCAAAACTAAAGGATACATATAAAAGTAACAACCAGACTGGCTGATATAGCTCTTGCCCAAAAAGAACGCCACCATAAACCACAATGCTACTTTGCAAAATCAAAATAATAGCATAAGCTAATAGATTTTGACTTAAATATTGAAAATGACTAACAGGAGTCACAGCTAATCTTTTAACTACTCCTTTTTCGCGATCCTCGAGAATAATAGAGGCTAAACGTATGCCAATAAATAAAATCAGAATACCGAAATATTGGTAACCATAGGGAATAAACGGCCAAACCTCACCTTCGGGTAAAAAAATACAAGCAATTGGAAATAAAGTGAGTAACAGGATATTTGTTATATTACGAAGGCTTCTTTTCAAGGCAAACTGAAAAATCGTCACGCTATTCTCCTCCTACCCAGTATAAGCATTACAATAAATAAGATACCTATCGCTATTATAAGAATATTTGCTTGAAACCAAGCCTCTCCTATATTAGATTGATTCATTTCATGTATAGCACCTAACGATAATGTCAGCGGATTACCATAAGACCCGAAAAAATCGAAAAATGCATTCTCAGGCATAGGGAAAAATAATCCCGCTAATACAATAAAGCCAACACCATATACTTCACTCAATCGTTCCGCTATTTTAAACTTTTTTACAGAGAAAGTGAAGATTAAACAGACGATACTAGACAGAATGGCCATTAAAGAAATAATATAGATCGTCCATACCCAATTCTCCCAAACAATCCCTAAAACAAATTGCGTGTATGTCATTAATATAACCCCTAGAAATATCGAAAAAGACGTTCCACACATCATAATCGAGAAAGCATACATTACTCTATTAAAGGGTAAAGAATAAATTCTAATTTTATACTCTGTAAAAAAGTCGTTATAAATATAAGAGATAACAATAGAACCAGCAAACAGTTGAAACACAAGCACCATGGTCATTGAATTTTCATTAATATAAGGTTCTCCCAACTCTGTAACAGAATCTGATAGAATAAAAGAAAAGACGGTGATCAAAATAATGGGTACGACAAGGAGTAGCAATAAAACGATATAATTTCTAAGCATCCTGATTGCCGTAAATTTTACTGTTGAAAGAACTCTCATTATTCTTCCCCCTTATCTCTTAATTGCTTCCCTGTTAGCGTTAAAAAGACATCTTCCAAATTTGGTTTATCAGCATGGATTCCCAGTACTCCTGCATGCTCCTTCACTAGTGAGATAATTCGATCTAAATTACCCGAACCAAACGTTGAAATAATTGTTATTTGACTACCAGATACTATGACTTTTTGAACACCTGCAACATTTTTCAGATTATTAATTGGGACTCTATCAGGTTCTGTAACATCGATCTTTATCTTTTCTTCATGCTGTACCGTTTCGATTAATTCATCTACTGTACCTTCTTTAATGATTTGACCTTGATCCATTATCACCACTCTGGAAGCAATCGCCTGTACCTCCTCCATATAGTGAGTTGTATATAAAATCGTCGTACCATTCTCTCTTAATCTTTTCACCGCTTCTAAAATATAATTTCTTGACTGTGGATCAATACCAACAGTTGGTTCATCCATGATAAGAAATTTTGGTTGATGTGTCAGTGCACAAGCAATATTTAATCTACGCTTCATTCCTCCAGAAAATTTGGTTGGTACCTTATCACCTTTATCGCCTAACCCTACAAATTCAAGTGTTTCTTCGATTCTCTTTTTCCTTTCATTACCTTTTAGTCCGTAGACTCCTGCAAAGAATTGTAGGTTTTCTTTCGCTGTCAATTCTTCAAATACTGTAATCTCTTGTGTAACAAGGCCTATTTTTTCCTTATTTTGATTGGAGAAAGGATTTTTTAACTGTCCGAAAAGTGCCACTTTCCCTCTTTCAAAAGGTGTCATTCCTGTTAAAGTTTGAATTAACGTTGTTTTACCTGCCCCGTTAGGACCAAGTAAACCAATGATTTCCCCTTCATAAATATCAAGATCAATATAATCAAGTACTACATCAGATCCATATCGTTTCACAACACCTTGCATAGAAGCAATAGTCATAACGTTCACCCTTTCTTTATTTTGTTATTTCCATTATCTCTATATCAATTTTTCATGAATAGTTACTTTTGTCATTAAATAAGCCCTTTGTGATTAGGGATATGACAAATGTAACTATGATCAAGATCTTTTTGCTATTACGATTAGGTATATATGATAAGAAGGGAGTGATGACTTTGACAGGTTTCAAGAAACACTGGCATTCACATAGGGTGACTAAATGTTTGCTTGGTTGCGGATTCTTTGGCTCTACAATGTTTGTGTTCGTTTTTCTAATTGATGGAATAACTCGGGCAGGTTATGACCCCATTTACCATCCAGTTAGTGCGTTAAGTCTTGGTAATAGGGGCTGGATCCAAATTACCAATTTTATGATAACTGGGATACTAACGATTGCTTTTGCTTTAGGGATGCGACGCTCGTTAAATCCTGGATCTGGTGCAAAATGGGGGCCATTACTGCTAGGCTTATTTGGAATAAGTCTGGTATTTTCAGGTGTTTTTGTCATGGATCCTATGCAAGGATATCCACCAGGAGCACCAACTGGGGTTTTTACAGAAGGAGTCAGTTGGCATCATTATGCACACGATGTATTCGGGATACTTGTGTTCACATCGCTTCCTATTACATGTTTTGTCCTTGCCCGTAGATTCTTAAAATCTGAGGGAAGAATCGGATGGACACTGTACAGCATTTTTACTGGTACGGTGATGCTGGTTCTGTTTATGTTCTTTGGGACACTCTGGGAGAACGACTCTCAATTTGCTGGCTTAATTCAACGAATAATGCTTATCACAGGTTTTGCATGGATCTCTTTGGTGGCGGCATTTCTGTATAGGAAATGCAAAAAGGTGTATGTATGAAATGGTATAAAATGACAAATATAACCCTTCCTTAATTTGGCAGGATAAACACACTAATTAGTATGGAAATCATTATCAAGGGGAGATCCTATTCTTCCTTGAAAATTTCATGTAAAAACCGCTTCCGATTGTCTAAAAAATGACGTGTGATCTGATAATGGTCAGTATCTTCATAAGCAACTTCCCGAATACTATCATCATCAAAACTAAAAATGATCGCCTCCGGATAGCCTAACAGAATGGGTGAATGTGTCGCAATAATGAATTGACTATTACCGTATGCTGATAGGTCATACAATATTCTCAAGAAAGCTAGTTGACGCTGTGGTGACAATGCTGCTTCCGGCTCATCTAATAAATAAATCGCTCTTTGATGAAAGCGATACCGAAATAATGATAAAAAGGATTCACCATGTGACTGATGATGCAAAGACTTTCCGCCATATGCCTGACTTGCCCCATCTATAGAATCAATGTGTGTAGCAAAATGATGAAACGTTTCTGCACGTAAAAAGAAGCCATTCGTCACTTTAGGCATCCACGATAATGTAATATAATCTCCTAATACTGATTGAGCTTCGTTTACATCGAAATAATTATTGCGTCCCCCACCAGCTGTATTAAATCCACACTTATCAGCAATGGCCTCAAGCAATGTCGATTTACCAGACCCGTTTTCACCGACAAAAAAAGTGACATTGCTGGTAACGTCAAGCTGATCCATTGTTTTTATGACCGGAATTGAAAAAGGATAGCTATCGTGATTAGGAAGCTTTTCTTTTTGCAAAGATACTCGTTTCAGATACATGTTTTCACCGGCTTTCGTTTAATTATTGCTGATTGATTTAATTATCCTCTAGTCATATCTGGTTGATTTTTAGTGGTAAAGATTGTTGCAAACGTTTTGCTCTCTCTTTTGTATCGAATCGTCAAATAAACTCACCTATCTACTCTTTTTTAAAACGATAACCGACACCCCAGATCGTTTCAATAAAAGTCGGTTGTGATGGATTACGTTCAATCTTCTCCCGAATTTTACGAATATGCACCGTAACCGTGGAACTGTCACCGATCGCATCGAAGCCCCATATTCTTTCTAAAAGGTGCTCTTTCGTGAATACCTGATTAGGGTTCGTCGCAAGGAAATATAATAAATCATACTCTTTGGCGGTCAACGTCAGTTCTTCATCATTTAGATATACTCTTCTTGATAGATGATCGATGGCTAATTCTTTTATTTCGATAAGTGGAGTCTTTTTTTCTCGTTGTGTCAGGCGCTGATACCTTGATAGATGTGCTTTCACTCTGGCAACAAGCTCATTCGGATTAAATGGCTTGACGATATAATCATCGGCTCCACGGTTGAATCCTTTTATTTTGTCGATATCTTCTTTTCGTGCGGTTACCATTAAAATCGGTATGTCCAATGTTTCCCGGAGTTGCTCGCATAACTTAAAGCCATCTATTCCTGGAAGCATTAGATCTAGTAAGATTAGTGCATAGGAAGATTGATTGGCCATGGCTAATCCTTCGTTGCCGGTTGTTGCGATATCTGATTCAAAACCACTCAGCTCCAGATAATCCCGTTCTAGTTCCGCAATGCTCTCCTCATCTTCAATAATTAATATCTTTGTCATTTTTGTTCACCTTTTTTCAATTGGAAATAAATTGTTGTTCCTTGACCTTGTTCACTTTCCGCCCATACTGTGCCATCGTGTGCCTCGATAATCTTTTTGACAATGGCAAGCCCGAGACCGCTTCCTCCTGTTGCCGAATTACGTGACGTATCTGTCCGATAAAAGTGATCAAATATATAAGGTAGTTCGGATTCAGCAATACCACTTCCATTATCTTCTATAGCTATCTTAACATGTTCATCTTGTTCTGTTAGCCTAATTCTGATCATGGCTTGCTCTTTGTCGATATATTTAACACTATTGGTAATAACGTTCATGATCACTCGGTGTAATTGCTCACGATCCGCTTTCACTAAAAAGTTTTGTCCCTTGTCCGCAATAAACTCGAAAGTTATCTTGTTATATTGAAACGTTAATTCCTCGATAATATCGTCTAAATAGGCATTAATATCAAGCACTTCAAACTGAAATGGCATCCGATCTAAATCCAGCTTTGAATAGATAAAAAGCTCATCTACCATTTTTTCAAGCTGATCTGTTTTGTTATATATCGTCTGCATGTAGCGATCTAATTTTTCAGGTGAGTCCGCAACACCATCCAGTACTCCCTGAACATATCCTTTAATCGATGTCACCGGTGTCCGCAAATCATGGGAGATACTAGCGATTAATTCCTGGCGGTTTGCTTCATATTTTGCTTGTGTTTCCTTCGCCTGTTTTAAACTTTTCCGCATTTCTTCAAACGTGTTGGATAACTGGCCGAGCTCATCCTTTTTCTTCGATTGTATGTTGTGGTCCAGGTCACCTTGTTTTATTTTTTCTGCCGCTTCGTTCAATCGTTTAATCGGTTTAATAATCGTCCGTGATACAAAATAAGTCAACAATCCATTCGTGACCATTAATAGGACAATAACCGCCACCAGCCGGTAACTCATAAACCTTTGCAAGCTTTCCCCTTCAGGTTCTAGATTTCCCATCACGAAAAAAAGGTAACCTAACAAAATCTCGATGATTAAAAAACCGAGCACTGGTATGATGATCATCGCGATATTGGACAACAATAATCTTTTTTTAATCGACATCTCCCTGCACCTGCCTTTTGTTAGATTATAGTAAAGAAAGAACGGATAAGCCAGTTTATCCACTCTTCTGCTTGTGATCCAGAAATGGTACGAGGATCGCACAAATAATAGCTGTATAGTAAGGGAGGAACTTTATTCCAATTGGGGTGTTAAAGAGCGTCATCCCTAAAATACCGATAAAGCTTGATAAGGCAATTCCTAACACAAATCCTCCTAATAATCCAACAATAATTGCAATAAATGTTCTCATGATCGATTCTCCTTTTTTAGATAAAATTTAGCTTGGATAACCATCCAGAATGATAATAATAAAAGACCGGTTCCGATTACTGGATGAAGAGCAGCAAACCATGGTAATTTTCCTGCGATATTTGCAGAGAAATACATCAAAAACATCATGAACATTAGACTAAGAATTTGCCAGTATGCCCAGCGTGGTAGGTTTGCCAACCAGGCAACAAGCAGCATCAATAACGGGACATTAAACCCAAACAAATGAATAAAAAACGTGTGGTTTGCCCAGTGAAGTGGTTGAATAAAAATCGCCATACCTGCTAAAGTGATCTGCGTTGTAATCGCTAATGTAAAAATGACGGTGAGCGTGAAATACACTATTTCCGCAATACGAATTCTCATTGAATCTTCCTCCCTCTTTTGACTATAGGCACAGTTTACTGGTTAAATCTAAACTCCTTCTTGATTAATTCTTAAATATTTCTTAATTAAAGTGAGACTTCCCTCAGTGGAGATTTTACGGACGATTAGCACCGTGATAAAATAGCCTGCTCTTATTTTCCTGGCCACTTTTCAATTTTTATAAGAAAAACCGGGAAGCCCACCCGGTCCTTTTAATTGACCAAAATAAAGATAGTGCAAAAGAAAGATAACGGTCACAAACGTTGTAGAACAACTTTATAGCGGAGGCCGGACGCTTCAACTCCTGTGGGAACTGTTTTACCTGAAGATCCACTTTTCCAAGCGGTTTTTGCTCGGAAAAAGTTAGCTGAAGGGAAAACCCCACGGAGGGAAGCGGGCAGCCGGAGCGATAGCCTAGCAGGTTAACCATTTCAAAATAACCACCTTATTATAGTTCAAAATACTATGATACCGCGGATTATATACTTTCTTATCTTAGAACAAAAGCGCAGAGCGCCCGCTTAAAAACGTAGCGACTTCAGAATCAACTGAGATAAAGGAATCACTGAGAAAAGCGAGCCGATGATGACTTATATCGTAGGGCGATTTGTGAAGTCGCCTAGTTTCTGGGCGCTGAAGCTGGACGTGGCTCATCACGCTCAACTTTAGACTACAAAAAAATAATCCGCATTATGTCTAATAAGCGGATTATCGAAAATATTTTTCTATATACTGTTGTTCTTCCTCTTCACTATACAATCGTAATGCTCTGCCAACGTTACCATCTTTTAGTTCCCAAATATAATTATGAACTTCTACCGCGTTACTGAAATCACCGTTCTGCCATGCTGTTAAAGCCTCAATATAATAATCACGATGTGTAAAATCAGAGTTTTTTACTGTTTCGAGCATTAATTCTATTCGTTCATCAGTGATTTCTACTGCCCCCCATTTATCTTCAGCATGGACTTTTTGATGAGTCATATGATGTAAAGTATCCCTAAAGTTGATTTCACTCTGAATGTTATCTGTGTCCACTTCCTGTACTTCTTCCTCGATATCTTCTTCACTGACTTCCGACGCCGCATCCACTTCCGTTGTCTTTTCTTCTTGTGGCTCATCTTCTTTCGCCACGTCATCCTCGGAAAGTAATGCAAATACGATAAATATTGCAAAGCCAAGAACACCTACAGCTAAACCAAGAGCAACAACCCAGCTAATAATACCTATTAATTTACTTTTCATTCCATTCCCTCCATAATTAACATACCAAAAATTTACTAAAAATCAAGAAAAAATCCTCATATCCTTCTGTTTAAAATGTGTTGGTTTTGATTTTTGGTGGTAATACTTATATAGGAATGAAATTATTATTGGAGGAGTGATTGGATGGTTCATGCAGTTCCTACTGTTTCATTACATGATGGTATAGAAATTCCTGTCGTTGGGTTTGGTACAGCGAATATGAAAGGAAATCAAGGGGCATCAGCTATTGCTAGTGCGATTACGAATGGTTACCGATTAATTGATACCGCTTATAATTACGAAAATGAAGGAGCAGTTGGCGAAGCGATCCAGAGAGTAGAGATACCTAGGGAACAACTACAAGTTGCCTCCAAACTGCCGGGGCGTTATCACCAATATAATGAGGCCGTCAAAGCGATTCAAGAATCATTATTTCGTGCCAATTTAGATTACTTTGATTTATATTTAATTCACTGGCCGAATCCGAAAGAGAATCACTATGTTGAAGCATGGCAAGCATTGATTGATGCACAGAAATGGGGATTGGTTCGCTCTATTGGCGTAAGTAACTTCTTACCTGAGCATCTCGAACGTTTAGAAAAAGAAACTGGTATCCTCCCAAGCATTAATCAAATTGAATTACATCCTTTCTTTAATCAAGAAGAACAAAGAGAGTGGCATGAAAAGCACGGTATTGTCACAGAATCATGGAGTCCATTATATCGTGCCAAAGATACGATGGAGAATGAAACTCTTCAATACGTTGCACATAAATATAACAAATCTGTCGCACAGGTTATTTTGCGCTGGCATTACCAACTGGGTGCTGTAACGATTCCGAAATCAACTTCCCCACAAAGACAAGTTGAAAACATCTCTATCTTTGACTTTGCATTAGACTATGAAGATATGGAAATGATCGGGAAACTGACCAGACCGGATGGCAGAATCAATGACCAGAATCCGGCAGAATATGAAGAATTTTAAACGATGGCTAACACCATTTCCTAAAGAAAACGTTTGGAAAAAAACCAAACGTTTTCTTTATTTCTCAGCAAAATATTCCATCCATTACTTTTTCAAAATGTCCAACAGAACATAACCAAAAACTATTCCAGCTGTCGTTATTAATGTAGTATTGTCCGTTAACATTACCTCTTTTGCAAACAACAAACGCGTTCCAGCTAGAGTAAATGGCATAACTGGTAACAACGCTATGTATAATGCTGGAATACCGATTGCAACCAGCTTCAACCAGTCAAACGTCCAACGCTTCTTGTCTTTAACTTCGATGATCAATTTTGGCAGGCGCAAAAGCATTCCGATTAAAATTGGAAATATCGTTACAAATATTAAGTAAGGTATCATTTCAAAGGTTTGACTAGCTTCTTCACCTAAATAAAACTGATATTTAGCGCCGAAGAAAATCATACATCCTATAATCACTGTACTTAAGAAATAATAGAAAAACTTTCGAATAGGAAACCCCTCCTAAAATTATATCTATTATTAAGTACGAAAAGTATCGCTAACACGTTTCACCTGCATTGAAATAAAAGCCGAAATCCACCTTTAGATTTCGGCTTTTTCTAGCTAAAGACTATTTCCCTTTATACTTTTCTTCTGATTGCGAAGTACTTTGGCTATTCTTCTTATCCCTGAGGTTCTTCTCTTCAATTTCCAAATCTCTTAATGGAATATCATCGACCAGTTGTTGCTCCTTAAACTTATACAATTCAGTCCGTTTCTCATCATTCACACTTTTTCGCTTGTTATCTACTGTTTCTTTCTGTTCTATTTTTTTATTTTTACGTTCCTCTCCCATCATTAGCACCTTCCCTTTTAATGAGTTTGGACATTCGTAATGATGATATTGCTTTGTGGCAGAGACGGGATATCATTCATGCTGTAACTAAAATCCTGGTCAGGAAAATCAAACGAAATCTCTTTGCTGAAAAAGTTTACCGTTTCATTTAAAATATCGATTGTAATCCACTCACCTGCACAACGGTGACCAATATCAAATTCACCACCCCCTTGTGGAATAAAATCAAATGGATTACCTTGCCAATTCTTAAAGCGCTCCGGCTTAAACTGATTTGGCTCCTCCCATATTACTGGATCATGATTGGTGCCGTACAAATCCAGTAATGTGAGTGTTCCTTTTTTAAATTCGTAATCATTCCATAGAAAGTCTTGTTTCACCCTTGCTGCCGTGAAAGGGAAAAAAGGATAATAACGACGTACTTCCTGAATGAATTCTCGGCCGTTACCTTCGCGAACCTGTTCTGCTTTTGCTGGATAATCATGCATGGCAAGCACCGTAAAGTCAATATAGACAGCAATGGCAACGATTGGCCGTAATAAATTCAACAGTTCTACTGCAACAATATCGGCCTTTAATAATTTACCTTTAGGATCTTTATGCAAGGAAAATTGGTATAGTGCGCGATCTTTATCTACCTCTATCTTTTCTTTACGTACTTGTTGAATGAGATCTTCCAGCCATCCTTCTGCCTTCTGTCTAGACCATCTTGCTTTCCAATGCTTCGGTCCCACATCTGCTGCATGTTCAAACAAATCACTAAACTCATCCACCCATTGATCTGCTTCTTCTTTCTGAAAAGGAATTCCCGTCCATCTCAATGCCATTCGTGTCAATACATGCTTTGCTGCTTCATAGACATTAACTTCTTTCTTTTCATTAGATAATTGGTTTCTCCACTCTTCTCGAGTTAAACTTCGAATCTCCTCTAATTTATCATCCGTCATAAGCGACATAAACATTGCTTTACGATAACGATGGTCTAAATCATCTAACCCTTGTACGCCACCTTTACCAAATAGTGTTTTCTGGATCCGTCCAGGTGCTGCATTCTTACGCTGAAATTTTTCATTATCATAGAACAATTTTGCTTCCTGTTCGCCTACTAAACAAATGGCTTTCTCACCGAGCAACCTTGTTTCGAATATCCTCGAATCAAATTTATTTGAGCGGTTCATAATAAAATAATAACCTTCTTTAAGCAACTCTAAAGTATGGTCTAATCCCTTATCCTGTGGCAGTTGTTGATGATCTGTCATTCTTAGCCCTCCAACATGGTTTACTTACTTGTATTTTTCCCTAATATTCTTTTTTAAAACAGCATAAAAGGAAAAGACCCTATATTTTAGTATGTCGGCCAGCCTTGGCTATCCCAATATAAATCATTGATCAATAATCGTGGTAACCCGTTACTGTCTGCGTCATATGCATGACGTATAAACACATTATTATCATATACATCCTGGTGTCCAGGGCCAATCCACTTGTCATTACCACTATCAAAGATGGTTCCTCCGCCATTTAGCATATCCTGACCTAATTTATCTACATATGGACCTGTTATGTTAGGGGAACGACCAACAGCAACTTTATACGTACTATCCAGACCACTACAACATTTATCAAATGAAACAAATAAGTAATAATAACCGTCTTTATACGTAATACTAGGTGCTTCAATTGCACCTTCCGGATGATTAGGTCTTGCCGCAATAGAATAAAGCTGTCCTGTCGGTTTCATCGTATTAGCATCTAATCTAGTAAGTTTTATCCCACTCCAATACGAACCAAAGGATAACCAAGGATTACCATATTCATCAATGACTAAATCACCGTCAATGGCATTATAATTATCTGCCGTGGTTGAATGAACGACCAATCCGTCATCTCGCCAATTACCTGATGCGATACTGTCTGTTGAAAGCAGTCCGATTAAGGATTGATTAGAACCAAAAGAAGATACAGAGTAATATAACCAATAACGCCCATTATAATATTGGATATCAGGAGCCCATTGTGCACTTGTATGATTTGGAACATACTCCCTCCACCAGCTTAAAGGTTCAGGAAATACTACTGGAGCTTCATTCCAATTCAACCCATCTTGAGAGTATATAACCCTTATTCCATTTCCATTTTCTTCTCCAGTTCCAAAGGTCCACCAAGTATTTCCCTCCCTGATCATGGAAGGATCATGAATCATCGGATGTTCATCCATTTCCCAAAATGCTGCCGATACAGATACACCAGAAGTTCCCAATAAAACCAAAACAAACAACAATACCTTCAAATAACTTTTTAAATTCATCTACTTCACTCCTTAACATTTTAATTAAGTATGCGCTTACAATTTCATTTAATATAAACGGCACACTTATTTAAAACGCATTGTACCATTATTTATTAACCATGTTAATTATTTACAGTAAAAATAATCCTAATTACCTACTATAATCCGAAGATGATTTCCTTTATTGTTAATTAAATAATTGTTTTTATAGTAATTATCACCATTTTATTTACTTTGTTGTAAAGTTAATCATTTAAATAAAAAAAGCTAATACATACACACCCCTATGAAGACGAGAGATGTTTGCGTTAGCTTTATTATCCTATATTTACTTCCATATACCAACATCCTTATTTTTCCTCTGTTTCACTTCCTCCATCTTACTATAGAATGCTTCCTCCATATCAATCTCAAAATAATTAGCAAACTTCGTCATATAGGCAAGACAATCCGCCAGTTCTTTTCCCATGTCTTCTTTTATCTTTGCTTTCGCTATTTCAAAGGCTTCTGCTTCACTTTTTCCTTGATTGATCAGTTCATTCGTTTGATTAAATGCCTTTCTTAATTCTTCTGCTACTTCTGCCACCTCTGTCGAAAACAGCATGTAATTAATTAATAACGAAGATTTTGTTTCTTCAAAATGGTCATCGCTGATTTTCCAATTCATTTCTTCATGATATGTTTTCATATAAGTCTGTAATTCTCTCATCTATTCCACCTCATTTGAATAAACTTGTTTCTCAAAAACCGTTCCGTCTGTGTATTCCACTTCAATAACTAACCGCATATTGTCATATTGTTCAAATGGGTCGATATCAAACGGTCTGTCTCTCATATCTACATTTCTTAGTGTAAATTGCTCTTCTTCAATAAGTGTATCATTTTGATATTTAAATAGATTTACTTCTTCAACGATATTTTCCTGATTGGCTACATTGTGATAGTAAACATGTAGCCTCACTTCATCTTCATTTAAATTTACATCACTAAACAACGAACCATAATTATTCGTTCCTAAGTAGTCTAAATGTTCCGATTGCTTTTCACTATGCTTTACCATGCCATCATGAGAAACTGACACAAAAAAGCTTATATGATTTCCTGGATCTTCTTTTACAGATTCCTTAGATTGTTCGCTGACTTCTACCTGACTGGATGAATTAGAATTTCCACTCGATTCATGAACGCTTACCTGCCATTCTGGTTTTAATTCCATTTCAACTGGAATTTGTACCTGAAACATCCCTTCTGTCTCTTCATTCGCTGGTATCTCCGTGAATTCATTTGCTTCGCCATATTTATAATGAAACATAACTTCTGCATCTTGATGAAATTCCTTTAGTTGCCATGAAAAGATCACATCCATACTGCCATTTGCTAATTGTTTCTCATCTGTTTCCATTGTGATTGGACTGATCCAGCTTTGTTGCTCGATAAATTGATCCAATTCCTGCCGAATCATGCCAGACTGACTGTTCACATTATTGCTTAACATTGATTGATTATCTGTCAGAATAAGAATATCATCTTCCACCTTATTTATTTTGGAAAACATCATCACATTAAGAAATAAACTAATAATTAGTGCTATAAGAATAAATAAACGAAACCCTTTTATGTATCGATCTTTCTCCACTCTTATCCTCCCCCTCGCAACTCTTTTAACAAATATTGTACCATGCATGTAAAGTTGCTATTTACTTTTCAAGGAATTATGATAAGGACAAACCATTATCAAAAAAGGAGCATTGTCATGAATCTAATCTTAGCTTCTTCCTCTCCAAGAAGACAAGAATTATTACGGCAAGTACATATACCTTTTACCATACGAAAGCCTGAAGTCGATGAATCACAAATTACGGTAACGGATCCAGCAGAAAAGGTTAAACAGCTCGCTATGTTAAAAGGAAGGGATGTACCTATTCAAGATAAAGACGAAGTAATTCTTTCTGCAGATACGGTGGTTTCTTTGCAACAAAACATTTTCGAAAAACCGACAGCTAAGCAGGCAGCCTTCAAAATGATCGAAGCTATGAGTGGTCATAAACATGAAGTTTATACTGGTGTGATGCTGCGTTCTTCAGATCAAGAGATTGTCTTTGTTGAAAGCACGACGGTAGAATTCTGGCCGTTAACAGAAGAAGAGATCATTTCATATGTCGAAACAGATGAACCTTATGATAAAGCTGGTGGCTACGGAATTCAAAGTGTCGGTGCCATGTTTGTAAAAGGGATTATTGGCGACTATTATAATGTAGTTGGTTTACCCATTTCACGTGTTGTACGAGAATTAAGTAAGTTTGAGATTTTCCCTAGATGAAACTTAAATGATTTTTCCCAGTAGGAAAGTGATTGCACTTTCCTTTTTTTTATTCAAAAAAAACGTTTACATGTATATATTCTATTATAAATGCTTCAAAACAATAGAATAATGAGTAAAAAGTATGTTATTTTAGATAATGTTACTTTAGGTATAAATACCTTTTTTGACATATTTAATAATTCAAACATCATGGAGGTTAACAAATGAAGAATTGGACTTTCGTATTATTTTTGTCTCTTATTATGGTGATGGCAGGATGTTCAGAGCAAAGCCAATCATCTACTATTGATGACAAGGTTAAAATTGGCGTTATGTTGTCGGACGTCGGACTTGGTGACCAGTCATTCAGTGACTCTGCCTTCTACGGTTTAGAACAAGCACGTGATGAATTAGGGATACTTTTTGATTATCGTGAATTGGCAGATGTCGGAGACTATCAAACTGGTTTAACCCAATTAATGGAGGAAGACAATGACTTGATTATCGGTCTTGGATATATGATTGAAGAAGATTTAATGAAAGTTGCCGAAGAATATCCTGATCAACAGTTCGTTATTGTTGATAGTGTGATAGATTTACCAAATGTCACAAGTGTAACCTTTAAGGAACATGAAGGGAGTTTTCTGATCGGTGCTATTGCCGGTATGAAGACAGAATCCGATATCGTCGGATTTGTTGGCGGTGAAGATACCCCACTTATCCAGAAATTTTTAAACGGCTATAAACAAGGTGTTGCTGCTACAAATCCTGATGCAACCGTATTAGATCAGTTTGCAGGAGACTTTGGTGATGATCAGCTTGGTGAAGAAATTGCAGCTGAGTTAATCGAAGAAGGTGCGGATTATATTTATCCATCAGCAGGTTTCACAGGAGTTGGGGTAATCAAGCAAGCACAAGAAGAAGGAATTTATTCATTTGGTGTCGATTCTGATCAATATTACTTAGGTGAAGATACGGTTGTAACGTCTATGTTAAAAAATATTGATGTTGCAATGTACACATTGGCAACCGACCTTGTTGAAAATGGTGAACTTACAAGCGAAAACCTGGAATTAGGTTTAAGTGATGACGGGGTTGGATTAGCTCCTATTCGTGTTCTTTCTCTCACATCAGATGAGGACAGTCAGCTAAACGAACTAAAAGACGATATCAACTCTAATGAGATTACAGTGAACGAATAAGGAGAAAGGATGACACACATGAATTTAAAGCGAAAATTAAGATTAAACTCTCTATTACCTTTGACTATCGCTTGTATCATTATTGGATTTATCGCATATCAAATGACACAAATTCATTCTTCCAATAACGACAATGTCGAGCTACTTGTGGATGTCGAAAAACTAAATAGTGCGATAATATCGGTCGAGCAAGGCTTAAGTAGTTTTTCTCTAAACAAAACAGATGCAGATGCAGAGTCTGTTCGAATAAGCTTACAGAAAAGTTCCAATATTTTAGAGGAATTAGCAAATACCGAAAGAGCAGAAGATCAATTACGCCAGATTGAAGAAAAATTACAAGCATTAGAAAATGACATCACTGTAGCTTTAGATGAAAAAGATGCAGCAGACGCTAAAAAACAATCGATTAGAACTAGGGGCATTCAAAACGATATCCACTTATTACAATTAATCGTAGATGAAAACTACCAAACAGCACAACAAGAACTAGAAACAAAGATTGATTCGATCATCTTGTTCACGATTATCTCAGGAATAGTGTTACTACTAGGAACAGGCAGCTTTTCTTTTATTACGACAAACCGGATCGTAAAACCAATTTATACACTTACCGATCATGCTGACGCTATTTCCAAAGGTGATCTTACCAGATCGATAGCGGAAACAGCACGGAAAGATGAAATTGGACAGTTACATAATAGTTTTGTCCGCATGAATCAAGATCTAAAAGAATTGATTGCCAATGTATTAGATACAGCCCAAAGTGTGGCTGCTTCTGCTGAGCAACTAAGTGCTAATGCAGATGAAACATCAACAGCTACCGAACAAATCGCTAATACAATTCAAGAAGTCTCTGATGGATCTGAAAAACAACTTAAAAATGTTGATCAGTCTAATCAAAATGTGGCACAAATTTCAGAAGACATTGGATCTATATCCACTCGTATTACACGTGCGACTGATTCTTCCAGTCAAGCTTCTATACAATCTGAGCAAGGAATGGATACCGTTAAACGTGTGATCGAACAGATGGCAATCATCAACCGAAATACGGAAGATACTGGTCAAGTAATCGAAGGTTTAAATAAACATTCCCTAGAAATTAATAAAATTGTCGATATGATAACAGATATTGCAGAGCAAACCAATTTACTTGCACTTAACGCAGCAATTGAAGCGGCACGGGCTGGTGAACATGGAAAAGGCTTTGCCGTTGTAGCTGATGAAGTTAGAAAATTAGCAGAAGAATCCGGTCAGTCCGCACGTCAGATCAATGACTTAATTGCGGTGATGCAACAAACAACTGGTCAAGCGGTAGAATCAATGGAAGTAGGAAATCAAGCAGTTAAACAAGGTTCTTCTCTTGTGTCGGAAGCAAGTGATGCATTTGGGAATATTACAAAAGTTGTCTCAGATGTCCAGGGACGAATGAATGAAGTAACAACTTCTCTGAATCAAATGAAAGACAATAACCAGATACTAGTTACATCCATGAATCATGTATCTTCCATTACAGAAAAAACTGCTCATCACTCTCAGGAAGTGGCTAGTGCCACGGAGGAACAAACGGCCTCTATCCAAGAAGTATCTGCCGCTACCAAAGTGTTAGCAGAAATGGCACAAGAATTACAAGACAAAGTGAGCCGATTTAGAATCTAGGAAAAGTAGTTTGCTATAAGAAATGGCATACCAGTCACGTTGGTGATTGGTATGCTATTTTTCATTTAATTGAGTTGGGATTTTTTAGGATCAGCTCCAAATTTGTGTTAAGATAATTCTAGGGTATTGTGAAGAACTGAGTGAGATACAAAAAGCATAGACAAGTGAAATGTGTTAAGTGTCATGATTGGATATCTTATTTTTAAAATAAGTTTTACAATAGTGGATACATTTCATAGATACCAAATTTATTAAAGGAGCTAGTCACATGACTACCTACCATATAGAACCTAAAAAACAGACTCTTCATGGCTCTTTTTCAAAACATCTCACACCTATTTTAACCATAAACTCAGGTGATTCCGTTCGTTATTCTACTCTAGATGCATTATGGGGATTAGAACCTTATAAATCAACTGGTACTCGACGAATTTTTGAGACAAAAGAGTTAAAAGGAAACAGTGGCCATGCTCTCTGTGGTCCAATAGCTATTAAAGGTGCTAGACCTGGAATGGTTCTGATGATTAAAATGAATGAAATACGCCCATCTTCATGGGGATGGAGTTTTGCAGGTGGTTCCAAGCAAGTCAAAAAACGACTCGGCTTAGCAGAACAAGATCAATACCACTTAAACTGGGAATTGGATACTATAAAGATGATTGGGACTAGTCAAGTGAATCATCGAGTGCCTTTATCACCATTCATGGGGACGGTGGGTATGCCTCCTAACGAACCTGGAATTCATTCAACTATACCACCAAGATTTTGTGGTGGGAACATGGATTGTAAAGAGCTAGTGGAAGGAAGTATTTTATATCTCCCAATTCCTGTTTCTGAGGGACTGTTCTCAGTTGGTGATGGCCATGCATTACAAGGTGATGGTGAAGTTAGCACCCAGGCGATTGAATGCCCAATGGATGTTGTAGACTTAACTTTTACACTTAAAGATGACTTACATTTATCTATGCCTCGTGCCCATACCCCGGCAGGTTGGATTACATTTGGCTTTCACGAAGACCTTGATGAAGCTTGTTTTATTGCACTTGAAAGCATGCTAGATCTTATGCAAGAGCTGTATTGTTTCAGTCGTAAGGAAGCTTATACTCTAGCTAGTTTGACAGTAAATATGAGAATTACTCAAATTGTTAATGGAACTAAAGGAGTGCACGCCATTCTGCCTCACGATTCGTTTATTGAATAGATCTATCTTGACCATCGAGATAAATAAAATGCTAAATTTTAATAAAGGAGTGTTAGCATGATTGATGAAAAAGAATCTCCTGAAAGAAGAAGAGAAAAAATGAGACAAGAAGAATTAAAAGGGAATCCTTCTGGTAGTATTCATGGTAGTGGACTCCCTGATTTAGTTGGAAGTGTAAGTTGGAAAAGTACTGGAATACTTATTCTACTCATCATTTTGGGTGTTATTATTTACTCCGTTTTCTTTCGGTAAAGATCTTAAAATCTTGACCAGCAAACATTTTAATGACATTTTCTCTTGCTTCTCTCTATAAACATTTTCAAACGCTATTACTCTCTATGACTGTCATTAGACTTAGTTATTCTGTAACCAGTTCTCCAAAATCTCTTTCATCTCTGGATGCAGTGGTTTGTTACGATTTTTTTGATATACTTTTTGTATTTCTAGCATATTTACTTCATCTGTCTCTTCTTTCAACATGTGGTCCATTGTTTCGATCGTATGACATTCTGTATCTGATGAAATCAGTTCTGCAACTCGTTCCAATTTTTGGTAATCGGATTGATAATCAGCTTTACCTGTAATTGCTAGTACAGGGCAAGTTAGTTGCTTTAAATCTGCCATTAAATCATAAGTAAAGTGTTCACGTAACCATTTTGCGGGAAATGGTATCAATTGGACCCGGATAACTTCTTTATCGGATTGTTTGATTTTATTGAATAGTCGTTGATTTTTCTTTTCTGCCTTTTCAGCCAAGCGGAATCTTCGAAATAGCCAGCCTGTGAAATTCTTCTTCTCTTTTAATGCCTGGAATGTAAGTTCACGTTGGCGTTTCGTTGCTTCTTCCAACGTTTCACCACCACCAGCTAACAAAATGACGCCACCTACATCAACTTGAGTAGCAACAGCTGTCGCAATCATTGTTCCTTCACTATGTCCTAACAACAACACTTTATCAATGATAGGTAGATCATTTTTAATATACTGAACTGCAGCTTGCACGTCTTCTATTGCATCATGTAAACCTGTGCGTAGGAGATCACCTTCACTCTTTCCCACTCCTCGCTTGTCATAGCGAACTGTTGTATAGCCTAAACTGACAAGAAAATCAGACAACTCCTGATAAATGTTAAAATCCATTCCTTTTTTGTCTGCATTACCATTACGATCAACTTTCCCTGAACCTGGAATCATTACAATTGCTATATGCTGATCATTTTTCTCTGGCCTCGTTAAAGTACCTGTCAGTGTTACACTACTTTTGATCTTGATTTCTTTCATCTCACTCATCTCCTTTTTCCGGTAAAATGATAGTGGTGACCTTCCGTTTAGTACGCTCTTCACTTGGCTCTAATCCTTGATATTTCTCATAGACGCTTCGTAATTCATGAATCATGTCCTGAAATTCAGCATCTGACAGATAATACACTGCCTGCCGGTAGCTAACCCCGTCTTCTAAAAGATTAAAATTTTCACGTTCTAGGTATCTTCCAAAATCATGTACAATGTTTGAAATAAATTGGGTGAATAAATCTAAGTGCTCATCCTTGGACATTGCACTCAAATCTTCTGGGGTGGTGCTTTCCATTTCTGTAGCCAAACTATAGACTCTTTCGACTGTCCCTCTCTTTTGAATCTCTTCCTTGACGGTGATCATCCCTAAGTCATGAAGATAATTAATATGCCGGTACAATGTGGCGTGGGGAATATTGGGCAGGTATTGAGAAAGTTGAGATGGAGTTAATTGCTTGCCTCCTACTAACGCTTGAATGATTTCCATGCGAACAGGATGCAAAAGTTTCTTCCAATTTTTCATGTGTATCACCCTTTATCATTATTATTACTTTTAATATTAATATCACTTATGATAATAATCAAGTAAAAAAAGAGACCAAATTGAATTTGGGCTCACTGTTCACCTTTTTCAAAGGCTTCTTTATAGTAAACACGCAACTCTTCGGCATTATCTTTCCACTCTACTGGTTCACCGTAAACAAGTTGCTGTAATACTTCAAGACAACGATGCCAGCCTGCTGCCATGTACATCGCCATAGAGGCGTCATCGAAGGAATGCTTAAATGTAAAAAGACAGCCATTTTCTTTTTCCGTTATCCGCATATCAAGCAAATCGTCTATCTCTTTGAAAACAAAAGTGTTTGGTGCTTCTAACTCGATGATTTCTCCTTCGTACACAGAACCTTCCCCATCATCAAACTTCAGCTTACCGCCGACTTCTACATCCATTTCTGCCGTTGCGAATGGATACCATTGGGTAAAGAAAGCCGGATCAATTAGGGTATCAAATAATTTTTCCGGAGAAAGTGGGAATTCACATTCAAATGTTAGAGAGTATCGTCCATTATGTTGACTAAGTGTACCGTAATTCATTGGAATAGCCTCCTTTTGCATGCTATTTTAACATACTAACTGACAACAGTATTAAAAAAGTATTATTTAGCATTGACTAGTTTCCTGCATCATAATATGGTTATATTACCAAAGCTTACAAAATAGAGGAGCTGTATCTATGAATCCATTAAACAACAAAATTACTGCTGTATTTATTCCCGTGAAGAATATTGAGAAAGCTCGTGACTGGTACTGTGATTTACTGGACAAAGAACCTCATGATGACTTTCCCGGAGGACACCTTTATGTTATCGAATTAGACGGATTAAATGTGGTATTGGACAGTAAAATCTACCGAGAGGAAACCATTCTGAAAACACCTGCCTTCCATTTTGATACAGATAATATTGAAGAATCCTATCAGTATATGGAAAGCAAAGGAGTAGAATTACTCTCGGATATTCAATTTGGTCATTTTTTCAATTTTAAGGATCTTGACGGCAACCATATGATGGTATGTGAGCGATAGCGATGAAAGGTAGTGTAACGATGGAAGTAGAAGATATATGCAGTGAGTTTCCCCTATTGGAAACCGAGCGATTATTATTACGACAGGTATCATTGGGTGATGTTCATGATATCTATGCCTATGGCTCTAACGAGGAAGTATCCAAATATGTAACATGGGAAACCCACAAATCTTTAGATGAAACACTAGCGTTTGTCGAATATATCCTTAATAGATATGAATGTAATTACCTTGCTCCGTGGGCAATCGAGTTGAAGGAAAAGCAAAAGATGATAGGTACGATTGATTTTGTCTCATGGGATACACATCAACATATTGCAGAAATCGGCTTTGTGATTTCTCAAGACTTTTGGGGCAAAGGAATTGTCACGGAAGCTGCCAAAGAAGTTATTAAATTTGGTTTTAACCATATGGACTTAGAACGGATTCAGGCAAAATGTTTAGTAGAAAACATCGGTTCAGCAAGAGTGATGGAGAAAGCAGGTATGATGTTTGAGGGGGTATTGAGAAAAGCAGTGTATGGCAAAGGAAAGCATTGGGATGTGAAGATTTACTCGATTTTGAGAGAAGAATTTGCTGCTAAATGTTGAAAAGCAGCTTGATGATCAAGCTGCTTTCTTCACATCCTTTTGTGAAATTACTTTTCTTATTAAACCTTTCTTCCTTCGATAATTCACGAATTATGAATTGGTTTGAGCTTGCATTAGTTCATATATCTTACGAACGGTGTTGACATTTCTTACCGTAACTTGTTTGTATATTTTTGATCCAACGATCCTCGACATACCGCTTTTGGTTAGATTTTTCTTGTCAACCGACCATAGGATCGCACCAGGGGCATATTTTACCTTGTCGATATTTGGTTTAATGACCAAATTTCCAAGTGCAGATTCATCATCAATTTCATCCCATAAAAACATGACATCGCTTTTCATGTCTTTATCATTTTTCCATGTGTCTGGAATTACGTTAATGATTTCTCTGACATCATCGATACTTCGAACTACTACTTTAATTTGTAATCCGAAATCATTATGTATCGCTTCTTCCAATAGACGTGATAGTTCAGTTTTTGACAGACCATTGTATGAAAAAATAATATTCCCTGTATTGATGTATGTCAACACATCTTTCATCCCGACTTGTTCAAACGTTTGTTTAAGCAGCTTCATGTCAATTTTATTATTTCCACCCACATTAATCCCTCTAAGAAGAGCAATATAAACCATAACCATCCTCCATTCCGCTTTTTTACTTATAAATCCCTTTATAATCTTATTGATTATACTTGATATGCTAACCTACCTCGCAAGTTAAAAAAAGACTGTTGTGCTGACGATCTCACTATTGTATTAAAGCTACTCGTTAAGTGTAATATTTTACAGAATATTAGAAAATTACCTTAAACTAGATCCTTTTATTGAGAATTTCTTAAAATATTATCTAATTTATTCTTCACTGCTTCCCATTCCTGTTCAATAATGCTATAAAAAATAGAATTACGGTAGGTGCCATTCTTTCGAATCATTTGATTTCTTAATATTCCTTCTTTCACTGCACCTATTTTTTCTATTGCTTTTTGTGACCTAACATTTTGTTCATCGGTTTTAAATTGAACTCGTATAAGTTTCAATGTCTCAAAGCAATATTTTAATAACAAGTATTTACATTCTGTATTAGTATGTGTTCCCCAAACAGATGGAGTGTACCAAGTCCATCCGATTTCCAAACTTTTATTTGTATTTGAAATATCAAGAAAGCGTGTAGAACCAATAATTTTTTCGTTATCACGACGTAAAACAACAAATGGAAATTCTCTTCCACTTTCTTTACCTTCTAATGCCTCTTCAACGAAGGACATCATATCAGTTATTGTTTGTATGTTCCTAGGTAAATGATTCCATATCCTTTCTTCATTCGCAATATCATATAAACCTTGTATATGATGACTTTCCATTGGAACAATACGAACTTTTTCGCCTACTAATTCATCAAACATATTTTCCTTAGCCTCCTTGTAGCAAGAATTAATCTAAGAGGTTGTATCTTTATAAAGTTTTTATAAATGCATCTTTCTTTAATCAAACAAAATATAATCTTTAATCTTATATTATACTATTTGGCATCCTACTTTGATGTTCTGCCACGATATACAATCAGAGTAATTACATTTAATATGATGGTAATGATGAGAAGAACTGCTGATACAAACACCTTAGCACCCATTATGTCCATAAGAGCAGACCAATCCTCACTCTTTACACGATTATAGCTATTGAAAATCTGGAAAAATAGTGAAATAGCACAAGCAATCAAACTCATTATTGAAAGCATGATCCAATTATTATGCTCATGCTTTGTAAACCTCATGAGATTAACAACAGGAAGTATCCATGCAATTAGTCCAAGCACTAGACTACCAACATTAAGCCAACCAATCATGTATAATCCTCCTTTGTATTTTTTGTTTCTTCATGTTTCTTCATCTTGTTCAATAATCGCTGCACATTTCACAGAAAAAGAGTGGCATATCTCTGTACTCAATACTAACATAATATTCCAAGTCCCCAATTGATTTTTGTGCAAAAAAAAGACGACCAATAGAATGATCGTCTGGCTGAATTCTTGTTCCTGTTAATTAAAGAACAAAATCTATTTAACTACTTCTACTTCGAATTTTAATAAGTTTACATCCCAAGCATCTTCATCGTTATTACTAATTACATTTACCTTAACTTTTGGTCCAACATTAAAGTCCTCTGAATTTGAAACTCCAATTATGTGTATCATAGACATCGTTTTATTACCAACTTCCTCTGTGTAGTTGCTGATTCATCAACTGTCATCTCTCAATTTCCGGTAGCATGCTTGGATTGTGCCACTTTCGTTAAGTAATATTGTTCCTCACGAGCCATATGGTCAGCCATGGAGGCGGTAAATGTACTTAATACTTCTGCACTTAGCTCCATCTCTTCCAATTCGTGCAAAAATGTTTTAAATAATCCGATTTCTACTTCTACGTTATTATTGAACCTTTTTAATGCTGGGAATGCATTAACATTGGAGCGTAAATAACCGGTCAGTTCAACCGCTTTTATATAGAATTGATTAAAATGCTCCGTAAAAGCATGACTCTTTTCTTTTAGCCTTTGTTCCACACCATCCATCTCATCATTAATCGCGCCAGCATGACCTGATGCATCCAACAACCAGAGAAGATGATGATGTAATTCGTGAAAGATAGGCGGTACCTCTCCTTGCTTCAGATAACTTAAAATCAACAAATATTCTTCCAATTCATTGACCATGTGATTAAGAAATGTAGGTGTCAGATGAATACCCATTTGTCCTGTCAAATGCCGTTCGATAATGGAAAACTTAAACTCTCTGAATTGCTTGGTTAGGTCTTCAACCATAATAGAGAACGATATGGCATTGGACGTATCAATGGCGCTTGATTGTGCAAGCAATTGATCATACTGCGAGCGAAACATTTTGGCCTTTTCAATATCATCTATTTCTGATGGATAAAGGGAATCGTTAATAAATCGAGCATGATCTCCGAGCACCTGCAGCCAAAATTGATGTTCAAACACAGCACTTTTCAAATAATTGGATTTCAAATAATACATCCCCTTTTTTATGCAATGATGGTTTATTCTATTCGGTAAACTGGGGAAATATTAACGGAACCCTTTCTGGTTATTCAATTAAAGTGTATGTTCCTCTCGTCAACCGCTTTAATCTTCTGTATTCACCTGGAACAGTTGAAGTAGCATTTCCACCATAATTAATTGGCACCATATCCGCCATAGTTGTTCCAATATCTTTCCATCTTTGTTTATGCTGTTGACTTATATATATTTCTACTTCTTGAATAGTCATTGGTCTTTGTTTGTCCAAAAAACATTTTAGAATAGCTTCATGCAATGTCATCATCTACATCCTTTCTTCTGATATTCAACTGTTTTACCACTACTATTATTATGTAAGATACACTATTATATATCATGAGACTGCAGTGTATGAGTAAAACTAGTTGAAAAAAATCATTATATTAGAAATAATCATTATATTAGTATTGCCTTATTTTCTTCTTATTTTTGTTAGGTTTAAAACGTTAAAACAAAAATATGATTATATACGAAATTTAATGAGTCATCGTAAACTAGAGACAACACTAAAAAGGGGTGAAGAAATACAAATGAAAAAGAAATTAACTATCTTATGTTTGTTTATGTTTTTTGGAATCATTTTGTTTGCTTGTAGTAATAATGAAAGCGCTTCAGATGATCAAAGTGAATCTGGTAGTGAAGAAGGTAATGAGGACCCTGATTTAAATGAAATATCTATATTGGCTCCTCTGCACTCAGCTGAAACACCTGATCCGATGCTGGAGGAAAAAATCGAAGAATTAACCGGTGTACAATTGGATTTGCAATATGTACCCGCAAACAATTATCAGGATCGTATGAATACAGCATTTGCAACAGGTAGTATGCCAGAAGTTGCCAACATACCAATAGAAGGTAACTTTAAGGAAGCAATTAATGATGGTCAATTTTGGGAAATCGAACCTTATTTAGAAGAGTATGATAATTTACAACATTTAAAGGACGAAATATTAGATAACATGCGGGTGGATGGAAAGTTATATTCGCTTTATCAAGGACGTCCATTATCGAGACAAGGAATTATTTATCGGAAAGATTGGGCAGACAACCTTGGCTTGGATACACCTCAAACAACAGAAGAATTTTTCGAAATGATGAAGCAATTTACCGAAAATGACCCAGATGGAAATGGTGTAGACGACACAATCGGGTTAGCTGATAGAGGAGATTTAGCGTACGGCTCCTTTAATACGATCGCATCCTGGTTTAACGCACCAAATGAATGGGGAGAACAAGACGGACAATTACAACCTGCATTTATGTTTCCTGAATATAAAGAAACGCTCAATTTCATGAGAGATCTCCACGAAAATGGCTACATCAATCAAGATTTTCCTGTTACGAGTAAGCCTGACCAACAGGACATGATTAAATCTGGAAAAGCTGGTGCTTATATTGGATGTATGTGTGATGTGGGCCAGCTTTACAGTGACGGAATTGCATTGAATCCAGATATGGAACTAGACGTACACAATCAAATAAAAGGCCCGCATGGTGAATATCAAATTTGGGGTATTCCAGGATACAATCATCCTTATTTCTTTCCAAAATCTACGGTAGAAACGGAGGAAGAATTAAAAGTAATCCTGTCATTCTTTGATAAGATGATGGAACCAGAGGTTGCGAACACCGTATTCTGGGGAATCGAAGACGAGCATTACACCATAGAAGATGGTAAAGCAGTTACGATTGAAGATAGCGGTAAATTGGACCGTGAAGTTATTCCATATCAAACATTCGAGATAGGTGAACCAGAAACAAATGGACGTTATGAAGGTGCATTTCCTTTAGAAGCACGCGAAAAAGCAGAAGAATTGTTTAAGGATAACGAAAATTATTTAATTGAAAACCCTACTGTTACTTTAGATTCCGAAACATATGATTTACAAAGTGAGGAATTAGATACCATTATTATCGACGCAACATTTAATTATATTATTGGGCAAATTGATGAACAAGGTTTTGATGAAGCAATCGAAAAGTGGAAAGCAGCTGGTGGTGATGATGTCATCGAAGAATTTAATGCTTCAAGATAACTCAATATTTGGTTAGCCGGAGAAATAGCTGTTATATTAACAGCTATTTTTCCATTTATCTAATAGGAAATATCCGAAGGCTATGATAAAATTTATAAAGTGAGACTTCCCTCAAGTGGGGGGGTTTACGGACGATTAGCAACGTGATAAAGCTAGAGAAAAAGAAGTTGGAGGTGGGATGATTTGTTTAAGAAAAGACAACAATTTTATATAAAACTATTATCTTTCGTTTTATTGCTCGGAATCATCCCGGTCTCATTGGTGGGAATATTCTCTTTTCTTATTTCATCTGACAGCATTCAAACCAAAGTAGAAAAAGAGAAAGAATATAATGTTTATCAAACTCAGATGACGATTGAACAGGTATTGAAACAAGTGGACCAGTCACTAACGAATTTTGCCATGTCTCCCCTCGCCAATCAGCTTCTAGAAGAACCTATGGAACCGAAACAATTTCCCCTCTATAGAAGTTTAAAAAAAGAACTGAACTACCTGCAACGTTTTGATTCAGGAGTAATTGATATTACATACATAAACAAGGAACAAATGTGGTTAATCAGGAATAGAGGGTTAAAAAGATTAACAAATCAAGATAAAGAAATTATAGAAAATTATAGTGAGCTTACCAATCAATCTGCCTGGTTAGTTCAAGAAGCTGAAGATACTTTTATTGATGAACATGCCAATTATTGTAAGCGTTATCTTACCATGGTGAAAAAGTTGCCACTAAGCTCTGTCAATAATAAGGGCTTTACCGCTGCCATTATTCCTATTTGTGACTTGCAAGAGCGGATCTTAATGGAGGAAAATAATGGATCAACTATCGTTTTGAATGAAAACAAGCAAGTGATTTTTAATAGCGAAGTGAATCAGAATAGCCATTCATTAGAGAATCATCCTGTTATCGATGCAATCCAAGAAAGTAATCAAATCCAAAACCAACTGCACATAGACTATGATAATGAGAAATATACTGTCACCTATCGCGTCTCAAATTATAACGGATGGACTTATATTAATCTTATCCGATTGAATGATCTCAAAGAATCTTCCTATGCAATAGGCTGGTTTACCTTTATTATATGCCTTGTTATTGTATTAGGGCTTATTATCGTTGCCATTATCGGTTCTGGAAAACTATATAAACCTATTCAGCAAATTATCCAAATCATGAAATTGCCTCATGAAGCTGATAACAATAAATCTCGTGATGAAATCGGGGAAATTACGAAACAGATTCATACTATTCTGGATAAAAATCAAACATTGGAGGAACGGGTTCAATCGCAAAAGGACCAGTTGCATCATTTTTTCATAAATAAATTGCTCTTAGGTAATGTTACGGAAAATGAAATAAATGAAAAGCTACCTACAGAAATAAATAGTGGACGATGGTATTCTGTGATGTTGATTAAAATTGATTCGTTAGAAGGTACGAGATTTACTGAAAACGATAATGATGTTATCCTCTTTTCGATTAACACGATTATTAATGAGTTAATAAGTGAAGATAGGCGATTTACACCTATTGTGTTAGAGGATAAACAAGTAACTGTATTAATGGGAGAAGGTAACAAGCAGGAATATAAAAATTACTTCGATAGCTTAACTCAAACGATACAAGAAACGATCGCCCAAGTTTTAAAAATATCTGTTAGCATCGGAATAAGTAATCGATACTTCCATCTAATAGAAACAAATGAAGCCTTACAAAAAAGTGAAGCGGCATTGCGACAAACCATTGTATTAGGCAAAGGGCAAGTGATTTGGTTTGATTCGCTAGAAGGACAGCATTCATTCAAAACTTTTTATCCGAAGCAAGTTGAGCATGATCTTTTTGACGCCATAAAAACTTATCATCAGGAGCGTGTGGAACAAAAATTAACGGAGCTGCTAGATAATATATTTAATAAACAATTAACGTATACACAGTATGAAATCTCTATCCTTCGATTTATCAATAATCTATTAGAATTCACAGAAATGTTAGCCATCGAAATTGATATGATTGATGAAAAACAGACGTTAATTAATTATCTCCAACGTTTCCGAATCAGAGAGGACATAGAGAGTTGGTTTAAGCAAGTTATGATTTATCCGATAATGGATCATATCAAAAACCGCTCAGACCAACATTATCATTCATTGTCAGAGCAGGTTATTCATATTATCCACGAGGAATTCGATCAAGATTTGACACTGGAAAAAGTAGCAGATCGCCTACATTATAATGCAAGCTATTTAAGTAACTTATTTCGACGTGAGACTAAAATGTCATTCAGTGAATATGTAGCACAATATCGCATTGAAATGGCCAAAAATTGGTTAGAAACCACGAAAATACCTGTTAAAGATATCGCTAACAAACTGCAATATAATAATTCCCAAAATTTCATTAGATCTTTCCGGAAGAATGTAGGAATGACACCGGGGAATTATCGAAAAAAAATGAAGTTAGAATAGATAGATGAAATTCCAGTCCTTATATTTAAGGGCTGGAATTTTTTAATACGATGTTAAAAACCTTTTTTGACATCTACCCTATTGTGGAGAGGGTTGTCCTTTTCTAGATTCTCTAATGTTCCAACAAAGCATTCTACTGCTTCACTGGATGTTGTCACAGCAGATATATGCGGGGTAATAACCACGTTTGGGTGCTCCCACAATACGTTACCCTGTGGCAGTGGCTCCTCTCCGAATACATCAAGTACTGCAAACCTTACCTGTCCAAATTCTAATGCTTGTAATAGGTCTGATTCACGAATAGATTCCCCTCTACCGACATTAACAAATCCAATATTTGATACGTGCTTATAAATGTCTTTATTAAATAAATATTCTGTTTCTTCCGTTAATGGCAATGTATTAATCAGATAATTCATTTGATTTAATAATGAAAAATGAGCATCAACTGTACATACTTCTTTGAAAAACTCTTTTTGTTTACCGCTCCGTGACACACCATAAACTTCTACACCAAAAAAGGAGAGAACCTGAGCTATCTTTTGCCCAATTTCTCCTGTGCCATAAATCATTACTTTTACTTCATTTAACATATTTGGTGTAAGAGGCTCCCAATTCTTTGTGGATTTCAAGTAAAGGAATTGATCATGAAACTGTAAATCTTTTAATAGATAACTGAGGCAGTATTCACTAATTCTTTGTCCAAACGAACATATCGTTCTTGTTAGGATAACATCTTCATTCCAGTCTTTTTTGAATATAAAACTGTCCACCCCAGCTCCTAGGGAATGGACCCATTTCACTTTGCTATAATCGTAACTTGATCTTGTTTTAAAAGATACAAATGCATCAGCCCATTCTAAATCTTCATCTCTAAGTTCGTCTTCTGTCAAATATCGGAATTTCTTTTCCAGTTCATAATTTTCTATAAGATTTTGAATTTCTTGATTCAAAGGACTTACAAACAAAATATTGTTGATCTTCATTGATGATCTCCTTTCATCCACTCCGTATCAAAATTCATATATAGACGTTAAATATTAATGTTAATACTAAACGGCGGCTTAAATCAAGCAGAGATACACGGTGACAAAAGAAGATAAGCCTATCCCTATTTAGGAACAGGCTAATTTGTTAATCCTTCATCAATCCACGCCTTTCTATCCTTACCAAACATTCAAATAGCATGACAGCGCTTAGCTCAATGCTTAAATCAATACCTCTAGTTAGGTCCGGCTTCTCACTCCAAAGATGATTAAATATTGTTTTCTCGTCATCCTTACCGTTCCGCCAGAGGGTTTCCGCATTCTCTTCCAAGTAGTGAAGTATAGCTTTTGTCTCAGTTGGAGCTGTTAAAATTAATTCAGTAAAATATCGAATCATAATCCCTTTAAACAGACCTCCATCCCCATTCCCTTCACTTTTTAGCACATTATGTTCATTATCATGTAATTTTTCTATTGCTGTATGTGCAGTTTGTAATGCTTTTTGTAAGTATTTCTCATGGTTGGATACCCGATAGAGCTCAACTGCTGCACCTACATATACACCTTGACAATAGGTGAATTCCCAATCAGCATCAATTTTCCCATCACCAAGTCGATTGACCCCATCCATGACAAATCCTGTATTTGGATCAACAAGGTTCTGCTCCTGCCAATCAAATATTTTTTGTGCCCATTCTAAATCTTCTTTATTTCCAAAATGCTTATATAGTCTTGTCGCTAAAATAATAGCCGGGCCATTTGCTGGCGTATTCTTATAATCGATCTGGTCTTTATGCCAAGCTATTCCTCCACCCATATGCTCATTCCAACCAGTTTTTATATCATTCCAAAGAATTTGCACATCATTCAAATACTTGTCTGTTCCCGTTTCTTCATAGGCACGTAACAAAGCTAGCGCCAGCCATTCCATATCGTCGTATAATAGATTTGTTGGCTGACCACCGTTTCGAAACACGAGACCACCATATTCCTTTTCGATCATTGTAACGAGTTCATTGTCGTTGGTTCGGCAGTATCCATCTACTAAACTATCAATCGCATGTGCATACCACCAGTAATGAAACGTAAGATTGCAACGATTATCTGGATTTGGATAATGATTATTAAACATTTCCAGATCAGGATTCCAATAGTATTGAAGTAGGCTATCAAACGATTTCTGTGCCCTAGTTTCCCATTTTGTTGTTTTGTTTGCTAACTTCATAATATCCTCCTTTAACCCAAGGTTCCGCCATACGATTATCGTTTAAGTTCATAAAAACCTAGGTAACCCATATGAGCTGAATAGCCATATGAGTACCTATTTTTATTTATTTGGTAAGTAAGTCTGTTTCATTTTTTTTAGCCCATGGGTAGCAACTTCTAACGCTGATTGATTACCATAATTTCCGATAAATAACTCTAATGATAAATAACCTTGATAATTCATTTCTACTAAGTAGTTCGCTATCTGTTCAGTCGGCGCGATCCCATCACCAGGAAATTGTCGTTCTGAATCAGTTATCTGTTCCTTTGGTGGGTGTTCTGGATAATCGTTGACATGGAAAATACCGATATTTCTCTGATTTAAATAAGCTAAATTTGTAAAGCAACTCCCTCCAGTGTACATATGGAAAGGATCCAATAAAAATTTCACATCAGAAAGTCCGCTCTCCATCGCGATATACATCGCTTCGCTTAACGTAGCTAGTTTGTTAGCTTTACCCCAGAATTCAAGAAAGATTTCCATGTCCATCCGTCTCGCAATTGTTGTTAATGCAGTAAAATGCTCTGCAATTGTTTCTAATGTTAAATCATCCATATTTCCACTGGGTGGAGCCGCTACAGCTTTACAGCCTATTTCCTTCAGCATTGTCATCTCTTTTTCCGCTTCAACAAGCCCTTTTACTCTAGTAGGCTCATGCACGTCCGACCACTTAAAAAAGGTAATCGCGTTAACAACGGATATACTTTTGTCTACCAGAATTTCTTTAATTGTTTTAAGTGAACCACCCTTATCAAGATAGGATTCAATATCTTTAACCCACAATTCAATACCATCATATCCTGCTTCAGCCGCTATTCTTATCTGCTCGATCACATCCAATTCAAACGGAAACAGCGTCGAGGCATTTAAGGCAAACTTAAAATTATGCACTTATTTCACCCTTTTACATTACTCATAATGTCATCTTTAAACATACTCTACTATTTAAAGTAGCTTCTTAAATGTGCGGCAGCCTTTACGATTCCCTTTTGCTCAGCCTCTAAAGATCCCCAATAGCGATGATCTTCTAATTCGATACTAACTGGTCCCTGGTACCCCATACGTTCCAAACGCACTGCAACTTTTCCCCAATCGACTTCACCTTGTCCTGGGATCGTATAGCGCCAGGATCCTTCCGAAAACAGATACTTTTCTGGAAAAGTTGATTGAATGACACCACATTCATAAAGCTCATCTTGTAAAATTTCTGTATCCTTCCCGTGGCAATGATTTACTCTTTCACCAAATTCGGTTAATACACGGATATGGTCAATGCCCAACCGCACAAGATGTGAGGGATCATACGTCATCCCAAAATGTTTAGATGGGATAGCCTCGAACATTACCCGTAGAGTTTCCGGAGTACATCCGAGTGTGGGATAATAAGGTGCTGGTCCCGGCCAGCCTTCAATTGCAATGTAAAGACCCGTTTCCTCTGCGTGACGAACAATTTCTGGAAACGTTTCTTTCCAGATTGCAAGTCCTTCCTGACGTGGAAGTGTATGATCCTCAGGAACCAAACACATAAATATCACACGACCTCCTAGTTCCGAGATTTCCGTCATCTGGTTTTTAAGACTAGTAACCGCATTAGCACGACGTTCTTCATCTAAACTAAATAGTTTTGCTACATTTTCTACATCGACTGAGCCCACTTCCATACCAGCATTTTGAACTGTATTCTTTACTTCCGGGGTTAATTTTGGTACGTCAAGAATATCCAACCCTACCTCTGAGGCCCAACTCGCTATCTGTTCCATTCCTTCTGCACCTAATTTCGGTGGAATACGCATTCCGATGTTAAAATTCATACTATTCACGTCTCCTCTAGTTCATTTATAAAGGCTTATAGCCAGCAGATTCATAAACCATTTCAGAAAACTTAACTACCTTTAATGCAAATTCACCTGGAACCTGAACGTCATGTTTTCTTAAAATTGCATCGATGAAACTTTTATCCTGGTTCGTTGTCGGTTTGGATAACTCTGGAACAATTGGTTCCTCTCCTGAAAGATGGAGTGTAATTTTGTCATTTTCACAGAAGATAGCACCATCCTCACCGCAAAACGCATATGTTTCATGCCAAACAGGTGAGTAGCCAACAAGGTTTAGTCCAGCAATAGCACCTTCCTTAAAGCGAATCGAAGTAAACGTATCAATTTCTACCGGCGCACCTTGTTGTGATAGCTGTGTCGTTACTTCGACCGGCGTTAAGCCTGATGTCCAAAGTAGCACATCGATAATATGGCTACCCGAGTCCATCAAAAAACCGCCTCCTGATAATTTGGGGTCCTTCCGCCAAGAATACGTATCATTGGAACCACGCCACCATTGTTGATATAAGGAAGCAGTGATCGATGTAAGTTTACCGATTTTACCAGTTGCGATTGCATCACGAATATAAATAAATTCTGGTTGGAAATGTCGTTGATACGATACTTGCATAATCTTACCGGCTTGATCGGCCGTTTTAATTAACTCCTCAGCTTCCTTCGATGAGCACGTCATCGGCTTTTCAATTAATACGTGTATGCCTTTTTCCAATACTGCTGTTGCCTGTTCAAAATGCAAAGTATGCGGAGAGCAAATAACAACCCCATCTAAATCGACTTGTTCAAGCATATTACGATATTCTGTAAATTGCTCTATATCTCGCAAACCGGCATGAGTTACAAAGCGTTCTCTCGCCTCTGTGCTTACATCAGTAATTGCCTTAATTTCCACATTTTCTAATTCTAGTAACTGACCAGCATGTACCTGTGCCATTCCACCTGTACCAATAAATCCAATGCGAATTTTCTCCACAAATTCCACTCCTTTTTCGTTCATTCATACATATTCACGAAAATAAAAATCAGCATTCTAAAATTAATGTATTATTCTATCCAGAGATCCTTGCAATTGATGGTAAGCTATTTCATTTACTTGGTCTTTTTCCACTCCTGTTTGCACATGCTTATTAAAGTCTTCTAAGTGTTTAATTGCTTGATTTATGTCTCCTTTATTTATATGATGGTCTACCTGTTCAAGACGATTACTTAGTTTTTTAGCAAGTGAGCTAGTTATCTCGCTATCATCTACATAGGAATCTATCTGTTCCTGTAACGTCTGGGAGACATTTCTAACAATAATTGGTTCTAGTTGTGTAGCATGCTCCATTAACATGACTCCGCTTAACTGTTGGCTAAGTTCCACCGGTAGGTTTATTGCTCCTTCCCACGATGAGCCAAACAAAATTTCAGGTTCCTCGTTTGTTTGGTTCCACACATTTTTGGCATTATTCACAATCCACTCTGCCAACTTAACTTGGGAGTCTTCTGTTTTAACTAATTCAGTCACATAACGAATGAGGATCCCTTTAAATAGTCCACCATCACCTGAGCCACCTTCGTATATGATTTGGTTGTGATTGGAGAATCGGTCTTTCGTAGTTTCTGCCGTCTGGATTGCTGCATCAAGATATCCTTGTTCACCTGTCAATTGATAAAGCTCAACAGATGCACCTATATAAACTCCTTGGTTGTAAGTGAATTCCCAACCTTTATCGATGTTTCCATCGCCGGTGCGATTAATACCATCCCACACTAAACCATTTGCCGGATCCACTAATGTATGTTGAAGCCAATTGTAGATATCCTGAGCCCATTGTAAATCTTCTTCATTCCCGTACTGTTCATAAAGTCTAGTAGCAAGAATTACTGCTGGAGCATTCGAAGGAGTATTTTTATAGTCTAATTGATTTTTGTTCCAAGCGATGCCACCTCCAAATTCACTGCTCCACCCTTCTTTAATATCTTCCCACAGAGTCAATACAGCCTCTTCATGCTGCGGATTATTTGTATATTCGTGTAAACGTTGCAATGCAAGTGCCATCCATAACATGTCATCATAAAAATCGTTCCTAATGTCATCGCCATTACGTGCCTTCACAGATTTATATAAAGCGATAGCCTGATCGATATAACCATAATCGCCAGTTCGTTCATAGCCATCAATTAACGTATCAATGGCATGAGCCTGCCACCAATAATGGAACTGATTGTTACTTTCATCATTTGGATATTGATTGTTAAACATATTTGTCTTGGTGTTCCAGAAGTTAGATGTAAGCGATTTTTGTGCTAATTCCGCTTCCTCTGTCAATCCCCAAGAAACCAGTTGTTCCACTCCCTGTTCTTTTACAAGCAAACTGTCAAAATTTAACCAGTTTTCGCTTCCCTTACCTGAATCAAAACTAAGCGATATTGTATTCGTACCAGCTGTTAAGAAGACATCATTAAGGTAAGTTGTCTGCCAGTCTCCCCAGCTTCCGGTTCCGGAAAAGCGAACTTGATCCACGCTGCCCTCTCCATTCACCTCTAGATAACGTGTAGCCTGACCTGCTGCAGCAGAATATTTAAATACGAGTGTATAATTACCGTCACTCGGAACATTCACATTAATCGCAACGGATTGACCATCTTCATTCCAACCAGCTACGTATCCGTTTCCAAAATAACCAGTATCAGCATTTTCCGTTTCTACGTTATGCAAAGTTCCTTGGGTTGCATCATATTCCTCACTCCATGATGTAGCAGCATGTGAGTAGTTAGGTTTAATGATATTCGATGCAAACAAAGAAAACAGAATGAAACATGTAACAGACACCATCGTAAACTTATGCCATTTTAATTGCATAAAAACACTCCTTTTCATAAATGTAATAGACGAAATCCTTACAGAAATTAGTGATAACAATATGGTTAAATATTCCATTTGAGCTAGGCTTCTGATATCCGTCCTAAACTTGAGATTTCTATATCTGTTGTCGTGCTAAATTTTCCAAACACAGGCATTAACACAACGGTCACCAAGTAGGCTGAAACACTAACCATAAAAAACAAAAATAAAATCGGATAAGCGATTAAAATCCTGGAATAAAAAATGATTCCAAAATTTAACGAAAATAAAGAAAACAATACAAAGGATACGACTGGATGCCCTAAAGCGATAATCGTCGCAAGTTTAAGGTGATTGACAAAAGATGCTTTAAAGTAGGTAAACACGGGCAATAGAAACAGTGAAATCAGAAACGCTAACACTGTGATGACAAAGATCGGAACTGAGATGATTACCGAAAATTGGTGAGCTGACTTGAATGTGAGCGAAATTAAACAAATATTTACAATCGCTATAAAAAAGCCGTACGCATTTGCTTTGATGAAATTATTAACAAAATACTGAAGAAAGGACGCACGTATCCCTTTTTGGTTATTTCGCTTTAAATCTCGCGTCACCATTAATAATGCTACAGTGGCAGGAAATAATCCGAAGACAAGGAAACCGCATAACGAATACATAATCCATAACATATTTAGTAATGCGAGTTTAGCGATCCATTCCATCAATTTATACACTGTACTCACCTCTCTTTTGCCCCGACGATTACACAAACTCACTAGCTTTTTATTCCAGAGAAATTTGCACCGTCGATAAAATATTTTTGCAAATACATAAAGATTAAAATGATCGGTAAAATTATCACGATTGTTGCTGCCATCATTGGACCATAGGCGGTTTGTTTATCAAATGTAAATGCCTGTAATCCAATTTGCACCGTGTACAATGACCGGTCATTTAACACAATTAACGGCCATAAGAAGCTATTCCAACCAGCTTGGAAAGTAAAAATCCCAAGTGTTGCTAAGGCTGGTTTCGTTAGTGGTAAGTAGAGATTCCAATAAATTCGAAACTCACTACAACCATCGATTCGAGCCGATTCCATATATTCATCAGGCAAAGTTAAGAAAAACTGTCTCATAAAAAACACTGCAAAAGATCCTGCAGCACCAGGAAGGATAACAGCCCAAAAATTATTCAGTAACCCATGTCCTCCCTGGCCTAAGATATCGTTCCCCCCCATTAACGGCATGTTATTCAACACGATATATTGGGGAATCATTACAACAACCCCAGGAATCATCATGGCTGCTAGTAAAATAGCAAAAATGACATTTCTTCCTTTGAATTTCAGCTTGGCAAAAGCGTACCCGCTCATCGAACCAAACAATAAGTTAAATAGCACGCCCATGACTGCTAGATATAGCGAATTGAAAAGATAACGGCCAAATGGAACTGATTGAAACGCTTCTATATAATGATCAAATGTAAAAGTGGAAGGAAGCCACTGGAGCGGAATACTAAATATCTCTTCATCTGGCTTAATTGATGTTAGCAAGCTCCATATAAATGGCATGACCATCAGTAAAGCAATAGCCGAACTCAAGATGTAAAAGAGTAATTTCTTTACATTTTCTTTTTGCTTCAATCTTCATTCCCCCTCTCCTAATCCTTACTTTGATTAATTTTAAAATTGATAACTGTAAAGATTAAAATGGTCAATGTCAATACAAGAGCCTGTGCCGATGCATAACCCATTTGCAACTGCTCGAAACCGGTCGTGTAAATATGATAAACAATCGTTTTCGTCGAATTTGCTGGGCCACCCTGCGTTAATACATATGCTTGGTCAAAAATTTGCAAAGCCCCGATAATTGTCATCGTACTTACTAATAATGTTGTTGGCCTGAGCATCGGGAAAGTTATATGAATCAACTGTTGAAATCCAGATGCTCCATCAATTCTTGCTGCTTCGTATAGTTGATTTGGAATACCTTTCAAACCAGCCATATAAATAATCATATTCCCACCAACTCCCAACCACAACGTTACCGCAATGACTGAAGCCATAGCTGGAGCTGATTCTGCTAACCAAGCAGGACCAGCAATTCCTATATAACTCAACAGTTGATTAATAAGCCCGTATTCTGCATTTAATAACCATAACCAAACTATAGAAGCTGCTACAGCCGATGTTACTGTGGGCATATAAAATGCTAAACGAAAGATAGTAACTCCTCGGTAAGGTTTAGTTACTAATATTGCTAACGATAAAGAAATAATTATCATTAGTGGTACATAAAAAATAGTTAGTACGCCAACATTTTTAAAAGTAATCCAAAGAATCTCATCACTAATTAATCTTCTGAAATTCTCTAAACCGACCCATTCTATTTCACTAATAATGTCATAACTTGTAAAACTTAAATAAATAGCCATCGCGATGGGAATAATCATAAAAACAACAAATAACAGTAATGTAGGTGCAATCAAGAAATAAGCAGCTCTTGACTGATAACGATTAAACGAACTTTTTTTAGAAGTAAAGCTAAGTGCGAGTGAACTTCCATTAGTTTCGTTTAGTCTATTCCACTTCATTTTCTTCTAGCATCCTATCTCCCTGTTTTTGGGCGTTCTCTAATGCTTCTTCGGCAGACTGCTCTCCAGTAATGAATTTCTCAAGCTGTGGTATCAATCCATCTACCTCTGCAACAGGATATCCCGGATGTCTAGGTCGAATTGTTGCAAATTCCAGTGAGTCAATAAACGGCTTCCAAAATGGATCTTCTTGAAAGAATGGATCTTCTATGGCAGCTTTATTCCCAGGAATATTTAAGCTAGTTTTTCCCCATTCTAAAGAGTTCTCAGGATCTGCTAACCACCACTTAATAAACTCCCAAGCTGCTTCTTGCTTTTCGGAAGCTTCCGGAATAGCTAATCCAAATCCACCCATTACAGCTCCTTGATCACCACTTGGACCTGCTGGTGGAGGAACAACACCGAAGTTTAATTGATCACCGTATTGCTCATAAGTACGTAAATCCCATGGGCCAGTATAATGCATAGACACTTTACCAGTAATGAATGGATGTTGTGCCCCTTCAAGTCCTTTGTCAAAACCAGGCTTATACACTTCGTCTTCCAAAATCATCTGACTCCAAAAATCCAATACTTCTAGACCTGCTTCACTATTATAGGCTGTTTTTGCTAGATCATCTGTCAGCATCTGTCCTCCTGCTTGCTGAATCCACATACTAAATAACCCTACATCTGAGAAAGAAAAACCTGCACGTTCAAGATCATTTCCATTTATTTCAGTTAGTACTTTTGCTGCTTCTCTTAAATCTTGCCAAGTCTCTGGTGGTTCCAAACCAGCATCATCGAAATGATCCTTATTATAGAATAATGCTCTCGTATCAACGGTTAAAGGAAGTCCATACAAATTATCTTCATAGCTTAACTCCTTTAATGCTTCTCCATAAAAGTCATCTTCAGAAATACCATCCTCCTCTAAGAAGTGATCAATTGGATGTAACACACCTTTTGGTGCATACAGAGAAGTTCTCCAGCGATCCCATAGTAATACATCAGGAATTTGCCCGGAAGTTATACCAGTCATAAATTTGGTTACCAAATCTTCTTGAATGACGTATTCTACTTCAATTCGATCTTGAGAGTCATTAAACAATTTCACCATATGGTTAAATTGTTCTTCCCCTTCACCTGTCCAATCCCCCCAAAATGTTAGCTCTATTTTGTCGTCTGAACCTTCTCCATCATTTTCCGAAGTTGAACTATCTTCACTACTACAACCAACTAATATAAATCCTAACAATAACCCTAGTAATAGCATCCAACTTAACTGACAATGTTTCATCTCAGCCACCTCTTTTTCTTATTTAAGATATCATTTTGAAGCGCTTTCAACATAATCCATTATAAACTCACAGTACATTGCATTTGCCCACGAAAACCACTTACGAGTAAATTCTGTAGGATTATTAACATGAAAACCTTCGTGCATATACCCAGTGCCAGCGTCTGTATTTTCAAAGATAGTGAGTAATTGCTCTTTTTCTGTCTTAGAATTCGTAGTAAGACCTTGGATAGCTAACGCGATATGCCACACGTATTGCGAAGGTGTGTGTGGACTTCCAACTCCTCTGGCAACTTTTCCTTCATAAAAATATGGATTTTCTTTACTTAATATAAATGCTCTAGTATTTCGGTAAATTTCATCATCCATGCTGCAGTATCCCAGATAAGGCATAGATAGTAGACTCGGTACATTCGCGTCATCCATCAAATTATAGTTGCCATATCCATCTGTTTCGTATGCATACATTTTTCCGAATTTAGGATGATCAATAATTCCATATTGTTCAATTCCGCGTTGGATCTGTTGCTTTAGCTCGCTTACACTCGCCACAATCTCGTAGGCTTTATAGATTTTGGTTAAAATTTCTTCCATATATTCAAGAATAGTACAAGCAAACATATTAGAAGGAATTAAATACCCATAAGTACACGCATCATCACTTGGTCGAAAACCTGACCACGTCATACCAGTGTAGCAAACTGGTTCTCCTAAACCATCACGTGTCAGTGTATCCGATTGTGGACCATGCGTTCGTTGAAATCGATAAGTAGAATCCTCCTCGTGATGTTGTTCCACTTTCCAGACTTCGATTATTTTTTTCACAGCATTCAAAAAGTGTTGATCGAAGTGTCGTGTACTACCCGTTTGTTTCCAGAATAAATAAGATAATTGAATAGGATAACACAATGAGTCTATTTCGTATTTTCTTTCCCAAATCCAGTCTGACATATCTGTTATATCATTTTGATGTCCTGCACCTGTTGCCTCTTTATTAAAAGCATTTGCATAGGGATCAAGGTTAACATATAAAATCTGTCGATTAATTACTCCCTCTATCATGGAAGCGATCTCATCACTCTTATTTGCAAGTGGTAAATAGGGCTTTACTTGTGCTGTGGAATCTCTTAACCACATCGCTGGAATATCTCCTGTAATAATAAAAGTGGATTTGTCTTGAAGCTGTTCTACCGTTGTTTGAATGGTGTTTTTAAAGCAATTACAAAACATGGTTGCTAACTTTGGTCGATGGGATAAATCGTTGGTTACTTGATCCATCATTGCTAACATGGATGCGGGTAGTGTGTTTGTTGTCATCTATAATTTTCACCTCCTTTAGTGATACATTTACAAATAGTATAATTGATATTATTGATATGTCAATAACCAAATTAATATTACATTTGAAATATTTTTTAATTACATCTGGTATAAGCAGTGCTTAGCTAAAATATAGAAGATCATCAAAATTATTTTTTGTGGACACTAAAAAATGCGACTTAACTTGAGAGTCGCATTTTCAGGATTATTTTTTTATTGATACAGGAGCAGTAGAGTTTCCGATTACTAAACTAGCATCTAATAACACTCGTTTTGGTTGTATATCTTGATCGTTTTTATTCTGAAGCTTCATTAGGAGTTCAAATACTTTTCGTCCCATTTTTTCCTGATCTTGTGCTAGGTACGTCAATTGAAATTCACCAATATGCGTAGGAGGGCTATCAAAACATATAATCGAGATATCTTCCGGAACACGCAAACCTAATTCTCTAATAGCTTCTTTTGTCATTAGGGCAATGTAATATTCGGCAGCAAACAAAGCCGTTATCTCAGGATGTTCGATCAAATGATTTTTTATCTTATCGATATCTCGCTTAATATTCGGAGGTCTATACGAATTCGGAAGCGTTGACGTAATACTATTAATCCATAACTCTCTGTCTACAATTACTCCTTTTTCAGCATGCGCCTGAATAAATCCTTCAATTCGATCTTCTAGTGCAGTCGTATCGCTAGGAGGTGGAGTAAGGATGCCAATATGTCGATGTCCTAACTCTAGCAAGTATTCCGTACCTATTCTTGCGGCCTCTACGTTATCTGTACTTACAGATGCTGTGGAAATACCTTTTAAATGACGGTCAACAAGTACAAGGGGAAATTTATTTAGGACTAACTTTAATATTTCTTCACTAAAATACTCTCCTTGTGAAGGAAAGATAATGAGTCCATCTACACCCAGATCAACTAATTCTCTAATCGCCTTCTCTTCTAAATCAGGCATTCCAAAGGAGCGTCGTAACACGAGAAAACATGATTGTTCTGCTGTACATTTTTCAATAGACGAAATCAATGCTGTACCATAGCTATCATCAAAATCCGTTATTACTAAACCGATAAGTGGGGCTGCATGCACGTTCTTTTCAATCGTTCCTTCGTTTTCCACTTCATTATCAGAACTAATTTTAACAAACGAACCTCTACCCGGATGTCTTATGATCAAGCCTTCTCCAGCCAACAACTCTAGTGCCTTCTTCGTTGTTATTCTACTAACATCATATTGCTTAGATAACTCCTTCTCTGATGGTACACGATCTCCCTCTTTATAAACCCCAGAAGTAATATCTTCCTTTAAATTTTCGTACAAAACCTCATACAACGGCTTTGACAAAACAAACACCTACTTTCATTTAAAAACATCTTCTCCCATTGTTATATCATGTTATATCATATATGTAAAGATTATCACTTTAAATGTGCGTACGAATTCGTAATCTTTTTTGAAGAGACAATAAAATATGTATTTATATCATCATATACAAATGGGTGATAGGTCAATTTTCTCAGCTCTTTTTATTCACTAATAGAGTATGTTCTATTTTAATATCCTAATTTTAACTAATGATATTACTATTTAAAATTCAATTGCATTGTATTATTTAAATTGAAAAATAGACCTAGGATATATAACAATAATATTTATTTTTTTTCATCAATAGTGTAAAGTTATATACGCGAGTACATGTATTTTTAATGAAAATTTTTGAAGTTCGTACAATTAGGAATTAATAAAGTAAAATGCAAAATAATTACTTTTGCCCCCCCTCTCTAACTAGGCAAAAAAGAGGATGATTACAAAATTATCCTTTTAGTTTTTACTCGAACAGTAGGTATTTAGGATTAAGAACTATACTCCTACTTGGCTGAAAACTCTTTACCCATTTTATTTTTGTTAACATTTATTTTTTCTTTTTCACAAAAAAATTTAAAACGATAGGAGGTGTTTTTTATGCGACATAAATTTTTACTAATTTATGAGGTACTTCTATTTTTCTTAGCATTATTATCTGTAATTTTAATTTGGTATACGCATCCAATAGCTAGATACATTAATTTTTCTGTTTGGTTGATCTTCGCTGTTGATGTTATCACTAGATTAATTAAATCCGATAACAAAACAGATTATATTAAAAAGAATCCTTTTGATTTTATAGCTATTAATCCTTTTGATTCTATCTTTCAACTAGCCAGATTTGTAAGATTGTTTCGTGTTGTCAGATTTATTTTAATTAGCAAACACTATGCAAAACCTGTAATCTCTATACTAAAAACAAATGGATTAGATAGGTTAATCGGAATTACAATTAGCTTAATTTTAATATTTTCCATACCTGTCATGTTAGTAGAACCTTCCATTAATTCTTATCAAGACGCAGTTTGGTGGTCAATTGTAACTTCGACGACAGTAGGGTACGGTGACATCTCCCCTTCCACAGTTATTGGAAGAATTATAGCAGTATTTTTAATGCTAATAGGAATTGGTCTGATAGGGATGGTAACTGGTGCAATTGCCACTTTTTTTATAAAAGATCCTGTAAAAAGCGTGACCCCCGAAATTGAATTTATTAAACAAAAATTGGATAGATATGAGGAATTATCTGATGAGGATATTGGAAGAATAATTGAAATGTTAACTTATATAAAAGAAAAAAAGAATAAGATAAGTATTTAAAAAGTGCTTCTCATATTAGTAACATATAGTCTAAAATATGTTGCTATTATAATTACATAACAGTTAAGGTGATTGAATTGACATTATTCTCCACAACAATATTTGACTTTTTCAGGTCCAGTCTTTATTGGTTAGAAGCGGTTCTCATTTATTGTGTTTTTCTGCTCCTTATATTTTTATTACGTTAGATTGCCACTTTCATGACAAGGAACACCAAGAATGTTCAAATATTTAAAACAGAATCAGCTGGGTAACTATTTTACGGTTCGCTCATATTCAGCCTGTTTTATTTTTTTGATGCTGCTGGATGACATACAGTATTGGTCATTTGGTGTACATATCAAAAGCGTTGCAGGAAAAGATAAATTTGAATTTTGAAGAATTAGGTGATCACCAAGTGAAAAGTATCACTTCCAATGGTCGGGCTTTTCTAAATAACTTGGAATTTCCGTGAGATTATCACCTTTTGCAGAATTAATTTGAGATTGCGTAAGAAAAAGAGCACCTGTCAAATTAGCGCCATATAACTTGGCGTCTCTAAGGTCCGCCCCAATAAAATCTACTTTTCTCAAATCACTATCACTTAAGTTTGCTGCTATTAATAGTTTCCCACGAAAGTCTTCACCTTTTAGATCTAATCCTTTTAAATTTGCAGCTATTAAGTCTGCAGTTTCTTTGATTTTTTTACCTTTTTTCATCATGCTGTCTCGATATAGCTTACTTGTCTCTTTTAATAGAGCGTTAACTTTAACTCGATGTTCAGTAATATCAATTTCAAGAATTTCCTTTGGATCCTTCTCGGTAAGCTTAACGGTATCGTCGTATATTTTTTGAAGACTATCATGAAATGCTTGTGTTTCTTTTAAAGTCAATGTTTGTTTAAGGTACCAGAGCATTTCATGTAGTTGCTGGACAACAGGAAATACAGCAAACATTTCTTCAGTATGTTCGCTATCTTCACGCCAGTCTTTGCCACCATAAATAGTTTGTGAAACATGCTGACCTGCACCAAAGCACTCATATGTAACACAACCATTAAAGCCTTTGTCTTTCAATTGATCATGAATGGAACACATGTTATTGGAGCATAAATTTCGGCATGGTTTTCCACCGTCTTTACTGAAAGGAAAATCATGAGACTTACCAAAGGGTAAAGCTACACAACATAAGGCAAAGCAATTTTTACAATCTGATTTTAAATCATGCATCATGTTCAACACGTCCTATATTTTTTCAATATTCTTGAAAGCGAATTATTAGTAACATTTTAACACACTACCCCATGTAAAAGCCTAAAAAGGGAGCAAGCGATAAGAAATCAGGAAGGAAAAAAAGTGATATCATTTATTTATCCAAAAAAAGCAAGGAGAAAAAGATAATGACGATTAAAATTACACCTTATTTAATGATGGATGGAAATGCGAGGGAAGCAATCCAATATTATCAGAAAGCATTAGATGCTGAAGTGCCTATGCTTATCACATACGATGATATGCCTGAACCACCTAAAGAGGAATTGAAAGATCTTGTAGCTCATGCAAAATTGGAGATAGGAGATTCAGCTATTTGGATTTCTGACAGCCCTAGTACTTTACCAGTTCAACAAGGTAATCAGGTCACCATCTGTATTACATCCAATAACGTTGAACAATCAAGACGTTTTTTTGAAGCTTTAAAGGATGAAGGTCAAGTAAAAATGCCTTTTCAGAAACAATCATTCAGTCCTGGATACGGCAGCTTAACAGACAAATTCGGGGTAACATTTCTATTCGATACGGAAAATTAAAGTAAAGAGAAAAAGCAGGATTATTTCCCCTCTTTTTCTCTTGGAATAAATAACAGCGGATACTTCGAACAAGTATTATCAATTACTTTTATTTACTTCTCCCATAATATTTTGAATCAACGATTTAACAGTTTGCCTTTTGGCTAATCGTGGACTTTGTCCAGACCAAAGCGACATATAATCACGATTTTTTTGTAAAGAAGAGGCTTTTCTAATTCCTTTTGTTAAACTGTTTTGAACAGGAAAATCTGGTAAAGATGTTTCATGTTGTTTCATTTTGGAAATGAATTTATTGTTAACTCCTCTAGCCCATTTTCCCGAAAAAGTACGAGTTAAAACTGTCTGGTCTTCGGTAGCATGAAGAATTTCTTCAATATGTAATGCAGTAGCACCACTTTCCAAACAAGTTAAAAAGGCCGTTCCCATTTGAACACCTTGAGCTCCTAAACAAGCAGAAGCCTTTAAGCCTCTTCCATCCATAATTCCTCCTGCAGAAACAACAGGAATGCTCACATGGTCAACAACCTGAGGGATTAAGGACATTAAACCTACCAAGCTTTCTTGTTCTACGTCCAAAAAGGTTCCTCGATGGCCACCAGCCTCACTGCCTTGCACAACAACAATATCCATCCCGCTCTGTTCCACTTCAATGGCCTCATCAACAGTTGTAGCGGTTCCCATCAAAATAATGTTTTGTTTTTTTAACATCTGAATTACTTCTTTGGAAGGGATACCAAATGTAAAAGAGCACACAGGAATCTTCTCTTCCATTATAACGTTTATTTGTTGATGGAACGATTCTGTTACTTTATTAAACGTTGGTATTTCCATATTGGTTTCTACTTGCAATTGCTCACGAATAGGCTGCAATAATCGATCAGCTGAGTTAATTTCATTCTCCTTCACATCAAATTCTCTTGGAACAAATAGGTTGATACCAAAATACTTGGAGGTTAACTCCTTTATTTCTCTGATCTGTTCGCGGATTTGTATAGGTGACATATAACCTGCTCCAATCATGCCCAGACCGCCATTGTTTGAAACCTCGGCTACTAACTTTGACGTTGTTACTCCACCTGCCATTGGTGCTTGTATAATCGGATATTGAATATGCAAAAGTTCTGTCATTTCATTATCAAACATCATCTTCACCTCTTTTTTGAGAAAGTCTTATGGAACGATTGTATAACATATTTATCCATTTTAATATAGTCCTTGGAAATTTCGTAGGATCATATTTAGTCCCCCTCGCATCGAATAGAATGCGTTTTTTTCATCTATAGAGAAAGGTCTCATTTGTTTCTGAGCTCGGTACTATACAAAATTTCAGGTCTGTGCCTGCTATGAATCTAGCAGAGCACAGACCTGAAATAAGTTTATAAATACTCGACTTTATTTATGTTAGTTTTACTTTCCTATATACTAGCACACCTATTCCAATGATTATGATGATTGCTCCTAATAAAATAAACGTATACATATTAGTAGCCGTATCCGGAAGACGTTCGCCTTCTTCTTGATTACTTCCATCACCAGAGTTTGCTTCATTATTGCTATCTTCTGAAGTTTCTTTGCCATTTTTATCTTCAGAATCTAATTTATCTTCTTCATCTTCAGAACCTACTTTGTCAGTTTCTTCATCTGAGTTTTTACGGTCATCTGATCCATCACTAGATTCGTTGTTGTTAGTTCCTTCACCAGGGTCGCCGCCATCACCAGGATTTTCTTCATCTGGCGTTCCATTATTGTCTTCTTCAGGTTTCTCAGGGACTCCTGGTTCTCCCCCTAATAAGTCAGTAATACGACCTTCGATAATTGGATCAACTTCACCATTTAAGTCCTCTACCATATAATCACGTAATTGTTCCCAGTCGATTTCACCAATATCTCTTACTCGCCCTTCATCATATGCTTGGGCGAATACGTCAAAACCGTCTCCACCTTTACCCGTGAAATTGTTTGTCGTGACTAAATAAGTTTGGTCTAAATCAATCTCTTCATATTCACCATCGATTTCCACTTCCATCGTTATAATACGAGATCCAGATTCTTTAGTGCTATCATAGTTAAATTTCATTCCAGCAACCTGTAAGAATCCACCGCTTTCTGCAGGTGCTTCTCGGACACTGTGCTCCAAAATTTCTTTAATTTCCGCTCCTGTTAATTCTGCAACTACCGGATCATTTCCAAATGGTAATACAGCAATCACTTCTCCAACAGTAATCGGGCCTTCCTCAATGGTCGCACGAATTCCTCCACCATTTTGCATGGCAATTACAACTTCTGGGTTTATTTCTCGAGCTTTGGTAAGCATTGCATCTGTAATAAGGTTACCTAATTCGGTTTCATTTGCACGGACACTGACTTCACTATCACCTAGGCGCGGATTCGGAATGTCTTTCATCGCCACTGCACCTGTTTCTTGATTGGTTAACACGTCTACTTCTGCTTTGTAGGAAGACAGTACTTCCTCAGCTTCTGGGTCAGCTTCTTTTTCGTTTATATCAATTAATTGACCATCGTAGCCCACAACGACACCATTTTCATCAAAATTGACATCTAATTTACCCAACAATTGTGCATATTGGTGTGCTTGAACGATAACAGTTGGATCTTTTTCATTTCCATTTGCATCTTCTGTGATAAAAGTTGGTTTATCCAATCTCGTATGAGAGTGTCCACCTACAATAACATCAATCCCGTCGACACTTGCCGCAAGCTGTAAGTCGTTCCCTATATCTGGTGTACTATCATAGCCTATATGGTTTAATGCGATAATTTTATCAACACCTTGTTCTTCAAATGCCGCAACAGCTCGTTCTGCCTCTTGAAGATAATTCAAGAATTGAACATTTACTGGGCTGGAGATATTAGCTGTGTCTTCTGTCGTCAGCCCAAAAATACCAACCTGTTCTCCATTAATTTCTTGAATAATTCCATCATAGACAGAACCGTTATTTGGAGAATCAGAAAATGCATTTTCATTTATGTATGAAGCCATAAATGGATCCCCTGAGAAGTCAATATTGGTCCCAAGGAACGGAAACTGTGCTGCCGCTACAAATTCCGACAAGGACTCATGCCCGTTTTCACCTGAACCTAGGTCAAACTCGTGATTCCCAAATACCATTGCATCGAAACCCATCATGTTTAATAAGGCCAAATCAGCTTGGCCGTGAAACTGGTTAAAATACAATGTACCTGAAAAAACATCCCCAGCATGAAGTAACAGTGCATCAGGATTTTCAGCTCGCACATCTTTAATAGCTGTTAACATTCGAGGTAATGGTTCTACATGTGCGTGTGAGTCGTTCATATGCATGATCGTTAAAGAGAAATCACTGTCATCCTCTGCAGCCAACGTACTCGTTGGTAAAACAACCGTTAATACTAAGACAATAATAGCAAACATTCTGAAAGAAAAGCCGAATCTCTTATTGCTTGTCATCTAATGATTACCTCCTAAATAATTTATGTTATTTTCCACTAAATCTATTATGTTAGAACATTAGAAGTAAGTTATTACAAAACAAGTGATAGCATTATTCAACATCTACCTCCTTTATTCGTCACCTACTTTCATTCTAGAAATCTACTATTAACTTAGAATTAAAATATCGTAAAATATATGTAAATCTATACCAATTGTACTGACTTTGAGTCATTACGTAAAGGGTATAAAGAAAAGGTGACCATCTCTAGTCACCTTTTGCTTTTATAATCCCAGTGATTCTTTTAAAAATTGACCAGTATAAGAAGTACTAGATTGTGCTACTTCTTCTGGTATCCCTGTTGCTACTACCTTCCCACCGTCATTTCCACCTTCTGGTCCAAGGTCGATTACCCAATCAGAAGCGCGAATGATATCAATACTATGCTCCACCACAATGACGGTATTCCCATTTTCCACTAGTCTATTTAATAAAACTAATAGTTGTTTCACATCTTTGCGATGTAGTCCATTAGAAGGCTCATCCAATATATAAAGTGTATGATTGGTGGCTTTTTTATTTAATTCTTTAGCGAGTTTTAGTCGTTGTCCTTCTCCGCCAGATAGTGTCGTTAATGATTGTCCCCATTTTAAATAGCCTAATCCAATTTCATTAAGCAATCGGATTTTAGGAGCTAATGTTTTATGATGTTCAAAAAGCACCATTGTTTCTGCAACTGACATATCTAAGATATCAGAAATGGAGTATCCCTGGTATTTCACCTTTAATAATTCCTCTTTAAAACGGGAACCATGACAAACAGGACATGTCACTTCCAAATCATAAATGAAGTGCATGTTTAAGGAGATAAATCCAAGACCTTGGCAGTTTTCACATCTTCCTCCAACCGTATTAAAGGAAAAATCTTTTGCGCGAAAACCTTGTTGCTTAGCCTCAGGTACATTAGCAAATATTTTTCGGATAGTGGTAAACATATCTGTATAGGTGGCAACATTAGAGCGCTGCATCCTACTTAAAGCTGACTGATTAACAGTAATAATGTCATCCACTGCTTCTAAGCCAGTGATATGATCACATTCTGTTACGTCTCGATTTGCTAAAACATCAAAGATTAACGTTGATTTCCCTGATCCTGAGACGCCAGATACAGATACGAGACGGTTTAAAGGGATGTCTATCGAAATATCTTTCAAATTGTGCTTGGAAGCATTTTGAATATGAATAACTTTTCCAATTCCTTTCCGCCTCTCAAATATCATTTTTTTGTTTTCCCTTAGAAATTCACCAGTGACAGAATCGATTTGTGATTGCAATTCTTCTACCGTACCTTCACCTACTATTTTTCCTCCACCACTTCCTGCTTCTGGTCCCATGTCAATAATGTGATCCGCTTCTTTCATCACATCCACATCGTGTTCAATCACTAATACCGTGTTACCTAAATCTCTTAGTTGCTTCATAATAGCTACTAATCCTTTAGTATCCTTCGGGTGTAGACCGGCAGTTGGCTCATCTAAGATATATAAAACACCAGTCAACCCAGAGCCTAGAATAGATGCTAGTCGTAATCGTTGAGCTTCACCGCCAGACACTGTAATAGTTTGCCTGTCTAGATTCAAATAGCCTAAACCAACTTTTAACACTCTACTTATTTTTTCTAATAAATCATGTAAATACGTTTCAATAAATACCTTTTGTTCAGCTGTTAAAGAAGTCTTGAGTCGCTGTAGCCATTCAAACATATCTTCTAATGAAATGGTAGTTAACTCCGTTATCGAAGTTTGATGAACGAGTACATTTCGACTTTCCTCTTTTAACCTATGACCATGACAATTTGGACATGTTTGCGAGGTGAAAAGACTAGCCTCACTTGAACTACCTCCTTTTTCCTTATACCTTCTCCAAATAGCGGTTAGTACTCCTTCAAACTTTCCTTTTGATACGGTTTTTGGTGGCTTTACATCAGGAAAATGTGCTTTAAATTGATCGCTTTCTACTCCATAAAATAGTAAATCTCGTTGCTGAGTAGAATATTTCTTTAGTGGGAGATTTTCATCAATAGGGATTTGATAATATTTTGCAGCTGTTAACACATTATGTTTTTGATAATCAAAATAAGTGCCGCTCATCCACACTTTTACACAACCATCATTTAAACTTACATTCTCATCAAAAACCAGCTCTTGTTCAATTTCACTTACTTCTCCTAGACCGTCACAAGTTGGACAAGCACCTTCAGGTGTGTTGAAGGAGAAGTGAGAGCGGGTGAATTTTTCAAAGCGAGTATTACATTGTGGACAATGGATGTATTCTATATAACCTGAAGTTTCTTCTTGCATTGCTTCCTTATCAAGGGAAGGCAAAATAATATGTTGACAATTGGGGCATTTGCGCTCTCCAAGTCGTTCATAAATGAGTCGTAAATAAGTGTACATATCTGTTACCGTTCCAACTGTCGACCTTGGGTTTCGATTCGTTATTTGCTGGCCGATGCTTATTGATGGTGATAGCCCGATCATTGCCTCTACCTTTGGTTTACTTACACTATCTGTCGGCATACCTAAAGACTCCATATATTGGCGTTGACATTCTCGCTGCAAGGTATCCATTGCTAAAGTAGATTTTCCAGATCCCGATGGTCCTGTTAAAACGACAAGTTTGTTTTTCGGAATCGATACAGAGATGTTTTGTAAATTATTTTCATAAGCACCTTTTATTTGAATGCTAGTCATGAGAATTCCTCCCTATTTTAAGATTCACCAACTATTCTATTACATTCATGCAAGTTATAAGGTTGATTGAATATAGTATTGTTTTTTTAACAAATATCCGTCACATGGAGTTAAAGGTTTTTCTTTAAAGTTTGATTTATCAGGGGAAAATATAGATAATAGTTGTACGATGACAGGAGGGATAATATGGTTCGTCCAATAGATATTGCGAGAAAACTGAATATTACTACGAGCGCCCTCAGACATTACGAGGCTTGGGGGATCGTTCCTCCATCAGAACGAAAAGAAAATGGTTATCGAGTTTATACAGAGGAACATGTAGCTTATTTTGAATGCATACGAGCTTTGAACACAGGTTTTGGTATGGGATTTGTGAAAGAAATAATGCCACTTGTTCAAGAAAAGAAATTTACAGAGGTTCTATGGTTAGTAAATGAAAAACAAGCAGAACTACACAAAGAAAAGGAAAAAACAGAAAAAGTAATCGAAGTGTTGGAATTGGAAAACCCGGAAAAAGTTCCTCTTAACAGACAAAAGCTTTCTTATACAATTGGTGAAGTAGCAGCAGCATTGGAAGTCCCAACAACTGTTCTACGCCATTGGGAAAAGGAAGGATTAATTGAGCCAAAACGTAATCAAGAAAATGGCTATAGAAGTTATTCCAAGCAAGATATCAGTAAACTATTAATTATTCGAACACTTAGAAAAGCGTATTTTTCCATTGAAATTATCAGAGAAATGGTAAAAGAATTTGACAACAATAACATTACGAAAGCGAAAAAAGTGGCAAAAGACTCGCTTATTTATATGGATTATTTAGTGGAAGAGCAATTAAAAGGGCTTTATTATTTGCATAAATTGTTTGAGCAGGTTAAAAAAATTTAATGAACCTCCTCGTTTTAAAAGCTTGTTTAACCTTTTTTAAAATGATTGTGTGATAACAATTGACATTAGCTTATTTCAGAAATATAATTAAATTGACCGTTATGTTAGTTACTACTAACTAACACATAAAAATAACTGAAATGGGGTGTTTATTTAGTCAATTTAAAAAAACCTCTCCTTTATTGACACCACTATGTATTAGTAACATAATGTTAGTTATTAATAAGTATCATGTGAGGTGCCTTATGCAATCAAAAAAAATAAACACAACAGATCGTATTCTTCAATCAGCTCTAGAATTAATGCAAAAAAAAGGATTTAACTTGGTAACTATAAAAGAAATCGCTGATGCATCTAATGTGAGTGAAATGACAGTATTTCGCCATTTTGAAACCAAAAAAGGCGTCTTGGAATCTGCGATTAAAAAAAACACGGTTATCCCTAGTTTCAAGAAAACATTTGAGGAAAATATTGTTTGGAATTTGGATCAAGATCTAATGCTGATTGCAAAGTTATATCTCGATTTAATGGAAAGTAATAAATCTATATGTTTAATCGCTGTTCAAGAACGATTTACGATGCCTGAACTAGTTCGATTAATCTCCGATAATACAGAACAGTTAAAAATATTTATTACCGAGTATTTTAAAGAAATGCAAGCAAAGAAAAAAATGGTTGAATTGGATTCTTATTCACAAGCATCTACTTTCTTATCCATGTTATTTGGATTTTTCATCTCAGCGGCTCTATGGGAAACTGAATTTATAAATCTATCTAAGGATCAATTCATTACAAACAGTATTCATACATTTTGTAATGGAATAAAAAAGTAAAGGGGTTTTTACATGATAAATTTAAATAACCGAGTTCAGTATTCAAAACTAGCCTTTCTGATTTTAGCATGGATATTTACAGTGTGTCTTGTTGCTCAGACTTTCATTGCTGGTTTAGCAATCTTCAATAGCTCTTCACATTGGGTGCATCATACAACATTTGTGGTTTGGTTTCAATTTCTCCCCATAATAATGCTTGTACTATCTTTTACTGGGCAATTCCCAAAGCTAATTCGGTGGAAAGTTGTGGGATTATTTCTTCTTATAGTTCCACTCCAATATATGAGCGTTAATATTCTTGGTTTAGGAGCAATACATCCAGTCATTGCACTGGTACTGTTTTGGTTAGCATTAAATGTCATTAAAAATACAGAAAAAATATAATAATGGTTGTCAAAAAATGCTTGTTATATATAAATGGAAGTATTTTATTTTTAAATTAGATGTTAGTTACTACTAACTAACGATAGCGAGGTGTAAAAAATGAAACTAATTGTATTTGGGGCAACTGGAGACACAGGACGCCAATTAGTGAAACAACTTCTATCCGAAGGACATGAAGTGACAGCAGTCGTACGTCAACCGGATCAATTTACTATGTCAGATAAACATCTTCAGGTCATAAAGGGGGATGTTCTCAATCCTTCTACCCTAGAAAAATCAATGACCGGTAAAGATGCCGTACTTTCAGCAATAGGCGTTCAACACCGAAAACCGACAACAGTCTATTCGAAGGGTATAGAAAATATAAAGAAAGCCATGCGAAAATGTGAGGTTCAGCGACTTATATGCCTATCATCAGAAATGATAAAGCCTCGGGAAGACTTCACTTTAATGGAGCGAATAACTAGTTTGTTTTTAAAAAGAATTCTAAAACATTTATATAAAGACATGGAACGCATGGAACAGAAGATATTTCAATCTAATCTTGACTGGACGATTATTCGCCCTCCTAGATTGACTAATGGTTCACGAACAAGTAAGCACAGAATTTCCATTAATCAACCGGTGACTAAAGCTAAAAGTATTAAAGGAATTTCCAGGGCCGATCTGGCTGAATGCATGGTAACTCAATTAAACAATCCTGATTCTATCAGTAGTATCATATATATATCTTATTAGATAATCAACGAAGTAAATAATGCTGAGGAATATGGTTATTCCTCCATTCAGGAATTATGACACACTTCCTAATACACCTTGAGTCTAAGCGATATTAACTTTTTTATTAAAAATCCCCCTCTTCCTATCAAAAGGAGAGGGGGATTTTAATAGTAGGCTTCTCTTGAATTAATTCATATACCGATATGCCATCAATCGCTTCAACATTTCAATTTCTTCTAATAATTCCTGTCCAACATTGGTTTCTCTCACTTTTTTCCGTTCGAGTTCTTTATCTACTACTCTTCTTACGGATAAAACATCGGCACCATTTAACAGTACATCTTCCTTGGAATTAAAATGCTGATGAGAAACGAGCTGCATGCCAAATGAATTATATAACAACGTATAACCAGCAATACCAGTTGTGGACTGATATGCCTTGGAAAAACCACCATCAATTACAATCATTTTACCATTTGCTTTGATTGGATTCTCCCCTTCCAGCTCTTTAACAGGAGTATGCCCATTGATAATATGCCCTTGATCTGGATCAAGATCAAATTCTTCTAACATTTTACGGCATACTTCCTCATCTTCTCTCAAATAAAAATAATGATTTTTTCGCTCTTTATGAGCTTCCTTATCTTGAATGAAATAGCGCTCAAATGTTGTCATCGCACGTTTTCCAAATAGTGATGAGTATTCACCTGTCCATAGGTACCAAACCATATCTGTGGCCAGATCATCTGTCTGTTCCAAATTTGCAAAAGCATTGCGTAAAAATTGCTCAAATTTATCCAGTAATTCACGTCCTTTATATGTTTTACCTTCAATCTCCATCTGCTCCATATTCCCATATTTATCAATCGGAATACAGCCGTGAATTAATAAATTACCGTTATATCTTAAATATAAACTACCCTTTTTCATTAGAAATTTCATATGCCTCGATAACTTTTCCGAATATTGTACCGAAAGTAGGAGCTTATCGATTACCTCCTCTTCTTCCGGTAACAGTTTCGCTGGATTCTCCGGGTCCACTGTAGCAAAGCAAGTGTTATCGAGCGGATATGTTTTACCATAAACCGTTACTTTGTTATTCTCATAATCTACTTTCTCCAATAAAAGTCTTTCCGACATGTTAAAGAATGAGCGACGTTTAATAATCGGGCTTTCTAATTTAAATTGAATCATCGCGATCGCCTGATGGATTTTGGTGATTTGTAATGCCTCATCGGCTGCTAGTGGTTTATCAGCGTGTTCCTTTGGTCTGAAAACAGGATTATCACCATAGTATTTCTCTGCTAAATTCAGTAATGGTCTGAGATTAATTCCGTAAACATCTTCGATAATATCGAGGTTATCATAACGGGCACAAATGCGAATAATATTGGCCAGACAAACCTTTGAACCAGCAAAAGCACCGATCCATAATACATCATGATTTCCCCATTGGATATCAAGAGAATGATAGTTGATAAGTGTATCCATAATTTTATCCGGGTCAGGCCCACGATCATAAATATCCCCTACTACATGAAGGTGGTCTACTACAAGCTGTTGTATTGTATAAGCGAGTCCTGTGATCAATTTATCCGCCTGACCTAGCGTAATGATTTGCTGGACGATTTTTTCATAATATGTTTTCTTGTTGGAATATTTATCTGATTTATAAAGCAATTCTTCAATGACATAGACAAACTGTTCAGGTAATGCTTTACGCAGCTTCGTACGAGTATATTTAGAAGATGCGTAAGGAATCAGCTGAATCATATCGCAAATGATTTTCTCATACCAGATATTTAATTCCTGTTTATTTTTAAAATTATTTTTTATTAATTTCAATTTCTCTTCAGGGTAATATACCAAAGTCGCAAATTCATTAATTTCTTCTTTCGTCAATTTATCCTTGAAAATATCAGTAATTTTTTCTTTCACTTTACCTGATCCATTTCTAAGCACATGTTGAAATGCATGGTATTCCCCGTGCAAATCACTGACAAAGTGCTCCGTGCCTTTTGGCAAGTTAAGAATCGCTTCCAGATTAATAATTTCCGTTACCACTTTTTCTTCACTGTCATATTTTTCAGCAAGTAAGTCCAGGTACTTCGTATTCAATGTGAATATATCCCCTCTCAATGATTTATATATTAAAACATAGCATTATTGTAACAATTAATACAACATATATCTAGTTTTTGAGTTTTTAATGCAACGTTTATATAAGAAGTAATGTAATGTTAATAATTATTTCTCGGGAAATATCGGCATCGCTCCTGCTCTATTTCGTTTCACTGTCGATTTGCGCTATAATAGCCTTCAGGAGGGATTACATGTCGACATATACTGTCATTGGCGGCGGAATTGCCGGTGCATCCATAGCTTATCATCTTGCCAAAACCGGGAATTCTGTTACCGTCTTTGACCGCTCAGATAATGGACAAGCTACATCTGCTTCAGCAGGTATCATCTGTCCATGGGTAAGCCAGCGAAGAAATAAAAAATGGTACAGACTTGTACAAGAAGGTGCTCGTTATTACCCGGATTTTATTCAAGAACTTGAGGAGACTACCAAGCAGGCAACAGGCTATAAAAGAAGTGGAGCGATATGCCTTTTTAAAGATGAGCGTATTCAACAACTAGCATATGAACGTATTTCTGCCAAACAGGATGGCTCACCAGAAATGGGAGATGTTCGTAAACTGACAAAAGCAGAAGTGAAAGAAATGCATCCCCATCTGACTGATAGTTATCCTGCCGTATTTGTAGAGGGTGGAGGTCAAATCCGTGGAGAAAGTCTGCTTTCTGCTTTAAAAGAAGGGATTCACCTACATGGGGGTAAGTGGATACAACAAGACTTAAATCCTGAGGAAGAAAAAGGAACGGTTATCTATACAGCTGGTGCATGGGCTGGTGAATATTATGATGTACCTTTAGTTCGTCATCAACGAGCGGAACTATTGCACCTCAAACTGGAGGATGAATCTCACAGTAAAGAAACTCCCGTTGTAATGGGACTTGGACCAATGTATATTGTAGGGACTGATAGTAACCAGTTTGCAATCGGGACAACACACGAGGATACCGAAGATTTTTCCATTGCACCATCTAGGGAAAATCAGCAATACCTTTACAATGAGGCAAAGCGATATTTTCCAGAAACAACTATCCGGAATCAATTTATGGCTGTAGGATTACGTCCTTTTACAAGGGACTCATTGCCATATATCGGCTGGACTGATGATCATGTATTTGCAGTGAATGGATTAGGTTCCTCCGGATTAACAGCAGGTCCTGTAATCGGGAGAGAAGTTGCTGCATATTTAGCAGGCAAAGATACAGTTTTGAACCTGGATGATTATGCTTATTTATAGATCGTAAGGTGACAGTGTTCGCTAAATAATAGGGGGCTGTTGGCGGGATATCCTCACTTATCTCTTGAACTGATATACATATCACATATCTAGCGAACAAATTCAAGAAGTACACTAGTAAATCGATTAGAAGGGACTGAATGATGCACAGATATCGATATTTTTCATCCATATAATAAGGACGAAAATGGGAGGTAAAAGTATTGATTCAACAATTACACACAGAAAGATTACATTTAAGAAAAATGACTACTGATGATGTAGATAGTCTGTTTACCATTTGGTCGGACCCCGAAGTGACGAAATTTATGAATATCAGTAATTTTACAACGAAAGATCAGGCGGAAGAAATGATCACGTTTCTTAACCGGTTAGCGCAAGATCACAAAGCAATCCGTTTTACCATATAGAAAAGAAGACCTATGAAATTATAGGATCCTGTGGATACAATTCCCTTGATTTCGAAAATGAGAAAGCTGAAATAGGCTATGATATAGCGAAAAACCATTGGGGTAACGGATTTGCGCCAGAATCCATCTCATCCCTTATCGATTACGCCTTTGATACATTGCATTTCCATCGAATCGAAGCGAAAGTGGAACCGGAAAATGTTAACTCGGTTAGAGTACTGAATAAGCTTGGTTTTACTTATTGAAGGGACATTAAGACAGTGTGAGAAATCTAAGGATAGATTTATTGATCTACAGATGTATGCAAAATTAAAAACTGATTAAGATTATTTTTTATTCCAAAAATCAAACCTCAAAAACGTTGTTCACCAACATTTTTGAGGTTTTCTACATTAATCCTAGTGCATCCCTTGTTGTGGAGCTTTCGTATAAGCCTGTAGCATATTATTCATATCTTGAGCGTCTAGTTTCGGCAGTTGATAATAACCATGTTTGTTTTGATATAAGAATAGCTCATAGCTCATTTCGATCATGTTCGGCACACTATCACCAATGATACGACGTAATACCGGATTGTTCATCTCCACTGCTGCCATTGTGAGTCCGGAAGCCATTGATTTAGTATGACCTAACATAAAAGAAGAAAAACATTCGTCCGTAAACTCATTGACAGACTGCTTTGGTTTTTTGGGTTGCCCAGCTTGCGTTCCGTAAGTAACCTCGTTGTTTTGCTGCATTTTGTACTGTTGTGTTGGTACTTGTGGATCTTGGCCAGTTTGGAAACTTTCTACTATTGTGTTATACATTTGTGTAAGAAAGGAAGTTTGACGCTGCAGGATACCTTTTAATTCTTGATCTTGAATATGTTGATCATACAACTGATACTGCTCCATCATCCCGATTAAGCCACCAATTAATTCATGGGAATCCATCATTTCGTGAGCACCATGATTATGGCTAGTCCCTTGGTTCGCCATATTTTGTGGCATTTGCGTATTGTTTTGCATCTGGTTTTGGTTTTGATTTTGCACTATAGTAACCTCCTGTAATTTAAATTCAAGTATATATTTTCCTGTAAGGGAACATTTATGTATAAAATTTTCCTAAAAACAAAAAAAGTCGGGGAACAATGGATTAATTCCCGACTTTTTTACACTTCTTCAATTATCTTTGTAAGACTGGCTGTCGTATAATGACCATCTATTCCAGGTTTCGTAATTAAATAATGTAAAATTTCCGTATTCTCTAGTGATAATGTGGATTTTAAACCATGAATTATCATGCTTAAATATTCTTTAGATGGTGTATTAAAAGGAACATCTAAATCCCAATCCGCCGTGAAAGTTAAGACAGGGTATCCATCCACTTCACCTAAAAACAAAATCGTGCCATACCACGAGGCTCGCAATGTCTTGTATCCGCTCTTCATCAATTCTTCTAAGTCAATATTGATGGTTGCTCCGTTATTTTCCTGCTTCACTACATCCATAAACTGCTCTTCTGTTATTAAATACTTTCTACTGTATGTAGAGAACTGCTCATCTTTACTCAATCCAATAAAAGCTACACCTTGTTTTTGCCAGCGCTTTGATTCTTTCGCAAAGTATAAAGGATACCGCATGATATATGTTGTTTCTGTAATGGGAAGGGATTTATCTCTACACCCTACCTCCCTCTTTTCAGAACCTCTCGGTTGTCCACCTTTTATATAACATAAAAATCTATCGCGACTTAAATTAGAACCATAACTAGCATACCAAACATAGGATACTTCTTTTGACATAGACAATGTACAGTCACCCCCTACCCTATTTATATCATAAAACAATATCAAAGAAAGAATTACAAGCTTAGTTTTTACATGCCATAATAAATGTATCAAATAGCTTTTGCATAGATGGATCTTCACTCGCCATCTCCTCTGGATGCCACTGTACCCCGATTATCATTGGGGATGTTTTGTCGATTGCTTCAACAGCTTCAATCACTCCATCTGGGGCAACCGCTACTTTTTTAAGATTTGGTGCAAGTTGATCAATGGCCTGGTGATGGATACTGTTTACCTGGATGTTGGAGCTGCTGAGAATTTGATATAATCTACTCGTCTCATCGATCTGAATATAATGGGTGGGTTCTGGTCTTGCAGCTTGCTGGTTATGGTTGATTGGATTAGGATTACTCGTTTCGATATCTTGAATGACTGTGCCTCCTAATGCAACATTTAACATAGTTACCCCTCTGCAAAGCCCTAAAATGGGTTTACGATGTTTTTGTGCGTATTTCACCAATTCTATTTCCGTAAGGTCCCGTTTTTTATTGGTGTTTTGAATTTTTGGAGATGGATTTGCTCCAAAGGAATTGGGATCGATATCTTCCCCACTGCTTAGTATAATACCGTTACAAATACTGACCCATACTTCCGCCATTGGTTCTGGACCAGTGGGAATAATGATCGGAACACCCCCTGCACGCATTACGGATTGTATATGTTTCTCATGCAGATTATAACTGGGGATGTTATTGTGACTAACAATCGAACTTGTAATTCCAATTACAGGCTTTATAGATGGAACCATGGTTAACACTACCTTTCATTACAAACCTTATTTTATTTTGCAAAAAAAGGGTGAAAATATACTCTTACATGAAGTATTTAAAAGATAGTGCTTCTTAATATCGGAATAACATAGTTATAAACTGATGCCCAGCTCCAACAGTCCAGAAAATGACATAATCTCCACGTTTAATCTTTTCATTTTTCAAACTTTCATGGAAAGCAATGAACGGACTGCTTGTTCCGGTATAACCGTATTCATTACCGACTATTATTACTTTTTCTTCATCCATTTCGAAGTGTTCTTGTAGTTTTAATTTATCTCCTAATGCAAATTGTGAAATACATACGGAAGATATATCAGAAATGTTTAGCTGATTGTTTTCTAAAATTTGTTCGATTTGCTCGATCATAATTTCCGGACCGAAGCTTGCATCAAACGGTTCAAAATGAATATATTTTTGTTCAGGATTTTGTTGATGAAAGTGTTTCAATCCTTTTTCAGGGAATATAATTTTATCCACGTTTCGTGTATCAATCGTATACACTGCATCGATAAATCCTGTTTGTTCCTCAGTTCTTTCTAAAATAATTGCACAAGCAGCATCTCCATATGTAGCATAAGTAATTTCTTCTTCAGGATTAGCAAGCAATGACAAATGATCAGAACCTACAACTAACGCACGATTAATACATGGGTTGGCCATCATATAACGACAAGTCTGCTCAACAGATACTACCATTCCAGCACAATTTGCATTGGTGTCGAGACTAATCGCATGCCGATTTGCCTCAATCGCTCTATGTATAAACATTGCATTGCTAGGAAAAGTATATTCTGGAACTTGAGAGGAATAAACAATATAATCGATATCTTCTCCTGTTAAGTTGGATTTCACAAGCGCATTTTTTGCGGCTTCTATGGCCATCGTTAATGAATTTTCTTCTTTATTATCAAGGATATATCGGTTTTCTTTTCCCATTTTCTCCAAAAAAGAAGTAATATCTCTTCCCTTTTGTTTGAAATGTTCTATGTATGACTCATTTGTAACGACATTTTCAGGATGGTAAATAGCAACTTCCTTTATTGTTATATTAGGCATATTTTCTATCCTTTCATTCTGTTTTCCATGATGGTAAATAAAAATAACGCGAAAAACCCATTAAAAAGGCTTTTCGCTTCGTTTTATGCTCCAATTATTTCATAGTTTGGTAAATCAACTGTTTTGGCAATGCGGTTCAGCTGCATTTTGATCACTACATTGTTATTAATTAAGAATTCGATTTTTTTAAAACCAGATTTTTTATATAACTCAAAAGATTGGGTTAATTTTGGTGTCATTTCTTGATTGATTACCTTCATATCCTTGCAATCTACTTGTAACACATAATCAATAGTAGAAATAGAGCCTATCTGCTTTTCATAATCTTGATGGAATTTGTCCGCTTGATCTGGTGTAAAAGCCCCCACTACATTCATATAAACGGTTTTACTTGTGACCTTAACATCAATAACGTAACCACCATTATCTGTCATGTTTTCTATTTTTGCCATTTTTCCTTCTTCCTTTCTTAGATGTTTTCGGAAAAATCTAGTGACTCCCCCATTATAGATTGAGTTTTATTGATTCATATAAACGGCACCATTTTATAGGAATTATGTACTAAATTAAAATTCCTTTAAATTTGAAAGATGTCGCCATTCTACTCACAAGTAGATATTCTACAATATCTTCAGTCTATTAGCAAAGTATATGCATTACTTTTTATTTAGGTTTAAAGATCTATTCATGTCATCATAATGAGATAGTGAGGACGAAAATTCTCAGTAGCTCAACTAGTAAAAAAGAAGGGTAGTCACAAAATTTTTCATAGAATAGGGAAAATAATCATAGATTTTAAGCCTGTATTTTTTTTATCTAACATTTACCGTAACTTAATAGTCTATCAATATTCATCTAGTATCTTGTAACTGTAAGCAAATTTATAAAGGAGTTGGTAGAGATGTTTAAGAAGATTGGTGCTGTAGCACTTAGTACAGGTCTAGTTTTGTCTGCTATGAGTGTTCCGGTTTTTGCTGAAAAACCTGAATCACCAGGAAAAGGAAACGGTAATGGAAATGGTGGAAAGAAAATCGATAATATCATTTACATGATTCCAGACGGATTTAGTGGAGACTATGCTTCCAATTACCGCGTCTACAAAGGTGAAGATGCTGTTTGGGACGCACACCTCAAAGGAATGTTTACAACGAATTCAGCAAACGCTGATGTCACGGATTCAGCAGCCGCTGGTACAGCAATGGCTAGTGGTGTAAAAACAAACAATGGCGTAATCGGTCTTGATCCCGAAGGAAATGACCTTACAACCATCTTAGATGCATCCGAAGAAGCTGGAAAATCATCTGGATTAGTAGCTACATCCACGATCACACATGCCACACCTGCATCTTTTGCTACAAGTGTAGAAAGCCGAAATAATGAAACAGAGATTGCTAGACAATATATTTCTAGTGAAGTAGATGTCCTTCTAGGTGGAGGAAAAAATATGTTTTTACCTGAAGCTGATGGTGGCAACCAAGAAGAATTAAATCTAATAGAACAAGCACAAGATGCTGGGTTTACATATGTCGAAACTAGAGATGAATTACAAAATAATGCAGATATTGAAGTGGTAGAAGGAGAAAGATTACTTGGGCTTTTTGCGGATGATGCCCTTTCTCCTGAATTACACCGTGATCAAAGCGTAGAGCCTAGTTTAGCAGAAATGACAGAAGCATCCATCGAAGTTTTAGAGCAAGATAAGGACGGATTTTTCCTTATGGTAGAAGGTAGTCAAATTGACTGGGCTGGACATGCCAATGACCCAGCATGGGCTATGTCTGATGTAGCGGCATTTGAAGAAGCTGTTGAAACTGCAATTGATTTTGCTAAGCAAGATGGTAAAACATTAGTAATTGTTGCCGGTGACCATGATACTGGTGGTATGACAACAGGATCTGGTGCGTACTCAGGTTTAAATGCTGATATTTTGAATCAAGTAACAGCCACTGGAGACTTCATGGCTACCCAATTAAATGAAGATCGCTCCAACACAAGAGAAATTGTCGAGCAATACACTCATTTAACAATAACAGAAGAAGAAGTGCAATCTATTGAAGATGCTAGTGATACAGCACTTGCTATTAATAGAGTAGTAAGTGATCATGCTGGTATTGGCTGGACAAGTACTAATCATACTGGAGCGGACATCCCTGTTTATGCATATGGTCCACAAGCTGAAAAGTTTGCAGGATTCTATGATAATACAGCTCTTCCTCAAATCATGGCGGATGTTCTAAGAGTGAGCTTAGATAACTAATTTTGAAAAATCCCCCTTTTTCAATAGAATCACAATAAGAGCCTACTGTTGAGGTAGGCTTTTATTCTTTTATCATTTTTGAAACTCTAGAGTTTCGAAAATAATAAAATGAAATGATAGCTTCCCCAATAAATACATTTTAAAATTACTCCTTTAATCCCCAGTCATTGAATTTAAGATATTCATCCATACATACGGAACAGGAGAAAGGAACGAAAATGAAAGAAATTCCCCTTGTCAGTTTTAAAATATGATAAAATAAATAAAAATTATAAATTTCTTAATGAGATGAATCTTTCTATTTTCACAAAATTCCAATCATGTAAAGGAGCGTTAATGTAATGAGGGAACAAAAAAACTGGGCAGGTAACTATACATATAGTGCAGCTAATTGGCATGAACCTGAAAGCGTTGTACAAATTCAGAATCTCGTAAAACAATGCAATAAATTAAGAGTAGTAGGTTCACGTCACTCATTCAATGGAATAGCAGATTCTGATGAAAATATGGTTTCCTTACAAAAATTGAACAAAGTAATAGCATTAGATCGAGAAAACCAAACAGTTACAGTTGAAGGCGGAATCATATACAGTGATCTTAGCCGCTTTCTTCAAGAAAATGGCTTCGCTCTTGAGAATATGGCCTCTTTGCCTCACATTTCTGTTACAGGTGCATGTGCAACAGCAACACACGGTTCAGGAGATCAAAACAGCTGTTTATCTAATGCAGTACGTTCGATGGAAGTCGTTACTGCAGATGGTGAATTGATCGACTTTTCCCGAGAAAAAAATGAAGAACAATTGAAAGGTGCAGTAGTCGGTCTTGGTGGAATAGGAATTGTAACAAAGATGACCTTGGACATCGTTCCAGCCTTTCAAATCAGTCAATATGTGTTTGAAAATTTACCTCTGGCACAACTAGAACACCATTTGGATGACATTTACTCAAGCGCATACAGTGTTAGTTTATTTACAAATTGGGAAAGCGACACGATCAATCAAGTTTGGTTAAAACAACTATGTACAGATGAAAATGAAGTGAAGGTACCTACAAATTTATATGGAGCACAACCAGCGACTGCCAATTGTCACCCTATCGCTGGGATTGAGGCTGTAAATTGCACCGAACAGATGGGTGTACCGGGTCCATGGTTTGACAGACTGCCACATTTCCGTATTGATTTCACACCAAGCAGTGGAGATGAATTGCAAACAGAGTATATCATTCCTAGAAAACATGCATATGAGGCGTTAAAAGGAATTAGTACCATTCGCGAGCAGATTGCACCACTTCTACATGTTAATGAAATCCGAAGCATCGCCAAAGATGACCTGTGGATGAGTCCATTCTATAAGCAAGATTCGATTGGGATTCATCTTACATGGAAAGATGACTGGGAATCCGTAAAAAAATTGCTACCTAAAATTGAAGAAATTCTTGCTCCTTATGAGGCTCGTCCCCATTGGGGGAAATTATTTACTATGTCCAAAGAAAAGGTTCAACCGCTCTATGAAAAACTACCGGACTTTCAACAATTGCTTCAGCACTATGATCCAAAAGGTAAATTCCGCAACGAATTTTTGGATATGTATGTTTTTGGTGAATAATTAAAAAGCTCTAATGCTGTCGCTAGTATCACATGGCGACAGCATTATTTTTTATTCGACCTCCCCCTCTTCAATAGATTCCACAACAAAAATCTTCCGTAAACATAGCAACTACTCGGATTTACTATCAACTCTAGGTACTTCTCTATCAACTTTCCGGATTTACTATCAACTTCAGGCACTTCTCTATCAACTTTCCAAAAGATTACGACATCATACTAATTAATAGGCACATTATAAAAAACGGCTAAGAAGTAGATTTTCATTCGACAAAATGTTTTATAGACAATGGATAACTTTTATGATACCTTGTATGTTATTGGTATCATTTATCATCACATTGGAGGTGACTAGAAATAGCACTTTAGACTCAATCATCTAATCTGATTGGTAATGTTCCCTTGGTAGCTTGGATGTTATGGATTGCAAAATATAATAAGACATCATGTGGGAAAATCCATCATTAAAGTTAGGGTTTTCTTTTTTTTTATTAGTTTAAGGAGGATGATTCTGAAAGCGATTTCAACAAGTTATAGCTATTATTTGACGAAATGTTAACGACTCAATTCATAAGAAAAGGGGTTATAGAATGTCTAAGAAACGACTAAAAGTAGTATTTATTATATTTTGCCTGACAATCACTTTTTCTATGTTTTCAAGCCTGGATAAAATAGTGACTGCGGAGACTGAGATTCCAATGAAATTTGATTTTGGTTGTGAATCAAGTCCAGTTACAGAAGGCTACCATCAGATATCGAATCAAACATTATATGACAGCACCATCGGATATGGACTAGATAAAGAAACAGATTGCAGGGACAGAGGAGCTCCAGACGACCTTCGCAGAGATTTTACTAATGGTGGTGACTATTCCTTTAAGGTTGATATCCAAAATGGTGGCTATTATGTAAAGGTGATTTCTGGAGATCATATCGCCGCCAACAAAACAGACCTCACAATTGAAGGCGTACAGCAGGAGAGAATACAGGTAACCACCAATCAATTTGTAGAGCAAATCTATCAGACCGAGGTACAAGACAACCAGTTGAATTTAGAGTTTGGAGAAGACGGACGCGCAAATAGCGTTGAAGTTATATCCACTGAAGAAACGACTCCCCCAGTTTGGCCTGAACAAACACAACTTACGTTATCAAACATTAAACAAAACAGTGTTGATATGCAGTGGACTACCCCAAGTGACAATGTAGCTGTTACACAATATAACATTTATAAAAACGATACTTTGTTGGAAGTTGTAGACGCAGACTCAACTCAAACAGAACAGGAACTAACCTCCTATCATTTAGAGGGGACAGATCTCGATTTAACGAATGCGACACTGCGTGTTGAAGCTGGTGATGCAGCAGATAACTGGACGAGCAATGGCCCATCCGCTAGTACGCAACTTGAACCAAGTTCTATCCATATCGAGGGGCCAGATAGGATAAACATACTTGAGAATGATAGTAGTGAAACTCCATATCATGCTAATGTTGTCGATCAATACGGCTATGAACTTCCAGATGAATCAGTATCATGGGAAATTGAAGGTGATGTACCAAAAGGTGTCAGTCTCAATCAAGAAGGAGTACTTACGGTTGATCATTCTCCATCTTCACCACAAACAATTATCTTAAAGGCTTCGACACAATCAAATCCCGACGTGTCTTTGGAGAAAAAAATTATTATATATCGACCTGTGGAAACTAGAGTTACAGTAATAGGACAAAGAGGTATAGCACTACCTGAAGATGGTACCCAAACATTTTCTTTTCATTCCAATGTAATGGATCAATTTGGAAGCATCATGCCAAATGCCGAAATGAAATGGGAAATTGTTGGGGACTCATCTAAAGGTGTCGATATTAGCTCGGATGGAAAGCTAACCGTTTCGGATTCTGCTTCTGAGCAAATGATTACTGTTAAAGCAACATCCGTTGAAAATGAGAAAATTTCAAAACAAGAGAACATTCACATCAGTAAAAAACAGTATAAATATTTACCGATTGATGGCGGGTTTGGCGTAAATAATGGTGGAGAATCTTACAATCGCCCACTTTACGGTCCTCATAATTCTCCAAGAATTATTGCATTGGTCGGAGATAAACCTGATGGTTTGCTATTCCGGAACAGAGGAAACAGTGCCCAAGAAAAGTTAGGTCATATTTTCTTAGGTTTAAAAAACGGAAAATGGTTTGCTGACTTTGAATCGATCACTTCTCGTTATGTTTCTGGTCATCAGGAATATGAGCTTCGTGATCCGTCAATCGAAGGGACTATATTATTAACCTATGTTCGTCCAGAAAATTTTGAAGGATTACTGGTAAAGGTCACTTTGCCTGATGCTTATACAAATGACTTAGTGATTGCCTCTGGTGGTCGTGACCAAGGAAGTTATGGATCCCAAGACTACGACTCCATGAAATTCACTCCATCAGATGCTTCGGGAACAGATGTAACAATAGAAAATAACCATTTTTCAATTGAGGGTGGAGGTCCAACTCTCTATGGAACAGCCAATGTACCTCTTCATTTAAAAAGGGTGGATGCTTCCGCTTTTAGTGAAGGACCAAATGCGCTCTTTGAAACAAAGGCTGATACTCAACCCATGGCGATGGCAACAACGGAAGGAAACTATGATAATGAAGTATTTTTGAATATCACTACTGACGATATCGAATCTTCTGAGGTGAAGAACTACTTAGCTGAACCAGAAAAAGTATTAAAAAAAAGCATGGACCACTACAAGGAGCTATCCCAGTCTGTTAAAATCGATACACCTAACCCTTATTTGAATGCAGCTCTTCCATCCGCAACATTGGCATTAGATGCCTCTTGGAGTAGTCCAACCTTTATGCATGGTCCTATCAACTGGTTTGTCGCATTGCCAGGATGGAGGTCAACTTATGGCGCCACAACAGCCGGATGGGAAGATCGTGCCTATGAAAATGCTGCAGCCTATTTTGATAAACAGGCATCCAATGGTAGAATTCCATCCAAACTTAATGGAGACTCTCACTACAACATGGGTGAAGTATTAGTTGATATGATGATGTACAACTGGGAGTGGACAGGTGATTTAGATATGATGGCCAACGGCGGCTTTGATTTTATTGCGAATCATCTAAACTGGATGGATGAGTATATGGAAACCGATGACGAAGGATTATACGAAAGTCATTTAAATGCATGGAATACTGATAATAAATGGAACAATGGTGGTGGAGCAACGATTGCAAGTGTATACGCTTGGCGCGCCAATAAGGAAATGATCGATATCGCAAAACGATTAGGGGAAGATCCAACTATCTTTGAACAACGCACAACAAAAATTGAACAAGCGATGAATGACAAACTGTGGGTAGAGGATATCGGAGTTTTTGGCGAATATAAAGATGTGTTTGGTTTGCAAAGGGTACATGAATCCCCTGACCTATCCAGTATCTATACACCGATTGATTTAGGATTCACTGATCCTTTCCAAAGCTACCAAATGCTACGTTTCACAGAACATGCCATCGAAAACGAGATAGGTACAACCCCTAGAGATGGCCGCTTACCATGGTCTTCAAACTGGTTACCTAACGTATATTCAAGTAGAGGCCTATACACGGCTGAATCTACTAATCTAATGCTTAATTACTATCAACTTGGTCTCGTGGAACAAGCGAAAGACTTGCAAGCTGGCATTGATGCTAATCTATTTGAAGGTCCAGGACCTGGTGTCCTCTCGTATGTTCAAAATCAAGATGGCTCACAATCCGGGCACGTAGACTTTACGGATGTAACTTCCATGTATGTAAGAACTACTGTGGAAGGATTATTCGGAATTAAAATGGATGTACCGAATAATCAAGCAACTGTTCAGCCTGCTTTCCCTCGTGATTGGAAACACGCTTCTATCGAAACAGACTACTTGGGATATGACTATAGCTATGAGGGCGACAAGGAAACGATTATAATTAATAGTGAAAAAGCGTTAGAATATAAAGTAAATCTTATAGCCCGCAGCACGAAGATAAAGTCTGTGAAAGTAAATGGAAAAGATATGGACTACTCGCTGAATCCAGGCATAGGTCACTCATGGCTAGAAATGGAAACATCTGAAAGCAATGATGTAAAGATAGAAGTTATTTATAACAATGGTCAAACAAATAATATGCCAGAGATAGAGGCTAGCTCTGTAGGGGCTGTTGGTGAAGAATATACCTTCTCCGTAAATAATAGTAATATTATCCGTTTGCACGATCCTCAAGGAATCCTTGACATAGATCAATCAACTGTAAAGAAATCAAAAGCGTCAGTAATGTTAAAAAATAAACCTGGTACCCATACTTTCTTTGTTTTAGTTGAGTCCGGTAATAGTGAAATGTGGTTACCTGTTGATCTCACACTCAAGCAGTCGCTGGAAATAGTCGATGAAGATTTGGTAGTGAAGGACGGAGAGGCATTTGCTCAGTTTGCGATAGAAAATAATAGTCAGCAAAATATTAATTTAAAAGGAACCGGAAACATTGCGGGAACAACCTATGATTTGCATACTCCTATAAAAGCTAATGATAAGTCAGATCTCATTACATTTAAAATCAATGACCCATCAAAACTGACACCTGGTGAAAATCTCTTGACTTTTGAAGCAGAAGATAAACCTGAGATTGAAATATCTACCAATCTTGTAAACTGGGAATTGACAGAGCAGCTTACCAGTGCATATGAAAATTCTTTCGACACTCACATGATAGATATAAGTGATCACACAAATCAAGATTTAGAATATTTACACCAGAATAAATATTCTCCTCAGCCCGACTTGTTTTACTGGGATAATATCCCGAGTACAGTTACGGAATATGGACTGAATTGGTGGCAATATCGAGACGGACAAGATAAGGTTAAACCGAATTTGACCCAATTGGATTATGAAAGCGAGAATTTTATATCGGATATGGGGATCCCATTCTCTATTACTAAGGAGGAAGAAAATGCGGTATTTACATCTCTTTACGATAATTTCCCTGACAGTATTGAAATCCCAGTTAATGTTAAGGGAAATAAACTTTATTTCTTCGTAGTAGCAGCGACAAATCACATGCAAAGCCGCATAGAGAACGCAGAAATTACAGTAAACCTTAGTGATGGTGAACAAAAAAGACTTCCTCTTGTTAATCCAGAAAATTTAGATGACTGGTTAAAGGAGAATACATCCAGTTCCTATGCTCAAAGTGGATTCATCCAGGATCTAGGTGACGGTGCTCATGGAAATATATTGAGTATAGACCTTGGAGAAGCAAAGCAAATAGAAAGTGTAAAACTTGAGACACTTAGTAACGAAGTGTTAACTGGACTTCTTGGCATGACCGTTCTTGAAGAAAAATAGAAGAGCGTATCTTGTTCGATTTACTGTGCTGATTTAAGACTAACTTTTTAGATAATAAACATTTTAGAGAAGATGATCTCTGTATACCAAGGAGTCATCTTCTCTATTTGTTTAGATGCATGAGAGGACAAGCAGTAATAAGCTTAGGATTGTAAAACAAATTCTATTTTTACAAACAATTACACTGCGCAACATTCACAAATTAACTCTCGAAGGTTTAAAAGATAAAACTACAAATAGCACAACCTAAGGTCGCAAAAGCATTCCCTATAAAGTGAGACTTCCTCTTTATGTATAATTACAAATTCGATACTTGGTTCCTATTTAAATATTCTTCTATTTGTTCTTTATGATGATTATCATGCCAAACGAAGGCGCTAATGTAGTTGAGAAGTGAGTGTGGATAGCCGGAATATTGGTCAATTTCTTCCCCATTTAAAATAAATGTGGCAAAAAATTCTTCCTCTGATTTTTCTTCAAGGGTTCGTACCAAATAATTTCTTGCTTCTATTTGTTCTTGTATCAATTGTGTTTTGGTGACTCCAGATAAGGCATGTTTGGAAGCAGGTTGATTAATCACATCAAAAGCAACACTGGCAATCTTGGCGTCCTTCTTCATTTTAGGCATTAATTCCTCTAATATGTATCGATCCCAGTAAGTGATATGAGTAATAATTTCAGCCGGTGTCCATTTTCCTTCGTTAATCGGTGTAAAGAAAAGGGCATCATCTACTTTTTCTAAAGAATTCACCCAACTGTTAAACTGTTCAAATTGTTCAATTAAATTATCTATCTCTTTCATTTTGTCACTCCTTTATTATTTTGCTAAACAAATTGTTCGCTTGATTGATTCAAATCTTGAACTGCTTGTCTTCGGAAATCTTCATTGAAATGTCCAGTTATCAACTGGTTTCCCTTTCTACCAATCTGTAAAAGGGATACAGACATTGAGAATATGTTACATTTTTATTAATTGTCACATCTATTTTACCATGTAATTCCATATTACTCTATTATCATCCATTTCTCTTGAATATATAGTATAATAATACAAGTGTATTCTTGCTATGTAATCACTTATATTCTAAAAAGGTGGTAATTTGATGATCCAACATTCGAGATCGTCTTGCATGAAGCAATTGAACCTGGAAAAAACAAGACAATTACTAGAATATTCTTTACATAAGTTAATATTTCTTTGACAATAAAAAAACGTTTGGATCATCGAAATCCAAACATTGTCATATCTATATCCTTAATTCCTTAACCGTAATGGCTTGAGACAGTTTATTCATTTTACAATCCTTGAACTCTTCTTCTTTGACTATATCTATCTTCATTGCTGCTTCTAGTTTTTCAGTGTCTGGCTGTTTTACTTGTAGGATAAAGTCTTCTAAATTTAATTCTTCTAATTTTTGTACTGTCTTTTCTTCATCGTAATTAACGGAAGAACGAATAATACGCTGTGCCTTATATTTCCCTTTTTGCACTTCACCTTTTTGTTCTTTCCCAAAGGTTACATCCAGATAGTTGTGGATTTGCTTTTTAATCTGATTCATTTCTTTCTCTAATTCTTTTTTCTGATTGTTTAAATCATAGTATTCCTTTAACATTTCTTCCGTAAGTTCAGAAACCTCTTCTTCAATCTCTATGGCCTTTGACATCAATATTCCCCCAGTCAGTTATGATTAATTCATTTATATGAAACTGGAGCAGATTTATGCGTTTGTCATGATTAACATCATTATGCTTGATAATGTGATCGATTAGCGCTACGTTCGAGATCAAAAATTTGCACATAGTCATATCATTACTATAATATACGTGAGGTGATAAACGTGTCGATAAAAGGGCTTAATCATTTTTTGTTTTCTGTTTCGGACTTAGAAAATTCTATTGACTTTTACAAAAAAGTATTTGACGCTAAGTTATTAGTTAAAGGAAGGAACACTGCTTATTTTGATTTGAATGGTATGTGGCTTGCGCTTAATGTAGAGAAAGATATACAACGCAATGAAATAAATGAATCGTACACACATATTGCTTTTTCAATCGATGAAGAAGATTTTGATAGAATGTACAAAAGACTAAAGGAATTGAATGTTAACATTTTGTCAGGTCGTCCTAGGGATAAAAGAGATAAGAAATCTATTTATTTTACTGATCCTGATGGTCATAAGTTCGAGTTTCATACAGGTACTTTACAAGATAGATTGGATTACTACAAACAAGAAAAAACACATATGGAGTTTTTTGATTAAACCTTTAAAAGATTTTAAAAAAAGATCATACATATTAGCATGTATGATCTACAATGGTATTAATATTTACGCTTTTCTGGGTACAACTGGAATGAATGTGCCGATTAAAGCAATACCTGCACAAACAAGAAACATCGTTGAAAAACCAGTTATCGCCATACCACTCACAGTTAGGAAAATAATAATATCAAATCCTGAATCTAATATCGATAAGAGGGAAATAGTAGTCGCCCTAACATTAGAAGGAATGATTTCATTGGATAGTTGCGAGTAAACAGGATATCTAATAGCACTTACAAGTTTGAGGATTAATAGAATTCCCAATAATGTCCCCAAATAGGAAGTGAACATTGCAACCCCTATAAGACTTAGCACAGCCAGTAAGCCAGTAATAAACAAAAGGTGTACACGGTTTATTCTTTCTGTCATCCAACCAATTGTACGAGACGCTGTAAACCCTATTAAAGCAGCAATTGCATAAACAATGCCTATCAAGTAAACAGGAAGACCTGCATCTACCAATAGTTTTTGGTCAAATTTTTCAAAAATTGCAGTCGCAGGTATAAATACAAGAGTAATATTCATAAACATCCATAAAACTTGAGGATGTTTCTTTATGGCATAAAATCCTTCTTTAAGTTGTGTTCTAATATCATTGTTATATGTGCCTTGATTAGGCGGATTTTTAATAAACAATAATAAAGCAAATTGAATGGACATAAAAAATAAACTTAAAACAATTAACAGTTTAAATTGTCCATCAGATAGGTCTTTTGCTAGAATCGCTCCTATTATTACTACAATGATCGTGACTAAGAATTTTGCTGAACCAATTTGTCCCATTGCCTTATCCATTTTGTTCTCTTCGCTAGATAAGATTAATGACTCATATATTAGAGCTTCATCTGAACCACTAAAAAAAGTAGCTGCAAATCCAGTTAATAAGCTACTTAAAAAGAACACCCAAGGTTCGTAAGCCCATAATAATAATGCATGACTACCAATTCCTAGTAACGAGCCGATTAAGAAAGACATCTTAGCTCCAAATCGGTCTGCAAATATTCCTGTAGGCACTTCACCTATAAGGACTCCTAAACTGAAAAAAACCATGATCAATAGGATAAGCGTTTCATCTAGTCCACGCGAAAAATAAAACAAAGTCAAAACTGGTGTAATAAATAGGATACTTCCAAATATTTGAGACCAAAATAAATACTTAATGTTATGTTCCGCTAAAGTATTTTTCTTCATTGTGTACCTCCTGCTAATAAAATCAATTACGGATTGTTAAAGCAGGAGTAAAGCATGCTAACGCTAGATTATTAAATTTTAACTTGCTCTCACCCCTGCTAGTTTTGTGGAGTTAACAGCTAAAGTTTTAGACATATGAAATTCCTCCTTCCTTATTCTATTATTAATTATACAGTAATTCTTTCGATCCGTCCTATAACAATTCACCAGTATTCAAATTAATAACGAGAAATACAAACTAAAATATTCTCTGATTAATTAGTCGAATGAGGGGAAAGCCCACGTCCAATAAGGTTTGCTGACACAGGTTTTTCCCTATTTCTCTTGCCCAAATTGATAATTGCCCTATATGGTGAATTTCGTGAGCAATAACATGTCGTATCACTTCACCCCAGGTATCCGTTACCATTCTTCCATTTGGTAGCGTATCGTAAAATAATTGATTTTCCATACTCCCAGCTCAGTTGTTCACAAAGTTCTCCACTTCCTTTTTAAATTCAACGTCCAATTTTCGAACCTGTTTCAAGCTCTTATAATCAACAAAACTTCCTTCAAAGTCTGTTTTTTCTTGTAAGAGACGTAACCAACTCCATTCTACAACTACTATATGGAACAGTGTATGCACTATACTACCTACTCCACCCGTTTAATTGCGAAGAAGTTCTTCTTGGCTTAACTCTTGACACCAACGATCCATTCTTCTCTGACCATCCAGTTATATCGAAATAACGTTTGCAATAAGAGCTCTCCTCTTTTTCAAGATTAGGTGATCTATTCCCTTCTAAATAAGAGCTCCTACAGTCTAAATGTTCTTAAAGTAAAACTAAGAAAAGCGCAGAGCGCCCGTTTAGAAACGTAGCGACTTCAGAAACAACTGAGATAAAGGAATCACGGTGAGCTTTGCGAACCGATGATGACTTATCGTAGGGCGATTCGTGAAGTCGCCTAGTTTCTGAGTGCTCGGAGCTAGACAAATACCAAAATTTTATACTTTCTAACAATGAAAAGGGCCGGCTCCCTCTTATGAACAAAAGTCCATTTGAAAAATCCGACCCTTACCTCTCATTATGCACTTTGACTCTTCTCTACATCATTTTTATCTTCTTTCTCCTGCTGCTTCCTGAAAATAGTTGCTATAACCGGTCCTGAAATATTATGCCAGACACTAAAAATCGCACTTGGTACAGCTGCTAGTGGATTAAAGTGTGCAGCGGCTAGTGTGGCACCAAGTCCAGAGTTTTGCATGCCTACTTCGATAGAAACGGCTTTTTGTTGCTTCGAACCCATTTTCGTTACTTTTCCTAGCCCATAACCAACTAGATAGCCTAGCGCGTTATGAAGTACAACAATTAAGAAAATGAGTAAACCAGTCTTCGCAATTTGTTCATGGTTAACACTTACTACTGCAGCAACAATTGCTACGATACCAATTACCGATACTAACGGAATCGCCTTTACTCCCGCTTCCACTTTGTCCTTCAATAACGCTTTAACGATTAAGCCTAACACGATCGGCACTAATACAATTTGTACAATCGATACGAATAAGGATCCTGCAGATACCTCTAACCACTGACTAGCAAAAAGAAAAATAAGTGCTGGTGTCAAAAATGGTGCTAGAATCGTAGAAACCGTAGTAATAGAAACCGATAATGCCGTATCCCCCTTGGATAAGTACGTCATAACGTTCGATGAAGTACCACCAGGGCAACAACCTACTAAGATAACACCGACTGCCACCTCTTTGGAAACTGGTAATAGCGTTACTAACGCAAAGGCAAGCAATGGCATGATCAAGAACTGACCAGCTACTCCAATCGCAACCTCTTTCGGACGTTTAAAAGCTTCTTTAAAATCACTTGCAGATAACGTAAGTCCCATACCAAACATAATGATACCTAATAATGGTGTGATATAGGCTGCCAACCATGTGAATCCTGAAGGTATAAGAAATGATAAGATCGCAAATAGAACAACCCAAATTGCAAACGTACTCCCTACAAAACCACTAACTCTCTCTAATGCTTTCATGTTACTCCCCCTCTAAGATGTATACTTAGAAATTATAGTATATTTTCAGAATATTTTAAAATAATAATCGGCATTCTCCATACGACAATAACTTCATTCGGATGTTATATGTACTAGCTTCATTGTCTGCATCGAATTCTACTGCTCACGTAGATTAGAAGAACACCAACCTTTAGAAGGGCTGCTGTAAATAACCCTTTTAATGTTTGTTAAACTTATATCCTTTTCCAAAAAAACGCTTTGCACCTAAAATAAAGAGAGAGAAAATAATACCCCCAATTATAATCATTCCTAATGCAATAAACACTGTACCTAGACCAGACTCCACTTCATTATAACTTAGAATGGATGCATCACTTGAAGGCATCACTACAACTCTAGTTATTTCTAGGTAAGCCAAATGGAAACCTATTGATGTCCACAAACTTTGTGTCCAGAGACGAAGCAATTGTAAACAGATCCCGAAGCAAGAAATCAACACAATGTACTCTGCATTAATGGTATTACCTGGCGAAAGTCCAAAGAACACCTGAAGTTGTACGGTTGCTAAAGGAACAAGCAAAAATAAAATCGTTTGCAATAAAACAGCTAGCCAGGCTGCAAAGCGATAACGTAATACATCATATACCATTCCTCGTAAAGCCAGTTCCTCCGGCAAAGCTTCATACAAAAAGGCGATAACCATGTTGATAAGTAGTGCAGCAAACCAATAATCTGGTGTATGCCATTGTTCAATAGTAATCCAGCCAAGTGAAGTTGCTATGATGAAACCAAAAGTAGCTAGGCCAATTGCCAGAAGAGCCCCAGTAAAAAAATGATAGGCGCTTTTCCATGAATACACCGGCCTATTGGGCTCACCTGTCAGCCGATAGACGTATCGATACAGATACAAAATAATAGGTACAACGATTCCACTCATCACGAGACCTTGAATCAATAACTGATAATTTCTAGCTAAGCCAAACTGTTCCGCAATATTTCCAGATAACGCGCCCAAGAATAACCCACCAGTTATGGTTATCCAGCCAGCTATTAGAAGAAGTATCCATTTCATCCCTAGTTTCCTCCTATCATAGAAATCTATCGTTACCCCAATTATATACACACCAATCAATCATTCACAGCTCTTTTGCGGAAAAATTATCCATTTAGAACTTTTGACCCAGTTACATCTTTGAACATTTCTCTTATAATGTATACTGATTCTAAATTCACATAAAGGAAATGATACAGTGAAGAAAAACTTAGGAATTATATTTATTTTATTAATGATGATTCTTTCTGGATGTACCCTTTTCAGTACAACAGATCCTGACTTTTCGCGAGAGAAATATGACAGCTGGTATGAACAAAACCAATATGATGAAGCGTTAAAACATGTATATGAGCGATTAGAGAAATACCCTAAAGATCCGTTATTATATAATGAAAAAGGTTATATTCTTATTAATATGGAGCAATATGAAGAATCATTAGAACCCTTAGAAAAAGCGATTGAACTAGATGACGAGTTAGATAGTTCTTACAGTAATAAAGCATTATCATTGAACAGGACAAATGAATATGAGAAAGCCATCGTTGCAGCCCAAAAAGCCATTGATATTAGTGATCAAGAACCTGAGCAATTTATCAACATGGGAAATGCACATTCTATGCTTGAAAGAGATGAAAAAGCATTAGAATATTACGATAAGGCTTTAGAAATTGATGATAGTGCTCCTTATGCCTTATATGGTAAAGGTATTTCACTATACTTTTTACAAGAATACGAGGAAAGTATTCCTTATTTAGAAGAGTATTTAGCGTATTATACGAATGATACTGAGGCGTTATGGTATCTTGTCTACTCATATGATTTATTAGAGGAATATAGTGCTACAATTCCTTATTTAGACAAGATTATTGAGCTAAAACCAGAGCAGACATTAGATGCTTTAGATTATAAAGGCCTGATGCTTACATATAATGGCGATTTTCAAAAAGCAGAAGATATTTATGATAACATCATTGAGGAATTTCCAGATGAGGGAATCGGCTATTATGGAAAAGGGGTAGCTTTGATACAACTTGGAGAAATTGATCAAGGTTTAGAAGAGTTAGAAAATGCAATCGAACTAAATGAAGCTCTGAAAGACACAGCTTATTCTGATCCACTTTTATCAAGTATTTATAATAACGAAACATTTATTAAGTTAACGGAATTGTAGTTAAATGAACATAAAGTGTGACTTCCCTCAGTGGGGATTTTACGGACGATTAGCACCGTGATAAAGTACAAAACTCAGAGTTTTTTCACCTCTGAGCTTTGTACTAAATAACTTCTTGTATACGAATTCACTGTTTTGTTACATTACACCAAGCTGGAATAAAGGTTAACAAAGTCTTCGTGAATCTAATTAATTCTTCCAATTCTATTTTTTCATCAACAGAATGTGCTTCATTTAATTTTCCCGGACCGTAAATCGCAGTTGGAATACCAGCGTCATCAAACCAACCCGCATCTGTCACAGTCTTTGACATACTAACTGAAGTGGTTTCCTGTTCAACTGCGTAATGTGATTGCTCGAGGAGCTTAATAGCTGGATACTCTGGATCTACCTCAGCAGAAGGGAAAATCTCACCGCGATCCTCTATCATTGATTTCCCACCCCATTCAAAAAGGAGTGGATTTTCCTGAAACCATGAATCGTCTTTGACAGATTGTTTGAGGTATTCCTCTACTTCATTTGCAACTTCTCGGTAATCTTCATTAGGATAAAAATGAACAGTAATCCAAAGACGACATTCATCCGCTACAAATGCTGGATGACGCCCACCTTCAATAACAGCCGGGTTAATAGTAGTTGTACCTTTTTTAAATCCTGGATACTCCTTTGTTTTCGCCCATTCCTTCTCTAATGCACGAAGGCTGTCGATAACTTTTGTCATTTTTTCAATTGCACTAGCACCCTCACCTGTTTCATTTAATTCGGCTCGCATTGCATCATGATAAACCTGCTTACTTTTAACCGTAACCCAACCCGTGATCACACCACCTTGACCATGGATTTCGCGATTACTGCCATCGACAACTAACGCAAAGTCAGCATCATATCCTTTTTCAATACAAGAAAGGGTTCCTGCCTCACCGACTTCCTCTCCAATCACGGTCTGCAACTGCAAATCGCCTTTTAATGCTATTCCCTCTTCATGTAATAGTTTAGCCGCAAATAAAGCACAGGCGACAGCCCCCTTCATATCAGAGACACCACGGCCATACAGATGTTTCCCTTTTTCAGTAAGGGAAAAAGGAGGCACTGACCAACCGGAAGCATCCCCTACCTCCGCTACATCGATATGCCCGTTAATAATCAGGCTGTTGTATGTATCAGATTGTGTTCCTTTCTTCATCCCGACAAGGTTAGGATCATTTGGGAAAACATCCCATCGTTCGGTTTGAAAATCCAATTTTTCTAGATAATCCGCAATATATTTCTGAATTTCAGACGTATTCCTAGCAGGAGGACTTACTGTTGGAAAACTAATGAGATCAGATAAAAGTTGCTTTAATTCATCTTTTCTTTCATCGACTAGATTAGCTAGTGCTGTACTCATTGAGCATTCACCGGCCAATCTTCTTTCGTTTCTACCATATCCCAAAACATATATTCAAATTGACTCGTCTTCACCACAATCTCTTCAAGTCGTACTAGTTCCTGCTCCGGCTTGCCTTCTGCAATTTGATTCATTAACTGTTTCGTTTCTTCCGCTAATTCGGTGAATTCATTAGAACTATACATCTCCACCCAACTACTGTAAAAATTATCGTCTAATGCCCCCGGCCAATTTGCCAATGACTTTCCGATAAAATTATAGCTCCATTCACACGCAAGCACTGATGCCACGACATTTTCCATACCGCCACGCTGAGACAAATTCAACATATAACTCGTATAGGCCGTAGTAATCGCAGACGGTTCTGTTGCTTCAAGCTCCTCTTTTGAAATGCCAAAATCCGCTGCATACTTACGGTGCAAATCCATTTCCACATCTAAAACACCATGTAATAGCTTGGCAAAGGTCGTCATTTTCTCCAGATCATCCGCTTTTGCACTTCCAATCGCAAAAAGCCTTGCATAATCAATCAGGTAGACATAGTCTTGCTTTAACCAGTGCTTAAATTTCTCCTGTTCGAGGGTGCCGTCACCTAATCCCTTAACAAAAGGATGTTCCAAATACGAATTCCATATCGGTTCCACTCTTTTCCATAAACGATCTGTAAACAATGTACTCATTTTTACATTCTCCTTTTTTTAAAAAATAGTAGTAAAGTATTGGAGGGGAGTTGATAGTAAATCAGGTGAAGTTGACAATAAATCCTGAAAATTGCCAGTAAACCAGTTGAAGTTGCCTGTGCATCAATAACATTGGCACAACAAAAAACCCATCACCAATGCAGGAAGACGGGTTAGTAATATACAGACTAATCGATCAATCTATATGACTTACCAATCCACTTCCCTACGCTAGTGTTAACTAGATCAGGTTCAAAGGGTCGAATTCCTCTCTCAGCATCTACATGCTCCCCTAGCCGAATGGTTAAATTATTTAGTTTCAAAATTAGTATACTAACAAATAATTGGAAAAGCAATTATTTCTCAGTTAAATAAAACCTTGCAACAGAATAATATATTGTTCCAAAGAGAAATAGCATGACTATAATCCAACTCGCAATGGCTGAATAATCCCCGTTTAACATAAATTCACTTGTTAGATTAACAAAAACTATGACAATCATGATAATGTATAAATTTCTTAAATATTTCATTTCTTTCCTCCACTCCCCTTTTGTTTGTAGTATTATAGATACAAGAACGATTGTTCCTATTAAACACAAAAATAATTTTATATTGATGGGGTGATCAACCATAGCTGCTGAAGAATTAATCGATTTATTAGTAGAAAGGACTGCGATACATGCCGATCAAAATGTACAATCGTATATTCAAGAAGTTGCAGTTTGGATGTCACGAATAATACATGCAACTCACTATCAAAGTCTAAACCTTAACTCAAAATTTGCTTTTCCTCAATCCCCCTAAAGTATTTAATACCAAATGAGTCGCAATTAAAGATAAAAGATATGCAATCATAGGGTCTTGCGTTCCTAATACAAAAGTCAAAGAAAAGAATAACAGTGTAGATATACTAAAAAGAATTATAAGATAGAAAAAAATACTCATAATAGTGATCATACTTTGCCTCCATTAGCTGTTTACATTAATTATATTATCTTAGCATAATGTTCCAAAATTTCAGCATTAAAGTATTTAGAATTTTCCTTGAACTTTGTCATAATTGACTGAACCGTAGGAAATAAAGAAAAGACGAGACTGAAGTTAGAGGATAAAATTTATTTCGTGGTGTAGATGACGGAGTTTGCACTTACCATTACGAGAACTGTTATTCCAAATTGTGAAGCAGCTATTAAAAATAGATTGCTTTTCAGATAATTCCATGATATTCTGTTAATATTTTGACGAAACATGTCGACGAAAAAGTCTGATATTTAGCATTTATCTGATATTCCATATAATAAATAACGGAGGTTTAGTATGTCATCACGTAATTCATTAAGTATTATTACAGTAGGTTTTATGTTATTTGCTCTGTTTTTTGGTGCAGGTAATTTAATTTTCCCACCCCAATTAGGTCAAGCAGCAGGGGAAAATCTATTTGCAGCAAACCTAGGTTTCATCATTACCGGAGTTGGATTACCTGTCCTTGCTGTTTTAACTTTAGGCATTTCAGGCAAAAGTAATTTACAATCACTTGCAAGTCAAATTCACCCATTGTACGGTCTCATTTTTACGGTTGCATTGTATTTAACCATCGGTCCATTTTTTGCGTTGCCAAGAACTAATACAGTCGCATATGAAATGGGAATTATGCCTTTTTTAAACGATAGCGGAAGCAATTGGTCACTGCTTATCTTTACTATCATTTTCTTTGGTGTATCTCTATACTTCTCATTACAATCTAAAAAGCTCGTAGATATTATCGGTAAATTACTAACACCACTACTGTTAATTGTTATTGCCTTACTAATATTGTCAGCCTTTTTTAATCCGATTGGTACCATTCAAGAACCAACCGAAGCCTACATGACAAACAGTTTCTTCAAAGGCTTTCAGGAAGGGTACTTGACCATGGATGTCTTAGCGGCATTTGTTTTTGGGATTATCATTATTAACGCCATGAAAGACCAAGGTGCTGTCTCCAAAAAAGAGCTCCTTGTTTCTACGATGAAAGCTGCACTAATTGCAGCGGCACTTTTAGCTATCGTATATTCTTCCCTTGCCTATCTCGGGGCAATCAGTGTAAGTGGTATTGGATATATGGATAATGGCGGTGCAATTTTAGCCGCAGCGTCAGCATTCTATTTTGGAGGATATGGGAAGTTAATTCTTGGAATTATTGTTGTGGCTGCATGTTTAACGACGAGTATCGGCTTGATTACGGCCTGTGCATCCTACTTTAATGAAATTGTACCAAAAGTATCATATAAAGCATGGACAATTATTTTCACATTGTTTAGTGCGGTCGTTTCAAATTTTGGATTAACTACTATTATCGAATTTTCAGTACCTGTGTTATCTATGCTTTATCCACTGGCAATGTGTTTAATGGTTTTAACATTCTTAAATCCTCTTTTCAAAGGTAAGAAAGAAGTATATCAAGTTAGTATTCTATTCACATTTATTGTAGCTTTATTTGATGGACTGAATGCAGCAGGTATAAAAATACAAGTTGTGAACGAATTCTTTACTGCTGTACTTCCTTTATATACGGTAGGACTAGGTTGGATTGTTCCGGCGATTGCTGGTGGTATACTCGGTATCGTTTTAAGTTTCATAAAAAAACCTTATAAATGTTGATTTAACAACATTTATAAGGTTTTAATCCTAACTTACACTATCCTATAAAATACCGGTGATTGAGGTGTAAAATTGTTTGCCTGTGACAATCAGTTACTCTAACTTAAATCTAAAATTATTACAGTACATATTCAGAAGCTTTCCCTTGTTCATCTAAATAGTGTATGACCGTTCGATAAGTGTTTAAGTCGATGTGTAATTCACAATATTTTTCTTTCTTTACCCATTTAAGTTTAATATGTTTATCGTTTGATTCCATAACAGAGAACTCCCCATCGAAAGCAGGATATTCATTACGGAATTGAATAAGCTTCAAAAGCCTTTTTACCACTGCTTTTCCCACAGATTCTTCAATTTCTGATTGCGTATAATTATGCCGATTAATGGCACGGTTTTCTCCTGTTTCTTCAACAGATTGAAAATCATTTTCCCCTGCTAATAACCCTACATAATAAACTTGTGGAATTCCTGGAACGAAAAATTGTATCGCTCTTGATGCTAAATAGGCATCATCACTATTCAATAATGAATAGTACGTCCCATTTATTTGATGTACATCAAAACCATCAGCCGCTTTGTGTTCATCTGACACAATTACACTAAAATTTGCTCCCCTATCTTTACAAGTTTGCGTTATTTCACTAGCTTTTTTTGTATCGATTTTACCTTCTAAATCAGGCAACACTGGGATACCATCATGACAATCCAGCATGGTGAACTGTTTTTCAGGTCTGTCTTTTAAGTACTCCTTCAAGCGTTTACTACTTTTGGTAAGCATCGTTTCTAGTACTGTATATGGCAGTATGAAATCGTAGATCCAATAACCTTGTTCAGCGAGCTTCAACTGAATGTCATAATTCGAATGTACTTCGGGAAGGATTTCAATTTCGTAATGATCTGCTAACTCTTTCACCCATTCTAAAAATTGATAAATTTCTGGCTCAACAAAAAAACAACTTGTCCCTAGCTTTTTAATCACATAACCAACAGCATCTAATCGAACAATCTTAATATTATTTTGACTGAAAGTTTCAAAGAAAGATGCCAAAATTTCCTTCACTTTAGGTGATTTAATATCTAAATCAATTTGTTCAGAAGGATCTTCTTTGCCAAATGTCGTCCAGACCTTGAATTGTTCACCTGTTTTTTCAAAAGAAAATGTAGAGTACGGAACAGGTCTACGTAAAAATATTTTGTCTATATCATCTTGTTTTGGTATACCGTCTTCCCACAACTTATCCAACGTAATAAAACAATCGGCATATTCTGAATCAGAGCCGTTCCTTAAATAGTCTTGAAAATAAGGTGATAACTTTGAAATATGATTCACCATTAAATCTACTAGTACATCATTTTTTTCACCAATAGCTCGAATATCATTCCAATCACCGAACTCTGGCTCTATCTCTAAATAATTTTTAGGAGCGAATCCTCGATCTCCAGATGAAGGAAATGGAGGTAAAATATGAATCCCACCTTCAAATAAACCATGAAAACAATTGGTTAATACTTGATTTAAATGTCGTAGATCCCCTCCTAATGAATCAGGATAAGTTATTAGTTGAACTTTATTTTTTATAGCCATTTGTTATCACACTACCTCCATTTAAGATCCTCTAGAAAATAATTCTTTATCTTTATAAAAACTCGATCGTTCCTTAATTCTTCTAGGATTAGTTATTTAAATCTTTTGGTGAACAAACTCACCCGTATATTATATAGAATCTTCTAGCCACAAAGTAACTCATTCTTATCACACCAAGATAATTCTTTGCGATTTTACTCAGAAAATGCACTCGCTGTTACTATACGATGATATACGTTACGTCCAATAGCTCCTTCTGGCATTACCCATGGAGCATCATGCCATAACCTTTCTGGTTCCAATTCTTCAATAACAGAGATTTTATTAGTTAACCAATCATTAATACGATCAATAGCAGTATGCATTCTAGAAATTACCCCACCATAACGAATGTCTAACACTTCCCAACCAAATGGTTTATATCTGTCCATCCAAAGCGAGCGATGCGCTTTACGTAGATCATCTATCTTTTTTACTAAACTCTTTAATTGATCACGCAAATGAGTTAAAGAATCTTGATCTTTGGCATCATAAGCTGTTTTTAACTCTAGACCGATCTCTGCTTTTTCACTTAATACATTGGCCAACTGATAGTAGTAGCCAAACATTAATGGATAATCAGAGTTTCGTTCCTTTGCCTCTTGCATACAAATTGCTAATTGTTGGTAATGACCAGACATTGGTAAACCTTCAATATTCTTATCAAATAGTCCTAGCAATACATCCTGCCATAACAAGAATTTAGCTGGATGTGATTCTTTTATATTATTTGAACTTACACCTGGTGTTTCATCAAATTTATTTAACTCTAAGTAATCGGATAACTCAGCTTGTCCACAGAATGAAAATCGTTCTTTCCATTTCTGTTCATCAAAATCCTTTGAATAACCATGTTCTGCGAATAATTGCATACCTGCTAATCCTGTAAATGGATCTGTTTCCGCACCATTATCTCCCCACATCGTAGCAAATACCTCTTTAACACCTGTGTCTTTACACGCTTGTAGTGCAGCATGAGTGGTTTTAATAGTCTTACCATAATTTGGAGCGATACCATTCCATGTCCAAATTCCACCCGCAAATATTGGATCTGATCCTAATTCTTTATGCATATTTAGAAAATTTTTATAGAAATCCTTATCCGTATGGTAATAATCCCAATATACTAATTGTAGATCTTTCGGAATTTGATCAATTACTTTTTGTGGTATCTCTGCTTTTTCGTCATAATAATTTCCTGTTTTAGATCCTAGTCTAAAGAACATATCGCTCCATATCATTGGTTTTAATTGATTTCGTTCTGTTATTTCATACACTTTTTTCAAGTGTTCACTCATTATTGAAAAACGATCTTTATATCCATTTTTCTCTAAATATCGGCCTAATCCTAGCTGATGTGCTTCATCCATCCCAATATGAATCCGATTGGAACGATAAGGTTTGGTAGCAGATTGAATAGTTTTCTCAATAAAGTGATACGTTTCTTCTTCTCCAACCAGTAAAATATCTTCCGTATCACGTATATTCGACGCATAATTCCATTTAAGCGCTTCCTTTAAATGAGCTAATGATTGAATGCACGGCATCATCTCAATCCCAAAAGCATGTGCATAATCATCACACGCTTTTAATTCCGAAAAGGAATATCGACCTCTCATATAACCAAAATAGGGGTATTCTTCCACTTCAAAAGTGTCTTCTGTATACATCATGACAACATTTAAACCCATCACTGCCATTTTTCTCAACAAAAATTGAATCGATCCCACTTTCAAAACACCATTTCTAGAAGCATCAACCATGATTCCATTCATATCAAATTGTGGCTCTTCTGTAATATTAAATATTTTTTGTTTATGATAATTTTCCAACCACAAGCCAAGTGCACGGAAAAAGTGAATTTTTTCCTCGAATTGAATAAAGCCTCTCTCTCCATCACAACTGACTTTTAGATTGCCACTTGATTGTACTACATCGATAGGAAAACCATCGTCTGTTAGATCAAAGTGTAGCTCTTCTTGTAACAGACGAATGCCTTTATCAATCTTTTCAAGATCTCCATTAAGTAGTAATTTCACAATCCTCACCTCATCACAATTTGATTTAGACATCATCCACATTTATTTCTATTAAACAAGCACTTGTTTCTCCATAGGAGCCCTTATGAATTAATCTATTTGGCCTCCCATTATAATAGCCTCCCTTTTTTAGGAATTTTTTGCTCCCTTTAACCTGCTACTTCTTCACTTGCCAATCTGTCTTTTCACCAATATTCAAAGTTTTTGCTAGGAAGAGACGTTCTTTTTGACTTTTAATAATATCTTGTTTGATCGTATCTACATCAAATTCATCATGAATTCTCTTTTTAAGCTGTTGTAAAATGTTCTGATAATTTACATCTTGAGCTAAATTATTTAATTCATGAGGATCTGTCTCCAGATCAAACAGTAATGGTTCTTGTTGATGAATATAAACAAATTTGTAGTTGCCTTTCCTAATCATAATTAAGGGTTCAATTGCTCCCTCTCCATAGTATTCAGCAATTACTTCATCCTTCCAATCTATTTGTTTATCATAAAGGAGTGCCTCGAAGCTATTACCATCGATATCCTCAATCCATTCATCAGCACCGGGAGCTTCTGCTAATGTGATGCAAGTAGCTGCTAAATCAACTAATGAAACAACTTCTGATACGGTTCTATTTCCTTGAAAACGTTCAGGACAAGATATTACTAAAGGAATTTTGGTTGCTGGATCATAAAACGTTCTTTTAAACCACATTCCATGTTCACCAAGCATTTCACCATGATCACTTGTTACCATTATAATCGTATCTTTTAACATATTTAATCGTTCTAACTCATTGACAATCTCCCCAACAATTCGATCAAAATAAGTCACCATTCCATAATAAGCTCTTCTATTTTTCTCTATTTCTTCATCGGTTAATTGACAAATATCTAGTTCATGATGTATTTGAATCCATTGATTGAACGGATGCATTTCATCTAAATCATGTCCGTCTACAGCCGGGGATGGAATTTCTACATCATCGTACATATTCCAATATTCTTCCGTAATATGAAATGGATCATGTGGATGGAAGAAGGAGGAACATAAGAAAAATGGTCTCTTCTCTTCTTCTTTCCTTCGCTTAAAGCTACGAATTTGCTCCAAAGATCTATTTAAAACCCTCGCATCGTAATCTAAATTGTTATTGATCTCACTAACACCTGGATTCTTTAATCTTTTCACACCTGTACCATGGTTATGATATACACCTTTTGTCCAATCTGGGGTTAAATCAAAGCCTGTCGTATGAATATCTCCAGTAATTCTTTTTTCAAATCCATGGTGCTGATCCGGACCTATAAAATGCATTTTTCCTGCAAGTACTGTCTCATAACCCGCATTCCGTAAATGGTGTAAAAATGTAGGTGTGTCTGCTGATAGCTCAGATCCATTGTCATAAACAGCGATATTACTTGTTAACTTCCCAGAAACAAAAGAAGCTCTGGATGGAGCACATATTGGTGAATTACAATAAGCATTATCGAAAGTGACACCACTTTCCACTAATTTATCGATATTAGGTGTTTTCACTGCTGGATGACCTAAAGCACCGATTACATCAAATGCCATTTGATCTGCCATAATCATTACCATGTTAGGCTGTTTATTTTTCATTGTAGAAGAACCCCTTTCTGTGTCATTCATCTTTTCCCACCAAACGATCGTGTAGCTTTGAAAAAGTTGGCAAAGCTATCAATAACCATAAATAAGCTATAATACTACCAACAAAGAAAAGGTATAAGACTGGCATCATGCTCATTAAAAATACGATACCATATCCGATAATTACCATAGTTAGCCCGCGAAAAGGGGCAACAAACGGCATTAAAAATAACATCTTTAAAAATTGGAGCCATTTTAATTGAAACTCAACATAAATAGGATAGAAAAAGGAGATCGCTAGTAAATAATATATACTCAATACATATATTATAAATTGAACACTTTGCATGAGCATGGTATCTGGAAATTCAAATACAAAAATATCAATATACAATATATACCCAAGTATAAAAGGGATAAATGCAATTAGATTAGAACGTATAAACTCTTGTTTATACGTCTTCCAAAATAATTGAAACACTGTATTTGGAGGATTCAAGTTACCTTTTAGCCACGTCCTTATCACTGTAAACATCGCAACACTTGCAGGAATAAATCCTAATAAGACTAGTCCGACTATGGTAAATAAAATCCAGAGCAAATTAATATAGGCTAACCGTGAAAACCATTCCGCAAACCGAGTTAGTCCACTTTTCCATCCTTGAGCCATTATCTCTCACCTTCTCATACATTAATGGGTAGTAATTAGAGCTCTAACTTGAGCCGATTTTGCACAAAATTACGACAGATTTCCAAACTCTTATATGGAGTACTTGTTGATTTGTCAATTTCCACTGTAAGCCATCCGTCATAATTAATCTCTTTTAAGTAGCCTACTATATCCACAATTTCATCTGAGATTGTACCTAATCCTAATTCACAAAAGATTGGCATTTGCTCATTACCGGATAAGATTGGAAAGGTTTGTTCATCTACTTCTTCAGGAGAAATATCTTTTAAATGAACATATGCAATTCGATCACTATAACGTTTAATGACTTCTAGTGGATCCATACCTCCTCTTTTTAAATGGGCAGTATCTGGGCAAAAATGAACATACTTCGGATCAGTCAATTCCATCATTGTATCTAATTCGAATACAGTCTCAATCTCTGTATTTATATGTGGATGTAAACAAGCCTTTACCCCTATTTCATCGCATGCCTTTGCGGCTAAGTTCATGGTTTCTGCAGCAATTTTCAACTCTTCTAAGGTTGTACCACCCTCTCGTCTTGGCCCTCCAGGACCAAATACAATCCGATCTCCTCCATTTGCTTTAATAAAGCGAGCAACTTGTGCATTACGTTTTACAATGTAGTCTCGTTTTTCAATGTCTGTGAAGTTGCCACCACCGTATAAAGCAGACAATTGAAAACCGTACTTGTTCATCAGTTCTTGAAACTCTTCGATACGATCTTCATAATTTAATGCGAGATGTGTAAAGGTTTCACAGGCTTGATATCCTAAATCAGATGCCTCTTCCAATGCGGTAAGTAATTCTTCTCCCCAAGTAATAAAATGACAGGATACTTTCATTTAAGACACTCCTTTCATTTATTTTTAATAATTTAATTCTATTACAAATTCTCCCTCTTCATCTGTACAATCGACGATGTATAAGCCTTCTGTTTTCATTGCTGTAGTTCGCTTTCCATTAATCATAATTTCCGAATGGCTTTCTTCTGAAACGAAAGCAAAGCGCCCAGCTTCTTTTAATTGAATTATCATTTTATTTGCTGACTCACTTAAAACCCTATACGTATGTGACGAAATATATTTATCGATTAAACCTACCGGTGTCACTTTTTCTCTTAGTGGAATTATATGATATAACACATATTCGTCTTTGCTTAGAGAAATAATTTTCTTATCAGTTTTATTCATCTGCTCCACTTTTTGGTTATAATAATCAAATACAATATAACGTTCTGCATTCAAATCTTGAATATCAGACGGGCTAATTATTCCAGAGACTTCATTTGCTTCAGGATGAATATGAAACGCAGCTATAACGCCTACTCCATTACTTTTATTCCAAACTTTGAGTGGCACCTCATCATTTGTTGGATTAACCATTAATGTATCTGCAGTAGGACGACCAACTTGATCACATCTTACAATTCGACCATTTTGATAAATAAGCGACTGAATAATATTTGCATCTGTTTCACCAACTTTATCACTTGTGTAAATAGGTCCACCACTCATTGCTCGAAGTAATGCATGACGTTTTGCGTCTTTATGCTTTGTCCAAAACATATCCCAATCACCATAATAAAATTCACCATGATAGTAGGAATTATAGACATTCTGAACCGCATGTTCAGCAAACCCTTGTTCATCATCAGGAACAAAGTCATCACTACTTCTTGAAACTGCTGAAATAGGACGATTCCAAATATTTTCTGGAGCCAGCCCCATACAATTAATGATGTTTTGATCAAAATGAATACCAACAGATGCTTCTAAACCTTTATGTGTTTCTGTCGAAGCTTGACCAATTGGCTTTTGGCTATTTAAGAAGTTATGAATAGCGCTTTGACCATCTACTTTTACAAAGTCAATGCCTTGTTCTTTTAAATATTGATGCCAAGCATCCCAAAATGAAAAACCTTTTCCTTTTTGAGGGTAAGGAATTAATTTGTCAGCAGTCGTTTTATATAAAAATGCTTGCATGTCGTCGGCTAATTTACTGTTAGGATCTACACCACCCCAATATCCAGCTAGTGTGTGCCAAACACCAATCGATTCTATTCCATAATCTTGACGTAGCTTTTTAGTAAGTGACTTGAAGCCATTTGGAAATTTCTCTTGATCTGGTGTAAAAGCATGCAATCGATCATCTTTGATTTCAGACCACCCATCATCAATCATTACCCACTTTACAGGGACATTTTGTTCGTTCAATTCTTGTATCTTTTCTACAATACCTTTTTCGTTTACTTTCTGATAGAAAGCATCCCAACTACACCAACCAAAATAATCTAACTTTTCCGGGTAGCGCTTATTTTCAATGAATGGTTCTTTTTGAATTATCGTACCAATTTCTGTGATTGTTTGTTTGATTAAATCAAACGTATTTTCATTTTCCGTTAAAACGAATAAAGGGGTTTGACATGATTCTCTTCCATGATCATTTGACGATACAGTGATTGTAAATCCTTTTTCAGCACCCTGCATTTCAGTTTTGAAGGTTTCACCAACAATCGTCATGAGTTGGTAATTAGAATCTGTTTTTTTCCACGTAATAGAAGTGGTTCTCTTAGGTAGATCTGTTAAATTTGTATCAAAGTATGGTCGTGACCACCAATCTTTATGTCGGTAATGTGCTACCATTTTCTCCATGTTAGGTATATCTGTGACATGGATTCTTATACCGTCGTTTGCTTGAAACGAATCATTTAACGCAAATAAACGCTCACTTTCTAGGCGTGCTTCCACGAATGCTTGTATCGTTTTTTCATAACAGTGAAAAATCAATGATACATTAGCCTTTTTCTCTAAAGAATAGATAAATTCATATCTGTCATAAGACCCTTTATTACCATTATGATTAGACTGTTTTAGATCTGTTAAATCGAGTGTTATGTTCCCTAATTGATCAGTTGCTATCTCTAAGGTTATCTGATCCAACACTTTTTTCTTATCTTTTTTTACTATTAATTCTTTCTCATTTACTATTTCAAACATGCTTCCACCTCTGCATCATAACTTTTTAAAGTCTAATTTATATAATTCAATTAAATTATTGCGGAATACTAGATTTGCAAAACCTTGTGCTTCTTTCTCCGTCATTTCACCTTGAACTATTTTTTCAGATAATACCTCCGCCATTACTTTTTTTGCTAATTTCGCATGTGCATAGGTACCTTCTACTTGACTATAATCTCCTCCAAAACCTAGGATTTTTGATTGTGGTACCATTTCAATTAATTGAAACAGGATTTGTTTTGTCATAGTCGGTGAAAGAATATAACACCATGTTAGATCGGCATAGGCATTAGGGAAATTTTTAATAATTGATAAATATTCCTGATGATAAGGCATTCCACCGTGTAATAAAACAAATTTCGCCTCATAGTATTCTAATAATAACGGAACTAAATCCGTTACCCTAGAATTCGTAAGAATGTTACCATTACTCGAGACACTAGGCTCTTGGTGACCTGTATGGATTTGAATTGGCATATCATTTACAATGGAATTCTTAATCACTTCATGGATCATAAAATCCTGTAATGGTTTAGCATCTTCACTCGAGATAGATTCCTTTAAATAATTGGACTGAATAGTATTAAAGACTCTTTCAGCTTCCGCATATGTTGGTTTTTCTACATTTAGCGAACGCCAATAGGCAGCTCCGATTTTAGTTGCTACCATTCCCTCATCTACATACTTTTCCATAATCTTCTCCACTGCTGCTCGTAAATCATCAAGACTATGAATCGAACGCTCTGATTCTTTCGCTAACTTTTGTATTTGTTCCCTGGAATGGAGTCGGAAAGTATGATCCATCCACATAACGGGTCTGAAGTATCGAAAATCAACGTTAGTTGTAAAAATGAGTGTAAAAGCCACATCAATTTTTGCTTTCTCCTTAAGAATACGTTCATATAAATCTGGGTCTTGAGAAGCTTGCTTTACTTTTTTATCTAACTCACAAATACCTTCAATGGTCCAATCTTTCATTCCATATAAATCCTCTACAGCCCACTTAAGCATTTTGGCATAGGTTGTATTTTTTGTTTTTTCCCAAAATTCCAAGAAAACCTCTGCCTTTTTTTCAATTGAATCTTCATTCTTGCTGGCGTCAAAATAATGTAAGTTTAAGCCAGCAGAGGTCATATCAGATTTTAAATAGTGTAATAGATCAAAAAAACCATGATTATTTTTTTTCCTATCTTTGAGTGGAATAAGGTGCTCATGTCCATCAATAATACGCATTTGGTCTATATAATCTGTAATTTCAGTCATTATTCCACGCTCCTTAATAAATAGACGGCTGCTAAGAACATGCAACCGTCTATAAATGATAATTATTTATTCTACTTCAATTTCTGGATAATTATTTTGAACGGAAGCTTTAAAACTTTCCATAGCGTCGTTATAGCTTTGTCCCTTGTCTATTGCTTCAGAAGTTGCATCATACCAAAGAGTTGAAATATCATTATTATTCTCGGTTGCTCTATTTGCTGGTATGTCCATTAATAATTCATAATAAGTTTCTAGAACTTTTTGATCTCCGAAAAATTCATGTGTAAAGCTATCTGCATTCTCTTCATAAAGTGATTGGAGCGCAGGCATGTTACCAGTTTCTTCAAGATTATATTGTTGCCATTCCTCTCCAGCTATAAACTTGATAAACTCATAAGCTAATGCCTTATTATCTGATCCATTAAACATTGCTCGATAAGTTCCACCCTCGTAATAACCACTTGGCGTTTCTGCTAAACCATATTTCCCTTCGGCTTCACCATCTTCATTTCCTACCATAAAACTAGCCCAAGCTGGGTTTGCAAACATGATAACTCCACCTTCATTAAGCGCGTCACCCCAACCACCAGAGTGATATCCTAATTTAGCATCGATACCTAGATCTCTAATCGATTTCATATTTTCAAAAATTTCGTTCCACTGGTCATCGATTACTAACGAATTATCTTCTAGCCATAATTCCGGGTTATTTTTTTCGGTATTATATACATCACCAAAATGAGAAATTAGATGAACTTCTCCATTACTATCATCTTGAACCTGTTGACCTAATTCTATAATGGAATCCCAATCACTAACCATTTCAGAAACTTCCTCTGGATCATCTGTTCCTAAATATTCCTCTGCTAAATCACGGTGGTACCAAAAAGCACCCGGTGAAGCATGGTCAGATATAGCTCTAACAGAACCATCTTCTCCCATTCCTAATTCTTTTACATAAGGAATATAATCCTCTACTAGTTCATCTGCGCCTAATTCAGTTAAATCTGCAACAAACTCTTGATTAATAAATTTACCCATATAACTTCTTTCTAAATCAAAAATGTCTGGAACATCTGTATTACTGTTAATCGCATTCATTAATTTTGTTTGATATTGATCCCCAGGGAATACCTCTACATTGACATTTACATTAGGATATTTTTCTTCAAATCTTTCTGCCATCAATTCAACGTCACCAAAAAAAGTCCAAATATCTAAATCACCTTCAAAATCTTCTGGAGACATATCCTCACTTACTTTATCATCAGTACCATTATTGTCACCCTCGTTATCTGCATCAGATGAACAAGCAGCTAATACAGCAGTTAAAATTAAAGTTATAAACAATATGTTTAATCTTTTTTTCATATAAATTCTCCTCTATTAATTTTTTTCAGAGATATTCTCATACAATATTCGTTTGTTATGTTGTGAAGTCTAAATCACCCCCAAAAATCTATATGACAAGCGAAACTTATCAGGGTGATAGCGTCCGTTATCCTCAACTTTGGCTTCTTCTATTTACTTGAACATTGAAGTGAGAGGGTTACGGACGATTAGCACCGTGACAAAATGTCACTCTTTAATTGCACCTGCCATTACATTTCCAATAATCTGTTTTGAGAATAAGGCAAATACAATGAGTATTGGAATGATAGAAATTACAATACCAACGTATTGAGCACCATAATCTACGTTAAATTGACTTCTAACACTTGCTATCAAAACTGGTAATGTCTGTAGCTCTTGATCAAATAAGATAATCATCGGTTGTAAAAATTCATTCCATTTACTAATAAACAGGAAAATACCAAGTGTTGCTAAAGATGGCCCCATTAAAGGTAAAGCAATTCGATGAAAAATATTTAACTCCCTACACCCATCTATTCTTGCAGACTCCATCATTTCTTTTGGAACAGATGCATCTGCTACTTGTTTAAAGAAGAATAATGCAAATGCATTACTTACAGAAGGTAATATTAATGGCCAGTAAGTATTGAGTAATCCAAATTCATTCATTAATCTGTAAAACCCAATGATACCCAATTGACCTGGAACCATCATCGTTGCTAATACCGCCGCAAAAAGAATGGGATTCCCTTTAAAGTTATATTTTGAGAAACCGTATCCACCAAGTGCCGAGAAATAGAGTCCTATAATCGTTGAAATCACTGTAATAATCAAACTGTTTACAAAACCTCTCCATATTGGGACAACGTCTACTAACCTTTCGTAATTTGCTAATAAGCGGTCACCAGGCACTAACAATAATTTTCTCGTAATTTCTGAATTGGCATGTGTTGAAGTAATAATCATGCTGTAAAATGGAATTAAACATATAATCGCAGCGATGATGATACCAATCCAGATTAATGTTTTAATCAAGCTAATTCGTTTCTTCTTTTTAAGTTCTTCATCAGAGAAGCTATTTTGATTATTTTTCATTTGACTCATTTATTTCGCCTCCCTTTTCTTACGGACCCCAGGGATCATAAATGTAATTGCAGTGGCAATTGCAATAACCACAAAGGCACCATATGCAATAGTTGCACCGTAACCATAATCATAACGAACAAATGCAGCTTCGTATAAGTTCATAATCATAGTTAACGTAGAATTATCTGGTCCTTTACCAATCATTAATGGTGCATCAAAGATCTGAAGACCACCAATTACAGAAGTAATCAATGTAAATATCAATACAGGGCGAATTAATGGAATAGTAATCCGAAGTGCTGTTTGGACTCTTGAAGCTCCATCAATTTCAGCTGCTTCATATAAATCTTTAGGGATTGCTTGTAAACCGGCCAAAAAGACTAACATGTTAAAACCAAAATTTTGAAACATCATTGTTAAAGCTACAATTATTCTTGCTAGCCAAGGATCATTCAGCCAATAAATAGGCTCATTAATAATACCGATTGATAACAAAAATTGGTTAATACTTCCGGTTTGCCAGTCAAACATCAAAGCAAACATTACACCGATAGTTATAGGTGTTATGATGTTTGGAAAATAGAATATCGCATGGAACAAATGTCTTCCACGAATAAACTTTTCATGCAATATTAACGCTAAAGTAAGAGCGATCGTTAACTGTGGAATAATAGAGAATATCCAAATAATTAAAGTATTGGATATCGATTTTAAAAATACAGTATCTTGTATTAACCTCTCGTAATTCGCAAGGCCTATAAATTCAGGTTGATCAAACCCTGTCCAATTTGTAAAACTTAAGTAGAACGAATAAAGTATTGGGCCTAAACCGAATATAAAGAAACTAATAAAAAAAGGGGCAATAAAGTAATAGCCGTGTGGATCCTTATTAATTTTAGTACCAAACATCTACTAAAACCTCCTTTATCATTTAAACCTGTTTACATGATTGTCGAATTATTATTTCAGGCTCTAATAACAATCTTTTCTGTTTATTAGTACAATCATTTTTATCCACTAAATGGGAAACCATATGTTTTGCTGCTGCTTGTCCCATCTTATAGAGTGGTTGCTTTACCGTGGTTAGGGCAGGATAAATCCATTTTGAAACTAATATGTCATCAAACCCCACGACCGACACATCTTGAGGAACTCGATAGTTATGTTCATGAGCACATCGTATAGATCCTATTGCCATTTCATCATTTGAAGCTATTACAGCTGTTATATCCTTATTTTCTAAAATTCTCTCCATGGTCTGATATCCACCAGATTCTGTCCAATCTGACTTAAACACATAATCTGAGTTATAACTTAATCCTATTTGATCTAGGGCTCTTTCAAATCCTTGTTTTCTCCAGTATGTCGCAGAAAATTCGTCTGGACCTTCTATATAAGCTATATTTTTATGACCCATTTTTGCAAGGTAATGGACAAGTTTTTCTAAACCTAATTGATTGTTGACATCTACAGAAAAAATATCATCTTCAAATTCAGCATCACCAATTAAAGCAACAGGTAACTGAAGTTCCATTATCTGCTTCATAAATATTTTTGATCGTTTTAAGAAGCTAACCAAAATTAGACCATCTACTTGTTTTTCTCTTGCTAAATCCATAAAACCCCATTCACCTTGATAATAAGATGTTCTACTGTAATAAGCACAGTGAAAGCCAAATTTGTTAATGACATTTTCTATCCCTCTTAAAATATCGGAATAAAAAAAGTTCGAAATATCATCAACAATAATGCCTATAACTTGGGCTCGGTCACTAACTAGTCTTCTCGCGTTCGCATTTGGAAAATAATTCAACTTTTTTATTGCTTCTTCTAATGCTTTTTCTGTTTTCTTTTTTACTTTCGCCCCGTTGAGGTATCTTGATACAGTGCTTTTTGAAGTATTGGCTTCTCTAGCAACATCTTTTATTGTTGGATTTTTCATATAAGACATCTCCATCACAACTTAATAACTCCTAAAACCTTTAGTTTAATCGCTTTCATTTAGTTTTGGGAACGTTCCCAAAACTTTATATTTATAATATAACTGATCTAACACAAAAAAGCAATAGTTTTTCGCTAAAATAATTCATGAAACAACAAAATACCAACATTAAATCAATAGTTTTGGTGTTATTTATGATGTTTTGTTGATAGATTAGATGAGAAAATCCCCCATCCAATCTATCTATAAACTTTAATCTTCCAATTTCTATTCTTGCCATTCCAACATATTCGTTTCTATTACTTCCTTATCTTGATCTTTTGGAACCCGGAATGTCTTAATTTCACAAGGTCCAAATTCGGCTTCGATCTTTCTATTCCATTTCGATAAGGTAATTGTGGTTTTTGTTGTAATCTTGTTTGTTTCATACAAACGGATAATCATATCTTCATTATCCTCTGCTTGCTTAATTGCACTCACAATAATGTTTGACTGATCCACATCCATAAAAGAATTGATTTGTGGCAAATCACCTTTATGATAGGTTTCAATTAAAGCGATTGAGGATTGATTAAATTCTGCAGCACGTCTCACCGTTTGCGCTTCTTCCCAGCTATCTTCATGTGGTAACAGGGAATAATTGAATTTTTGTATTCCTTGATCAATGAATGAATAATGTCCATCCGGATCTGGAACCAATGGATCATGATGTGCATAAATAGGACTTCTCAATACCGTTAAACTGACTTCGTTACCTTCAACGTCATAACTATATTTACTATCATTTAATAGACTTAACCCGTAACGACCACCCGTAGCTTTAATTGTACCCGAGACATCAATCCAACTTTGACCTGTTTGCTCTTCTCCGTTGGCCTCACGAATTATATGTCCATACGGGATTTCGTATGTTGCTTTTCTATGCACCAAATTTACCGGATAAGTTAATTTCAGCATTTTAAATTTCTCACGCCAATCAACTACTGCTTTTACATCTATTTGGTGAAGTTCGTGATACATAGTGAAATCTTGTGTTAATTTAGAATTCCCGAACTCACTAATTATTCGAATCACTGATTTCACTGGACCATGTTCGACTAGCTTCATACTTCTCAAATCAAATTCTCCAGCAACATCCTTATAGCTTACAACGTCGTGCGACCATGTATCACTATGATCATTAATGACAACCGCTCTACCTGCATCTCCTGTAAACATTTCATATTCTTGATTTTTATCAAATAGACTACTAATGAAGCCTGTTTTTGGATTAAATTCTAATCGATAACGGTCATTTTCCATTACATAGTCATTCGCTTTAATTGTAGGTGTTTGATCTAATTTTCGATTAGAAATCACTTTATAAACGCGATATCCCATTGATGGTAAATTTGCAATAAAGCTTAATCTATTTCGTCCATTTGCTGTTGCACTAGATTGCACCACTTGAAGCGGTACAGGATTTCCTTTTTCATCAACTAAAATCTGATCTTCTTTTAATTTCTTGAATTCTACTTCGATGTTTTGTTTGACACTCCAAGCATGTGGATTAAAAACAACGATTGGTAGCATGTTTTCGTCTTCCTCAATATCAATATTCCACGCTAGAGATTGTACAGCATAATTCAAATTACGTTCAGCGATTGTCATTGCTTCCCCGTGCATATTACGAGCATCTTCATAAGCTTCTTCTAAGCTTGTCCCAGCTAAAATATCATGAAATTGATTGAACATAACATTTTTCCATGCTAATTTATAATCAGCTGGATAAGGTTGGCCTGTGATATGATCTGCTAAAACAGACAGCTTTTCTGATTTTGCTAACAAACTTTCTGCTTCTCTATTCCATTTTTTAATACCAGAGTGAACAGAATAACAACCTTTCGCATGATTTTGTAAGTCATGATGAACACTTGGAAGGTTTATATTCTTTGTCTTTATCTCTTCAAAGAATTGATTTGGCGAGCTAAATAAGAGCTCTGGCAAGTCATCTTCTTTGTTTAATCGTTTAATACTTTCAATATTTTCTTTCGTTGGTCCACCACCATGGTTTCCTACACCATAGAAGCTCATCAACTCATCAACTGGTTCTTTTAATTCTTTAGAACATCTATTTATGTGCTCATCCAAATCTTGTCCCCAAGTCGTGTATTCAAATGGAATTTGGAAGGTCATCACTCTCGAACCATCATCAGATTCCCACCAAAAGAGACGTCCTGGTAGTCCTTTCTCATGTGGACCCGGACGCATAAACACGTAATGCTCCATACCACTTTTTTGTAAAATTTGCGGAAGCATGCCATTATGACCAAAGCTATCCACATTATATCCAACCGTTGCCGTAACTCCGAATTTTTCCTTGAAATAACGTTGTCCATATAAACCTTGTCTAACGAAGGACTCACCACTTGGAATGTTGCAGTCAGGTTGTAACCACCAACCACCACAAATCACCCATCTACCTTCTTGAATCTTTTCTTTAATTTCTTCAAACATACTAGGGTCATTTTTTTCTACCCATTCATACATTACTGCTGAACTAGAAGTAAAGACAAAATCATCATATTCATTTAATCGATCAATAGCAGAGCGGAAGGTTGCTTTAGTCTCCTGGAATCCTTCTTGCCATTGCCATAACCAAACTGGGTCTAAATGTGCGTTACCTATCATGTGTAATTTTTTATCTGACATCTTTTGTTCCTCCTATATATCTAATTTTAATAAAAGGGGTTGTTCAGGAAATTCTCCTTGATTAGAGACGTACGAATTCCATTCTTGTACGTTTTTACCAAAATCCTCAGTTGTTAGGCGCCTTAATTCTGTATGTGCTTGCTCTGCTAATAAAGCTCTAGCATCTTTTAAGTAGTTGATAAGGACTCTATATCCTCTAATATCACCACACCTTGCTAAAGCACGAGCAATCGCTAAATCCAGCATTGCTTGCCTTTCTTTAAAATAATCTGCTACGATTCCTGATTGACGCAACTGATCTCTAAGGTTTTTATGAGTATATAAGGCCTCAAGAATGGTGATACACCCTTTTGTTGCAAGCCTCTCGATTCCATAACAAACCGCATCAACATAATAAAAAGTTCCTGTAAACATATCCTTCAAGCTTTCCTCAGATGGATCTATTTGCGATACAATTCGTTTCCAAATATCAATACTTCGTTCATCACGAGTCATACCTAAAGTGTAAAGTAAATAAACAACATCTGGCATTGCTCCTTGATCAGGAGGTAGTTGGGTATGACGTATAACATTGTCTCGGATTGGTAGTCCTTCATAACGATCTAATTCTTTTTCAATCTCATCAATTAATATCGGTACTCCATAGGATGATTCGTACATTGCTAAAGCTTGAGCTAATGCGACCTGACGCTTTATATCATTATTTTGTATTGCTTGATCTAATCCTTTCTCTAAAAATGGAAGAATGCGTTCTCCAACCGTGCATATTTCAACAATCGGAATTTTATCTTTATACACTTCCTCCATCTCCATGTCAGCATACATGTAAAGAGGTTCTTCACCTGTTAATTGTTCTACTAATTCTTCTAATTCACTATCTTGGTAATATTCAGAAGAAATAGCACGTTCCTCAATTCCTGTAGGTAATAAACCTTCTAATACTAATCTTTTTTGCAACTGGCGAATATCTATTTGAGATGGAGGTACATTATTTTGGATAGATTGTTTTGCTGCTAAAGCAGAAACACCACCTAAATTTTCTAAATCGGCTTGCATTCGTATAGCAGCAAAGCCATCATGCGTCGCAGATATCGCCTTTCCTGTAACGATAATTCCCTCTAAACCTTTTGGTAATAATAACCGATAAGGTATTTCGATTTCTAAGTTAGGTGGAATTAACCCTAGATGCATCCAATCAGCACCATTTTTCCCTTTCATATCATGGTTGCTAAAGTGAATATTTACAACATCATCCCATTTACGTTGTCTTAACTGATCTGTCAGCGTCATCACATATTCACCTAGCACATGGCGTGTTTCTCTAGAAGCCACATAGATACCGTGATCATGCACATCTCGTTTTCTTTTACGCCTTCTTCCATCTAAAATCGCTCTGGTGTAGTCCATAATATTTGAAACATCTACAGCACTTGTAAAGTTATTTTGTGAACGACCTGGTTTTGCAAATTGCGCTAAAGAATACCACATCACAATATGATCTCTCTGGGAACCATATACATACTCAGCTCCAGCAAATGCTGCTACATCACCATCTCCAGTCGCATCAATAACTGTATTAGCTAATATTGCGAATGTTCCCCATCTAGAGGTTGCCACAACACCACGCACACGTTTATTTTCCATAATAGTTCCAATAACAATTGAGCCAAAATACGGTTGAACCCCTGCTTTGTACGCTTCATTCCATAAAGCATACATTTTCGCTTCTATATTCCATTTAGGACTATAATGACGAACTCGCTCTTGCATTTGATTTACTCTTTCCGTAATCCATTGATTGAAACCTACTCGACGACCAAACCAATAACTATCCACCGCACCAAATGTAGCGGTTCCACCTAGTCCCGGGTTCATCTCTAATAAGACGGTATTTAACCCTTCTCGCCCCGATACAATTCCTGCTGTTGCACCACTCGTGCCCCCACCAACTATTAGTACATCTGATTGATGTAAAATAGGTATTTGTCTTTCTTCCACTATTTCTTTTGTATATATTCGTCCATTTTGTGGCTGTGGCTGTTCCTTCACACGTACACCTGGTATAACGTAGTTTGCTTTACTAGGGTGCTCTGTAATGGTTTTATTCGATGTTTTTTCCAATATTTCTTCCCAATTTTCAAGTATTGCTAATCCGACAAACGAGCCAACTCGAGAACCCATCACCGGATCAAACAATAGTTCAGCAATAGTCTCATCCTCTATATATTCCCCCAAATACCATATCGAAGGATTTGACGTTTGGAATTTATTTAAGTCAACTTTAACTCCGTTGATCTCTGTGCTTATATTCCCTTTAAAATTTTCTGTTTGCTTACACTTCATTTGTCTATTTACATCTTGAAGTTCAAAAGAAGTTGCAGCTAAATAAGCATTGGAGAATGCTTGATGTTCATGCAATAAATATTCTGATATATTAAATATTTCTTTCTTAGCTTGAAACTCATCCTCCATTCGATCAGCAAAAGGATCCTGTGAATAAAGTTTGGAAGAAATGAATTCTCCTTCTAATATGACATGACCACGATCTAAATAGCCTTGGTGCACTTTTAATGGTTGAGTCTTTTTTTCATTCGTGTTTAAAATTGAAATATACTCATTTGTAAGTCCCTCGGTACGGTAAAATTCGATAGAAAAGCGAATTTTTTTGTCTGACTCTACTTGCTCTACCATTACCTCATTTGTCTGTCTAAGCAGACTCGCATTTTCTGTCGTATCAATCACTACACTTGCACTGACAAGCTGGCGCCCTGACTTATTACCAATTTCTAAATACTGCTTTTCACCTTTTTTAAAGGTTGCTAGAGGATAGCTCGCATACAACATTTCAACACCTTGTTCAAATAATTCTTCCTCTAACGTTAGTTTTACTTTATCCATCGAAAGCGCTATTTCATTATTTTTTCCAATGCCATCTGCAGCTATTTTCTTGATTAGATCAGTATTTATATGATCAACTGCTTTTTCGCTTATCCATGGTCTTAATGTTGCTGTGATTTCACGTCCTAAATATGTTCGCGATTCTATTAAAACGACTTTTTTACCAGCTTTAGCTAACTCTAAGGCCATTGTTACACTAGCAATAGATCCTCCTACAAGAGCTACGTCTACATCAAATAAAATTGGTAATTTTTTTTGATCCAAATGAATATGCGCGTTAGTTGAATGATTATTCATCAATACCACCCTATCATCTTTGGGAACGTTCCCATTTTAGTTTATAAAACCCGGAAAAACTCCAAGTTCTAAAATGTCTTCCACATTTCTAATATAGCTGGCTTTTCTATCTTACTTTTTAACTGGTAATGCTTTCCTTCATCTGAGGCAGTATGGAATCCGTGCATAACTTCTAAAACATGATACGTTAATTCACCATTTGCTCGGTGATCTCTATTATCTATTATTGATTCTGCCATATCAGCTAACCCTAATCCTCGGCTATTTTCAATATAATCGTACGTCAATGGCACATCCACAAATTCTTTCTCGCCTTTTCTACGATATTTTACAGGTCCACCAAACGTATTTGGATCAGGTATACTTAACGTTCCCGATTCCCCGTAAACTTCGATTCTCGGTAAATTATTTCCCCAGGAGTCAAAGCTTGTAATGATGGTACCGACAGCTCCATTGTCAAAATCTAACACACCAGAAATGTGTGTTGGTATTTCTACAGGAATGCTTCTTCCATCAGGTGTGAACCGTTCCGGAAATGATATATTCGTAGAGCCGGTTACCCTCTTCACCGATCCTAGAATGGATACAAGTGCTGTGATATAGTATGGTCCCATATCAAACATTGGCCCACCACCTTTTTTATAGAAAAAATCTGGATTAGGGTGCCATTGTTCTACACCATTACTCATAAAAAACGCAGTTGCTGCAATAGGACGACCAATCCAACCATCTTGTATAAGTTTTAAGCTTGTTTGAATACCACCACCTAAGAATGTATCTGGTGCTCCACCAACTTTTAAACCTTTTTTCTTTGCTAATTGGATGACTTCTTTTCCTTCTTCTAATGAAATAGATAATGGTTTTTCTGTATACACATGTTTCCCATTTTCAAGTGCAGCTTTCGCCACTTCGCTATGGGCAGCTGGAATGGTTAAATTTAAAACAATGTCAATACTCTGGTCATTTAGTAATTCATCTACCGTATAGGCTTGTATGTTGTGCTCTTCCGCCTTTTCTTTTGCACGATCAAGATCTAAATCTGCACATGCAACAATATCTATTGCTTTAAACTTTTTGGCATTTTCAAAATAAATTCTGCTAATATTCCCACAACCGATTAAACCAACACTTAAAGTACTCATAAGTTCCTCCTTGTTTTAACAATAGTTACTTTTATCCATTACTCTCCGCTAATTGTTCTCATACCAATCGAATTCCTCTCTTTTATCAAAGAAATAATTTAGTTTTTAAGTGCGAGTAACGCAACAGAAAAACTTGCTAAGTCCCCGATTTTTTCCCCTAAACCAGCTGGTATAATGTCACACACTGAATAAGATAAAGGAATCGCCTCTTTTTTCAATTCCTCTAATACAATAGGTTCCAAAATATCTTGTTGTCTGCCATAGATACTTCCGATCACAATTTTTTCGGGATTTAGTATATCGACAAAAAGTGATAATGCTCTACCTAATTGAAACCCTACCATCGAAAAAACTTCTAGTGCTAGATGATCTCCAGCTTGAGCTGCTTCCCCTACACTTTTGGTTGTAATGGTACTCAATTCATCCATCGATGAACAATACGTTGGTGGATTGCCTTTTTGAAGCGCCTCTAATGCTTTTTGTGCGGCTAATTTAGCAATACCTCCACCACTACAAAAGCCTTCAAAGGAACCTGCTTTACCAAATCCAATCGGACCATCCTCCGCTAAACGAATATGTCCGACCTCACCTGCTAAATCATTCGTACCCGAGTACAGCTGTCCATTTAAAATGAGACCTGCACCCATACCTGTTCCAAATGTTAAGAACATCATATTTTCCGTTCCTTTACCAGCTCCCCAACGCCATTCTGCCATAGCACCAGCATTTGCATCATTTTGTAAGGCGACGGGAATCTGATATCGTTCTTCTAGCAGCTTCACAATTTCGATATTTTCCCACCCAGGTAGATTTGGTGGTGCAATTATTGTACCTGTTTTACTATTCAATGGTCCACCGCAACTGATACCGATAGCAGCTACTTTTTCCACATTGTGTTTTTCTTGAAGTTGATCTAATGTCAAAGCCATTTTCTCAATTGATTCATCTGGTGTAGATGGCGTAGGAAATTGCACTCGTTCTATTACTTCCATATCATCGCCAATTGTTTTTCCCAATAATACTGCACACTTTGTTCCACCTATATCTAATCCGGCTAATATAGTCATGATTGGAAAAACTCCTTCTCTAACATGATACATAACGTATGATAAATAGGGAGATGTCGCTCTTGTATATCTAATGTTTCTTTCCAAGGCACGCGGATACAGACATCACAAATATCATTCATTTTTCCACCTGACTCACCTGTGAAACCAATCGTCTTTAAACCTAATGCTTTGGCTACTTTCATCGCCTTTACTACATTATCGGAATTGCCAGAAGTGCTTAAACCTATTACTACATCACCAACCTGTCCATATCCATACACCTGTTGGGCAAATAACATGTCTGCTGCTACATCATTAATAAAGGCGGTCGACAAGGCAGAATGGCTAACTAAAGAAATTGCTGGCAGTGTCTGTTGCAAATGTTGAGCTACATATTCCCCATCCTCTGGATACATTTCATTCAGTTTCCGTTCAAACTCCCTATCGACAGGTCTGTTGAGGGTAAACCCTTTCATTAATTCTCCAACAATATGCTCACAGTCCGCTGCGCTTCCTCCATTACCACATAATAATAGCTTCCCTTGTGTTCGATAACTTTCAACCAACAGATTAAATGCTTTTTCAATCGTGTCTACTGATTGCTGCAAGTCAGGATATTTCTTGATTAATTTTTCTATTTCATTATGCATAACCTATCTCCTTCTCATCCTTCCATTACTGTGAACGCAAATGGTCGAATGCTTTTTCTAAAAATGTTTCATCTCCGAAACTACCTGATTTTAATATAAACAAGTAGGAAGGTTTGTTTAATGAGATACAAGACGGTAAACCAGTTTGGATTTCCTCCCAAACACGCATCCCTCTTATATTTAGCCTCTGACAAACGGTTGCTGATGTATCTCCACCCGCTATGACAAATCGATATTGTTTCGTTTCTTTCATCACCTTCTCTGAAATAAATGCTATTGCGTTTGAAACTAGCTTCGATACTGCTGTATTATCCATTCCTAATTCTTTTGCTTGTTGCTTTGTTTCATGTACGAGGTCTGGCGTATTAGTAGAATGAACAATGACATCGTCACCGCTAAGGATAGTTTGGATAACCATCTCCGCTAATTCTTCCTGCATTTCCTCCCTATCTATTGTAGAGATTAAACCAAGGGTTTTTAGTTCAATGGTTTTTATACCTTTATCTCGAGCATATCGGATTTGATTAATTGTCTGTGGCGTTAAACTACCTACAGCACAGAATAAACCTTTACTTGAATCACTCTCAGGAACCTGGATATCACCTTGTGCTAGTCGAGAGGATTTGGACTGCACTTTTGGAATTTCTTCAGCAATGGCGGAACTACCACAAATGATTTTTTGATCATAAATAGCTTGGGCAATAATATGCAAATCCGCTTGTTCCTCTACGTCCAGAATAACGTAATGAAACGCTTCTTTCCTCAGGTTATCTAGTTTTGCTCGAATCGATTGTGCTCCCTGTTTTATCGTCTCAATATTGATTAATGTTACTTTACGATTGGTTTGTTTTTGTAAAATATCGACTAGATTAGACTCTGTCATTGGGTGAACAGGGTCATTTTTAAATTGAGAGTTTTCTAATTTTTCGTCATGTACCATGTGAATCCCATGAATCGTTTTACGACCATTTTTCGGAAATCCTAATACAATAACAGCAAATTCTTCATTTAATGCATCAAGCATTGCATCAAATTCAGCTCCTATATTCCCTCTAAACACAGAACAGGTTTTATTGAAAAACTGAGTTGCCCCCGCCTGTTTTATATTCTTCGTAGCTTGAAAAACTTTTTCATAGGCTTTCTCTATTTTATTTAGGCGAGAATCTGTATCGAAAATTAGTACATCCGACATCGTGGATGATAACTCCTGTAAAACATTTGAGTCATAACTATATACATCCGATATAAAACCCCCATTATTAAACATAACACCGATATCATTAGCTCCGGTAATGTCGTCTGCAATTACTCCTATCATACGTTCCCCCACTCTCTCCGTGGTTTATACCCAGCATGATGAAGAAAATCATGTACTCTCTCGTCTGATAGTTTTGTTAAATCAATGGACGCTTGCTTTGCTGTAACAAGCATTTTGCATGTATATTCTAATGTTTGTAAAGCCATTCGAGCTTCTTTCACACTTGTATCATAAACTAAAACACCGTGATTTTCTAAAAGCAAGATATTGGCATCCTTCGCTTTTTCGCGAACAGCATCACCTAAATCGCCTGATCCTGGATGGTGGTAAGGTACTCTAGCCACTTTTTCAAGATAATACATAGATTCCACAAACCATTCTGATGGGATTTCTAAATTGGAACAAGCTACTAAGGTACTATAAAAGGGCGAAGCATGTAACACCGCATTTATTTCAGGTCGCTCTTGATATACAGCTAAATGCATCGGAACTTCTTTAGATGGTTTATTAGTAGTAGAAATAGTTCTACCCTTTAAATCACATGCAGCAAAATCTGTATCATGTAATTCTCCCAAATACGTACCACTTGCTGTGATCAAAAAGCTATCATCTGATGTTTTCGCACTAATATTTCCTGCATTGCCCCAAGCAAGGTCGTTACGCATCATGTAACGACCAATATCTTGTAATTGTTTGTTGATCGTCATTGTATCGCTCATATGAGTTCACCTCATTTCCTATATTTCAAACCAGCTATTTAATATTTAAAGCTATCCACCTTATTTGCACTTAATAAAAAGTTTTCCATTTTATCTTCCACCGTCTTCTGAACAGCTGCTTGGCCTTTTGCTTTAAGATCTTCAGACAATGCTTTACATTCTGCATTTGTCATACGTTCTTCACGACCTATCGCTCCCAAAAGACTTAACTCTAGATCTGTTGCTATATTCACTTTACTAACACCGCCACCCGGAATTTCCATAGCGGCTTGAATCATTTCAGAAGGTACACCAGATCCCCCATGTAATACAAGATGTACAGGTGTAAGTGCTCTAATAGCTTTTAGCCTCTCGAGATCTACTGTTGGTTTTCTTACATTATATACACCGTGAGCCGTTCCCACGGAAACAGCCAATGCATCTACTTTTGTTTGATTAACAAACTCAAGCGCTTCATCTGGGTCTGTATAAAGCTCTTCATCTTTATCTGTTTCGACAAAATCAGTAGTTCCAATCATTCCTAATTCTGCTTCTACAGAAACACCTTTTGAGTGAGCATACTCAGCGACTTTTTTACTAATCACAACATTATTGTCAAATGGATGTTCCGAAGCATCAATCATCACAGAAGTAAAACCTGCTTCAATAGCCTGTTCGATTACCTCAAAGTCCTTTGTATGGTCTAAGTGTAAAACAGTAGGAACGGTAATGTTTTCTTCTTGCATTTTTCTATAGAAAACTTCCCCTATTTCATATGGTGATACTCCATAACGTTCTAGTTCTTTTTGAGAAATTTGTACAATAATTGGTGAATTCTTTTTTTGTCCTGCTCGAAGAATTGGCAATATCATATCCGTATAACGAGGTGAAAATGATCCGATTGCGTAATTTCTCTTTTCAGCTTGTTCTAGCGCTTGTTTTAATGTTATAACATTAGATAATTTGTAAGTTTTCATGGTAATAAATCCTCTCTTTGTTTATTCATTATTTGTGTATATTTGCCTTATCGGGTCTTGCAATTTCAGATAGCCGTTTTGATAAACATTTTTATACTTCTTATATAAAGATGAGTTTGGTTGAATCTCTTCTTTTTTGATTTGGTCAATGACATCTAACATGTCTGCTTCATCTTGATAGATTCCTTTTGCTAGTCCAGCTAACATTGCGGCTCCCATCAAGGTCGCCTCATTTATTTCAGGGATGGTTATGGGGCAATTCGACACATTCGATTTTAATTGCATCCAATGCCTATTTTTCGTCCCACCACCAACTGAAGTAATTTGGTCGAGTTTTGTTGACAGGATTTTTTCTACAGTGTTTCTCATCCATTCAAATTCATATGACAAACCTTCTAACACAGCTTTTATTACATCTTCTTTACTATGAGAAGCTTTAAGCCCAATAAATGCTCCATTAACATCTGTATCAGGCATTGGTACTCCACTGCCTGTTATATATGGGAAATACAAAATCCCAGTAGGCTGATGATCAACACCTTCTAGCAAATATAGTAATCTGTCATATGATAGCTTATCATCTGCTAAAAGGTTACGAAGCCATTCTATCGATCCACCTGAGGATTGAATGGCCCCCATCCAAAATAAACGATTAGGCAAAACATGAACCCCAAAATTTAAACCTGATCGATAATCCTCTTCTGTAATAGTCCGTTCTGCAACAGAGCCAACTAATGTTTCTGCAGTACCTATCGAATCAAGTACCACTTGAGGAGTTACCACACCTACAGCTAATGCTGCACATACATGATCATGACCCGCTACTATTACAGGAGTACCTTCTTTGATTCCATAGTCATCGAATCCCTCACTAACTTCACCGACTGGCTCATAACTCGCTTTGACTTCTGGAAAAAGTTCCTTATCTAAGCCACATTTTTGAATAAAGGATTCATCCCATTCTTTTGTATCAATCCGATAAACATAAGTTCTAGCTGCTAGTGTATAGTCAGTCGCTACTACCTTTGTTAAATGAAAAGCAATCAAATCTGCTGTTGATAACCATTTCACACCTTTTTTGATTTGATATCCTGCTTCCTTTAACCACAATATCTTTGCTAAACCATGCTTATAGCTATGTTTAATTCCAGTTTTTTTAAATCGATCGATTTCATCTATTTCCAATCTCAATTGATCTGCAATTTTATTGGTTCTTCTATCAAACCAAGGAAGGATTGGAGATATATATTCTCCCGTTTCTTGGTTTACTAATAGACCACTTTCGGCCATGCTAGTAATCCCAATCGTCTCTATTTCGTGTGTACTTTGTTCCTGTAGTTCCTTTATTAGCCCTATTACTGATTCAACTAAGACCGCTGGTTCGTAATAAGGAAAGGAATGTTTGTCGTAATACACTCTGTTAGGTGCTGTTCGAACATCAATCAAATTGCCATCACGATTAAAAAGCCCTACCTTTAAATTTGTAGTTCCTATATCTATACCTAATAAGCTCATATGGTTAAGCCCTTTCTGCTATTTCTCGAACACGCAGCATTCCTAATTTAGGGCTTGATAGAAATTTACTTTGTGAAGACTTCGGTAATTGAGCTACAACTCTTGCCATCGAAGCTTGAGCTAACACGATTATATCTACCTCATTAGCCATTTTCTCTAATAAGTCTTTTAGTATATGATCATGCTTTTCTTTTTCGCCATTCATTAATTTCTGATAAGCTTCAGAGGCTACATTGGATTCTAATTGAATTTCTTTACCTGATTCCGCTGCTTTTGACTCCAATAATGCCATTGTTGGATTTAGTGTCGTCGCTAATGTGGCCACTACGCCTATTTTATTTCCCTCTGAAATTGCTTTTTCCGCCATCGCTTCGTCAATTCGAATTACAGGTATATTAACTTCTTTTTTAGCATCTTTTACGACTTCTCCCACCGAAGAACATGCATTTAGAATGATATCTGCTCCTGTCTTCTCAGCAAATTTCATATATTGAATAATTTTCTTCCTAACAAATGACATATGACTTGGATCTTCTATTAATTTAGGAAGAATAGAATCATCAACAAAATTTATCACCTGATGATCGGGCAGTAATTCCCTTGCTAAAGCTTTCAAAGGTTCAATCGTTACAGGTGTGGTATGAACGATAGCTAACGTTTTCATAGCAACGCCTCCTTTATGTTGTTTTGTGTGGATTTTTGATATAATTACGAATGATTATGTAATTATTATGGCTTAATTCAGCAGAAACGTCAATGTTTTTTGCAGATTTTCATTAGCTATCCCTATAATAAATAGCTAGACAATTAATGATATTACTGATATCATTTGGTTTCATAAGGCACAACACCACTCAAAGTGAATTGTTGTTTTTTTGTGGTTTTTATGTGCATATTTAATTGAATGAAATGGAGCGATAAAAATGTTATTTTCTCCAATTGATGTTTCCAAGAAGGCAGAAATGATTGCACTCTGGAATAAAGCAATGGGAAAAAACTTTCCTATATATGATCAACTTTTTATGCAGAACACATTCAATGATCCACACCTTTATTCCGAAGCATCTCAAATGATGATCAACAGATCTGGGGAAATAACCGGATTCATCATTTTTAAAAAGGAGTGCAATCACCTACATTAGATATCTCTGATCAAAATGGCTTTATTCAATCCATTGTCGTTGATCCAGAACAGCAAAATAAAAAAACCGCAAAGTATTTGCTAGAGACTGCTGAACAAGTATTTAAGCAGTCCAACGCCAAAAAAATTATCGCAGGACAAGATTTCAATCACTATTTCCCAGGAGTACCAACGAATGCCACCAACGGGACTACACATATTCATTTTTATCAAAAATTAGGGTTTAAACCCTGGAAACAGTATCAAACATTCGAAAAGAATATTCAATAACATATCATTTCATGGAGGGAAAATAATGGTAAATGTACCGAAATATAAAGATACATCATTAAGTTTTGAAGAACGTGTTAACGATCTAGTTGCTCAAATGTCTTTAAAAGAAAAAGCAGCACAACTCATACACAAATCTTGTGCTATTCCGCGTCTCGGGATCCCGTCCTATAATTGGTGGAACGAAAGTTTACACGGTGTGGCAAGAGCTGGTGTATCAACTATGTTCCCACAGGCGATTGGTCTTGCTGCAACTTTTGATACTGAATTGCTAGAGGAAGTTGGGGATGTCATCGCAACAGAAGGACGAGCGAAACACCATGAGTTTGCCCGAAAAAATGACCGCGGTATTTATAAAGGGCTTACTTTCTGGGCACCTAACATTAATATTTTTCGCGACCCTCGTTGGGGGAGAGGGCATGAAACATATGGAGAAGATCCTTATCTAAGCGGTAAGTTGGGAGTTGCCTATATTAACGGAATTCAAGGTAATGATCCAAAATATTTAAAAGCAGCAGCTTGCGCTAAACACTTCGCTGTTCATAGTGGACCGGAAGAGCTAAGACATGAATTCAATGCGCAAGTTAATAAAAAAGACTTATATGAAACCTATTTACCTGCATTCCGTGATGCTGTTAAAGATGGGAATGTAGAAGCCATCATGGGTGCCTATAATGCCGTTAATGGCGAGCCTTGTTGTGGTAGTGAAACATTATTAGAACAAATTTTGCGACAGGAATGGGAATTTCAAGGACATGTTGTATCTGATTGTTGGGCAGTTGTCGATTTCCATGAAGGACATCGTGTAACCAGCACTAAACAAGAGTCTGCAGCCCTAGCCATCAATAACGGCTGTGATTTGAATTGTGGTTCTATGTACAAATACTTAGTAAGAGGCGTAGAGGAAGGCCTTATATCGGAGGAAACCATTGATACGTCTGTAAAACGATTAATGATGACTCGCATGAAGCTAGGGATGTTTGATGAGGAAAGTAATGTACCTTATGCGAATATCCTATTTGAAGTAAATGACAGTAAAGAGCATAATGAGTTAGCTTTAGAGACAGCTAAGAAAAGTTTAGTTTTACTGAAAAACAAAGATAACTTTCTACCACTCAACAAAGAAAAAACAAAATCTATTGCAGTCATTGGACCAAATGCCAATAGTAGAGAAGCACTAATTGGTAACTATGAAGGGACAGCTTCTCAATATATTACTGTTCTGGATGGTATCCGCTCCGCTCTTCCCGACTCAAGAATTTATTACGCAGAGGGTTGCGAACTGTACAATAAGAAACAAAGTGCGCTTGATCATCCAGAAGATAGAATTTCAGAAGCTATCTCTATTGCAGAAAGATCTGATGTAGTTGTCCTATGTTTAGGGCTTGACGCAACAATTGAAGGCGAAGAAATGCACGAATCGAACACATTTGGAAGTGGGGATAAGCCAACCCTTGAATTACCAGGCCTTCAGAGAGACCTTATGAAAAAGCTTCACGAAACTGGAAAGCCAATCGTTCTTGTCAATCTTTCGGGTAGTGCCATTGCATTAAATTGGGCGGACGAACATTTACCAGCAGTTGTACAAGCATGGTACCCTGGAGCACAAGGTGGTAAGGCTATCGCCTCCTTAATATTTGGTGAATATAGTCCATCCGCTAGGTTACCAGTTACTTTTTATAAAAGCAGCGAAGAGTTACCTGATTTTCATGATTATTCAATGAAAAATAGGACTTATAGATATATGGAAAACGAAGCACTTTATTCATTTGGTTATGGATTGTCTTATACATCGTTTATCTATAAGCCTGTTAATCAATTAGATCATAGCTTCTCAACTTCCGAAAACATTAATATTCAACTATCAATCCAAAATACCGGAGAGATGGAAGCAGAGGAAGCCATTCAAATATATGTGAGAAACATAGAAGCTAGTGTACGTGTACCGAATTTAGAATTAAAAGGTTTTAAAAAGATTAAATTAAAACCGAAAGAAGAAAAGGTTATAGAGTTTACTGTAACACCTCGCGACTTGTCACTTATAACTGAAGAAGGAATAAGAGTAATAGAACCAGGTCATTACCAAATTTTTATTGGTGGAAGCCAACCTGACAAACGAAGTGTACACTTAACAGACAGTAATATTTTAACTTACGAGGTTAATATTACTGGAGAAAGGAATGTATTGTCATACTGAAAATATCGTAAGTTATGGTAGGAACTATGTAAATGAGATTAATTACCGCAACGGCAAAACATATCAGACCTTTTGCCGTTGCCTTCTTTTTCTAACTATCATAATGGTGCATGATAGTATGGCTTTGGTATTTTTTGGTCTAATCCATATTTAGCAAATGCTGTGTTCACTTGAGGAAACATTTCTTCGACCATAGTTAACGTTTCTGTAAGTATGCTATGAAGTTGTTCTAGCGCTTCAAGTGGTTCTAGTTTATAGATATTTCTTAATTTTGATTCAATCTGTGTTGGTACATAAGCTAATTCATATAGCCTCTTATATATCCATTTATAAGTGGGAAAATAAGATTGATTTAAAGCAAGTAGTATCAAAAATAAGCTAGATTGAATAGCACTAATCATCGCGTATATTGCTGTTGGATTATCACGATGTACCGCAAAATTCAGTTGACGAAGATGGAAATGAGGGAGATACTCTTCTAAAAATTGAATAGAAAGTTCTTCGGGATACTTTGTCACATCCTTCTTCCACTTTTGCATAAGATTTTTTCCATACAACGGAATTCCATTTCTAATGGTATCTAGTGTGTTATTTGCATTCAGATCCAAACTATATTCATGCAAAACTTTGTTCATCGTTATTTCTTCTTCAGCAATCGTTCTATGCCAAAGATCAACAGGAAATCCGTTTATCAGTAAAGCACTTTCATGCCCATGATCTAATTTAGGGTAGCTAAATTTAGCGTTTAAGTCATTAATAATCGAATATTTTGTATCCTCACATGGATATTCATCCCAGTATAGAATCAGTTCCAGATCTGAATATACATCGGAATAACCTCGTGCAACAGAACCTCCAACAAGTATAGCGTGAACCCCTGAAAAATGACGTAGTTTGGAATGAAGTTGTGTAGCAAAATCTAGTCTCCATTTTGATTGATTATTCATTTCGTTCCTCCTTAATTTTGATGGTGTTTAGCCTAGGCTAAAAATACAAGATTCTTACCATGAAGAATATCTAGTAGTAATGTTATAACAAGCACACTTTAAAAAAAGAATAAAAAATGCGGAGAGACTATTGATTATTGCTTATGAAAGGAGTTTATCAATGACTAAAAGAAGCATAATTATAAACAATCCACATTGTGTAAAGGGATTGGAGGTCAGCAATGTACCGTACAAACAGGAAATCTCTTTATTTTCAACAAAAATGTTTCCCATCAGGAGTTTATTGATAGAAATCGTTCATTTAAAGCTTTGTTTTTAGGTTTTTGTTCCTTACAAATCAAAGGTTTACCTGACAATCATCTTATTGATGAGAAAGAAAAACCTATTCTACAATTAGAAGAAGAGGTTTCAGATTTTCAACATCTTATACTTCAAATCATCCATGAAATACAGAGTGATTTGCCAGAATCGAACATTATTACGAATGGCTTGTTATCCGCACTTATTGGACGGCTTATTCAACAATTTCACCATCAACCTAACAGTGTCAATAAAAGAAAATATTCATCTTCCAAAAATTCAATTTTAACTGTGAAAAAGTTGATTGAACAAAGATATAAAGAAAATTGGACATTGGACAGGTTAGCAAAAAAAGTATATTTGAGCCCACATCATTTATGTCGTCAGTTCAAACAAAAAACTGGCTGGTCACCTGGTCAATACCTGATTTACAGACGGATGGAAGTAGCTAAATATCTATTGTCTTCGACTAATTACACAATGGAACAGATAGCAAGCCAAATTGGCTACAAAAGCGACACACACTTTCATCAAGTATTCAAAAAGAATACAGGTATCACACCAGGACATTTCAGAGTGTTAAAAAGAGGTTATATACCATCAAAGGAATAAAATAATAAAGTGGTATATGCCATCCTTCCTTCTAGATCACTAAGCTTATTTTTTAACAATAGATGAAACTAAATCAGGCTGCATATCCCCCCTCTTAAGATTTGGGGAATAGCAGCCTAATAAGCATATTATGGACAGGTATACCTTTCAAATTAAGAAAAGCGCATAGCGCCCGCTTAGAAAGGTAGCGACTGTGCCTGTACAACACGGGTAGATCGATATTGTCACGCAAAGTGACGGCTTTAATCGATCATTCCTACAACTGAGATAAAGGAAGCACTGAGAAAAGCGAGCCGATGATGACTTTCGCCCAAGGCCACGACGAACAGGAAGTTCTAGTATCGACGTTGGTCACAGGACGTGACTGAAGTTAGTCGATGAAAGGGCGACTAGGCCTCTGGTTTCACCAGTCGGCAAGTCTCCTTTATCGTAGGGCGATTCGTGAAGTCGCCTTGTTTCTGGGCGCTAGACATTACGCAAATTTTCTTTTCCTACAATGAAATAATATGCCCTTCTTTCATCGTTTTACTTACATGAAAATCTTCATCTAATAATACTAAATCAGCATCATAACCCTCTGCAATTTTTCCTTTACGCATTAATCCCAGCAATTCTGCTGGAGTTGTAGCGGCCATTCTCACCGCATCAACAAGTGGTACACCATTTTCAAAGGTTTTTTTAAGTGCTTGGTTCATGGTGACTGTACTAGAAGCCAGTGTGCCATCACTTAATGTTGCTATTCCGTCTTTGACTGTTACATGATGACCTCCAAAATGATACTGACCATCCCCTAGCCCCATTGCTTGCAACGCATCAGTAATAAGTACTAACTTTTCTGAGCCTTTTATTCGATGCATTAACCGGACTATTGCAGGGTGTAAATGTACATTATCTACAATTGCTTGTAAACTCACATGCTCTTGTTCAAAAGCAGCAGTCACAACTCCAGGTTTACGGTGATGAATAGGAGACATAGCATTAAAACAATGTGTCACATGACTTGCTCCATGCTGAAATGCTTCCTTTGCTTCCTCATACGTTGCATCTGAATGTGCAATCGCAACGATTACTTCTTTCTCCACTAAATATTTGACTAATTCTAAACCACCATCTAACTCAGGAGCTACGGTTACCATTTTAATGAACGATTCCGCACGGACTAATAGTTTATCGATTTCAGATACGTTTGGTTCCCTTAAATATTTTTGATTTTGCATGCCTTTGCGTTTTTCATTTAAGTAAGGACCCTCTAGATGTATGCCTGCAATACTTGCTCCTTGCTCTTGTCCCTTCACTTTTTTCACTGAATCTATCATCTCTTCTAATGCATCCAGGGATGAAGTTACTGACGTAGCCAAAAAGGATGTACACCCTGTTTTGGCACATTGCTTGGATACTTCCTGAACACTCTCTGTTGTTCCATCCATCATATCAAATCCATTAGCCCCATGGATATGCACATCCACCATGCCAGGAATTAATAATTTATTCTTGGCATCTATTATCGTTACGTTCTCTGACACATCATTGTTATCACTAACCTCTATAATGGTTCCATTATCTATTAAGACCGATCCATTCTTCCATATTTCTTTTTCCAACACAATATTTGCATGGATAATTCGTTGTTTCGCCATAATTGATTCATCCTTTGCTATCAATCAAAGATTTACCTTCATTGATTCTACGGATTTTCTCCACATCCACTTTAGTTTTCGCATACATGAATAATCCAAACATTTCGGACATTGTCGTCCCAAGCATAAATAAACCTTGTATAGTTAATGTAATTACAGCATCTCTGGATAATTCTTGCTCTTTAGGAATTTTGTTAGTAAATATGATTTAAACTTCTTCTACGGTCGAACGATAGTGCCGTCTGTAATGCGAGACACCGTCCATTCAGGTAGGTTATCATGACAAGGGTATTGTCTTGCTTTTTCCTCATCAATTTCTACTCCTAGTCCTGGTTTATCTGTTACATACACATAACCACCTCGAATTTCCGGCGTCCCAGGGAAAACTTCACGTATTTGGTCATTTACAGCACTCCATTCTTGAATACCGAAATTAGGACTACTCAAATCTAAGTGGATATTCGCTGCTTGACCAACTGGAGAAATATCATTCGGACCATGCCATGCTGTTTTCACACCAAAATTATCTGCTATTATCGCTAGTTTTCTCGCAGGGGTGATTCCACCAATTGCACTAATATGGCACCTAATGAAATCTATTAATCTATTCGTAATTAATGATGTCCACTCTTTTGGATGTACAAATAGTTCTCCCATCGCGATAGGGATAGCACTATGATTTCTTAATGTTTCGAACCATTCTAAATGTTCTGGAGCTAGTGGGTCTTCTAAATAAAACAATCGATATTGTTCTAATTCTTTGGCCATCCGAACGGCTTCTATCGGTGAAACTCTCTCATGAATATCATGAATAAATTCTAAGTCTTCACTAATATTTGCCCGTAGATAGTCAAATAGCTTTGGAACACTTTTGGCGTAGGTAACCGGATCATAGTATTTGCCTGATAATGCATTCTCTGGCGATTGCATGTGATGCCCTCTCCCACCATATCCACCAAGCTGACATCTTACATACCGGTATCCTTGTTCCTTCATTTCTAAAACTTTTTCTCCAACTTCCTGCATATCTCGTCCATCAGTATGTCGATATACTGCAGCAGCTTCACGACATTTTCCTCCTAATAGCTGATATACAGGCATGTTAGCCAATTTCCCTTTAATATCCCAGAGCGCCATGTCCACTCCTGCAATTGCATTATTTAAAACAGGGCCATTTCGCCAATAGGCACTAACCATTGAAGATTGCCAAATATCTTCAATACGTTCGGGGTCTTTTCCAACTAAAAACGGCTTTAAATAATCATCAATGGCTGACGCCACTGTTCGATGTCTTTGTGTAAAAGTAGCACATCCCAATCCATATAGCTCTGGTTCATTTGTTTCCACTATCACCACAACCAGATTCACACCTGCTGGCGCTGTTAAGATTGTTCGGACATTTTTAATCGTTATACTTCGTCCCATAACCATCCTCCTTCAATCCTGTTTCCAACCACTTTGTTTATCACTTGTTTCTGGCATGCCTGGTAAAATAAGCCCACCATCTACTCTCACCGTTGTTCCCGTAATATAGGATGCACGTTCAGATACAAGAAAGCATACAGCTTCAGCGACATCATTTGGTTGGCCAGCTCTTGCTAATGGGACTTTCTGACCAAAGTTTTGATAATATTCATCCCTACTAGAATACACTTGAATAGCACCCGGTGCCACACAATTTACTCGAATGCCATAATCAGATAACTCTAACGCAACAGATTCGGTAGCTCGTCTTAATCCAGCTTTCACCGCACCGTACACTGCATCATCCGGATAAGCTCGCTCAGCCCTCGTTGACGTAATATTGATGATATTACCAGGGAAATGACACTCTTTCATATGTTGGCCGATTAAACTCATTAATGTTAACGGTGCTTTTAAATCCAGATTTATTAAGTGATCTAATTCATCTATCTCCATTTCTGTAATAGGATGAAAAATGGTAATACCAGCATTATTAACAAGTGTATGAATTGATCCAAGGTTTGAAATTACTTCCTTAACTAAAGTAGCAAGCAAATTCGTTTGTCTAAGATCCACATTAAACACGAAACATCTTCGATTAAATTGTTCCTGAATTTGCTGTTTCGTTTGCTTTGCTCTTTGTTCATCCTGAAAATGACAAAAAGCAATATCATAGCCCTCTTCCGCTAACCGTATTGCCACTTGTTTTCCAATACCTCGACTAGCTCCTGTCACCAAAGCCGTTTTTTGTTCCATTTGCATGCCTGCTCAACACCTTTACTACCAAATTGATTTCAACGACCAGATATCGATATAGTTCGCTTTCACTACACCAGATTTTACAAATAATTGTACTCCTGTACTTTCTATATCAGGGTAAATACGATGTGACATCACTGTCCGACCGTCATCTGCAAACACTTCAATCGAAGAAGAATCTATGAACAGATGAAGTTTTAAATAGTCTTCTGCATGCGGAATGAGTTCACAAGTTGTTTCACCATTCTCACTTAATCCTGATTGCTTGCGATTGACACTTAATTCATTTTGTTCCTGCCTGAAACTAATAACAGTTTTTTCTTCTCGATTAATTGAACTTCTTACTTCAAGGCCGAATTCTTTGGCATCACTTACTTTTAAGTCAAAGTCCGCTATAATTTCAAGGGCACCTCCATTGGTTAAACACACATGCTTATCCGCTCCGCTAATTGTTAATTCATTCCACTCAAGATGATGCTCCCTCAGTTCTTGTAATTCTGGTACCGGATTAAAAGTTAAACTTCCATCATCCAATATAGAAACGAGACGAGGTATTGTCATGATACCAGCCCATCCTTTTTCCTGTGTCGGCATAGCATTCCACCACATATCTAACCAGCCTATTAAAATAACCCGACCTTGATCACCCACTAAAGTTTGAGGTGCGTAAAAATCTTTACCTAAATCAACGTCTCCATCCACTTCTTCTTGGAACTTACCTGTCTGATAATCCATGTTCCCAACCCAATATATTGCTTGTCTATTTTCCTGACCTTTCTCACTTTTAGAAATAGCCGGAGAAAAGATAAAAACATCTTTTCCATCTATTTCAAAAAAGTCTGGACAATTCCAAATCTTACCGTGTAATGTATCACGACTTTCCGCCATTTTCCCCATATACTTCCATGAGCGAAGATCTTCTGAGTGATATAAGAGTGCATTTCCTTTGCCGTTTTTTCCTGAACCTATCGCCATATACCATTTATCTTCATGTCGCCAGACTTTGGGATCTCTAAAATCTTGTGATCCTTCCTCAGGAAAATTTCCAATAATAGGGTTATTCTCATCTTTTTCAAAGCTTACGCCATCCTGACTTGTTGCCATACATTGAACTTGTTTTTTGACTCGACGATCTTCTATCACATTACCTGTATAAAAAATGATAAATTTGTCATTATGATAAACTGATGTACCTGAGAAACAACCATGTGTTTCATAATCTTCAGTTGGTGCTAGTGCAATTGGCAAGTGTTCCCAATGGATTAGATCTTTACTTTTGGCATGTCCCCAGTGCTTTGGTCCATTTTCAGCACTATAAGGATGTTGCTGGTAAAACATATGATATTCCCCATTAATGTAGATAAGTCCATTTGGGTCGTTAATCCAAGAAGCTTCAGGCATGAAATGATACTTCATTCGAAAGTTACATTGATTAGATAACGCACTTAACTCCTTAATCGCTTTATCCGCCTTCATAATCATCTCTTGATGATATTGGTTTTTTTGATCATTGGTATGCATAATGATTCCTCTCCATATATTCTTTGATATATCTTATTTGTAAACTGTTGATCTGACGAGATCTAAAACTAACTCATTACTTTTTGGCTTAGCTCAAGAAGGTAAAATAAGACCTGTTTTCTGCTCTCTTTTTGTAGCTCCAACTTGCAGGCTCTTTCTTACAAAGTGATCAGGATTGTTTTCACTTCCCATGGTTCCATATGAACGGTTAAGGATCCATTAGCATTCACTTCCAGTTTCTCTGTTTCTTTTTCTAATAAATCTGTTACTTTTGCAAACTGAATTTTTTGTTTAGGCACTTCAAAAGTTGCCGTGCTTGTTTGACCTGCAATTTCTTGTAATCGAATGATCCAGCTACTTACTTCCCATTTTGCTTTTTTTAATGTGACTAGCGATACTTGATCTGTATCTAATTGAGCTAATTGACCACCAGCCTCACTTTGATATGGTGGGTGAACGGTTCGGAAATCCTGGAAGCTTATCCGATGTCCATAAATTGGTCTTCTCTGCTGCCAACCAAAACGATATGCTTGATCATGCTTAATCTGGTTTGCACTAGTAATAGAATAACGAATCTCGATTTGACCTGATTGTGATGCCTTATAGTTTGTATGCCAATAATTATTGAGAACATACGAGAACACTCTATTTCCCGTTAGATCAAGTTCCTTAGGCCATCTACCTTTAACAACATTGCCAATAGTAAATAGTGGAATATCTGGTGTCGCAATAGCTATGCTTGCTTCCTCATTAGCTAACAACATCGTAGATTGCACAGGAAGCCATTCCTTACATGCTCCTGGCAGTTGATCCTTATCCCAATTCACCCAACCTATTTGTGAGTCAGATTTAATCGTTGCTTGCTTCAAATTAGTAGGAAAAGCAATGTAAATCGCTTCTTTTTCTAATTTCTCTTCTTTATCTAAACTATATTGGACATCGATTTGTTTTAGTTGATCCCATAATGTCCACGCTACTTTCAACTCTCCATGAGTAACTTTTCCAACAAGTTGAACCGATTGTCCGTAATCAAAGGATTCTACCTTTACATCAAATAACTCAAAATCGGTTAATAGCTCAGGATCTCCGTCAGCTAAATCATTGGAATTTCCGACTAACCGAGTGCCTTCTCCACCTTTCGCGTAGACAAACTGACCAAAGCCAAATTCATCTGACTTATCGACCAATTCTGTTTCATTCTCTTTATCTAGTAGGCTCACAAGGCATGCTCTTTCTGTGACTAATTCCATACGATAAAAATCATTTTCCAAAACAACCACTTTCTGATTATGTTGATCAATGGATCGATCATTTTCTGCTTGATTACTTACATTTTTTAACACCATTCTTTGATAGCTTAAGCCTGGTAGGTTATTAATCCATATCTCAACAATAGCCTGAGTCGTTGTCTCCTTTACCTTTCTCGTTTGCATTTCTTCTCCTGTAACTGCATTATATACTTTTTCATTTTTGGCTATTTCCACTTGAACAGGTCCACTTACCCTCCAACTATGCGCATTATAAACAACGACTTCCCTTCCATTATTGTTCCAATTCAAGCTATGTCTAACGGCTGCTGTGTCGAGTAAACGCTTAGCTTTTTGTAAACCATCACGTGCAAAATGATGTTTAATCGCCCATTGATCGTGTTGTAATAAAGCATCTGGATCTGTACCACTTAAAAACGCTCCCCAAGTATGCTCTACAAATTGCAAATTAGTATGCCATGCTTGATCAAAATGATTATTAGGATATTTCCAATTTGGATTATGAATGGCTGCCAAGGACTCTAGCTTTTCTGCAGCTGGTAGCATCGATTGCGCTTTACGAATCGTAATAACCGGTTCTATAGTTGATCCCACGCCATCTTCCCAATATCCTCCACCATCACCTTTTACAGTCTGAAAATGATCAGAAAATTGGCCTTCTACATATTCGAAGAAATCTTCTACATTACTTGGAATAAGTTTCGGATACTCATACATTTCATTCCATTGTTTGGTAAAGTCCACTGGCTGTGGATCCATGTCAGTATTATCAGCTTCCTGTCCATATAATAAAACAGCATCTGGTGCGTAAGACTCTGTTTCATACTCATCTAACCAAAGCTCCAAACCTCGTTCAGCACTACTTATTACTGGCGGACTGCCACATACTTTTCTCAACTCACAATACATCTTAGCCAACCAAACAAGTACCTTTCCACCGTGATTTCCCTCCCAATAATAGGGGGATATTTTATGCAAACCTCCATTTAAACGAAATGGCCCTCGATCCTGATTATTAGCATGAACTAAAAATTTCACACCAGAATCTTGCAATACTTTTGGTAATGATCCTGTCATAGAAGGCACATCAACAATCGATGTGAATTTTGAGCGTAAACCTCTTGGTCTTAGTAGAGATTCTGAAAATTCACCGTTCCGTATCAAATCTTCTAAAGAGGCGTATTGAGTGAGCAAGTCACCATAGGAATGCGGAATACCAATTTTGCCTTGTTGCACGTATTGAAATAATTTTTCGACTTGTTGTTCACTTCTCAACTCGATATATGCTTCTAAAACCCAAGATGCATCCAAATGATATGAAAATGTATCGCCTGCGTTTCCTGATTCTAAAAACTGAATAGCTGTATCAATATTACGACATAACCGCTCTCCTACCTCCCATTGGCGATGTGTATACCCAATATCCGTATGCGAATGCGGAGTAATATAGACTTTCCATTTTCTCTTTCGTTGGATAGTACCTGATTGCTCGAAATCTTCTCCATTAATCTTTCCAAGAATACGATACGTCACAACACCCTCTCCATCAATTAAATCAAAAGTATGTGTGATGTGACCGAACGATATAGTCGGAATTGGAATAGTTAAGATTTGCATTTCATCTGCCACTTGGATCTCCAATGATAGAGACGTGGCATGTAATGCTTGATTGCTTTCTAAATAGACATAACAACGCTCCACTAATTCGCCATTTTTATTTCTTTTATAAAGTACAGTCGGCTCGATAGCTAGTTTTTTTACACTTGATTCTGGTTGTACTTCCTTTTTTAATAGTGAAATAGATTGATAGATAAACCCTGCTCCATTAGCCATTCGGTCTAGACGCTTTATTTTTTCAACATTATCTACCCTTATATAATCTCCACCATCTCGACTAACTAACTCCAGTACATTCTCCCCTTGTTTCAATTGCTCATCAGGGATGACCACTTCAAGGACACCATCCGAATAAATGGTTGTGTGCAAACCCGAATGAAGATTTATTTCTCCAGATTGTGAAGGATTAGGGTGAAGATAGGCATTGCCTTTTGTACCATTTATCTTCATTTCGACAAATGCTAATCGTGGCGCTATCACTAAGTAATGCATCCGTAATACATAAGAACCTTGAGGTTGGTGGTCTAAGTTAAACTTTATTGTATAAGGTCTTCTTTTATATCCAAATTCCGGGTCTGCTTCACTTGGATGGAATAATGGCCATTTTTGATTGGTATGGTGTGCATCTTCTACATTCCATACCACGTCTGCAAATAAAGTTGGATCTTTATAATTATCTACTAACTGATTAGATTTACCTTCAGTTGAACCAATTTGCCAGAAAGTAATTTCTTTCATAATGAACCTCCATATCTAGCTATTCTTTATTTTTCTCACTATGAAATAAATGCCAGAAGTCAGTGGCAAAAAGCGATTACTTTTTTCACACTGACACCTGGCCTAAATTTTTCATATTCTACAAATATCACATTAGAGTCCAAATGAGACAATATCTAAAACCATACTTTAAATGATTTAATTTCATATGGTGCTATAGAAAAGGATAATTTTTCCTGTTGAATGGACATCTCTTGCTCTTCTTCTTCTAATAGATTACATTCCATTGCTTTTTTAAGTGGTTGCCCAAAGGACAGATTTACATTTTGATACCTATTTTGCTTATACTCATACAAACGAACAATATAAGCATCATCATCTTCTGCTTTCTTCACGGTCTCCATCATGATCCCGTCTGTATCTACTTTTGCAAATTCATATTGAGCTGGTAAGGTACCATTCTGATTTACTTGAATTGATTTTGAGATTAATGGATAATTGAGTTGATAAGCAGCATTTACTATATCTGCTTGTTTCCAATCCCCTTCATGAGGCAATAAACTATACGTAAATACATGCTTACCTCTGTCAGCTGTCTCATCTGGTGCAATGGAAGATTTGATTAACGTTAAACGCAAGACATTATCTTTGATATCATGGCCATATTTACAATCATTCACTAAGCTTACACCGTAATTCCCTTCTGATAAGTCTGCCCATTTGTGTCCGACGGTCTCAAATTTCGCATAATCCCAACTAGTATTCCAATGTGTTGGACGTTCCATATTTCCAAACTGAATGTCATAAGTAGCTTTAGTTGATCGAATATTAACAGGAAACGCAACCTTCAATAAGACCTGCTTCTCTTGCCAATCCACTTCTGTCTCAAAATCAATTCGAGGTGAATCAGCATATAACGTAATGAATTGTGTAATAGTTGATTTGTTGAAGGACCAAGTAACCTTAAGTCGACCTCTTAATGGTCCCTCTTCTACTACTTGAATGTCTTTTACTTCACTAATTTCCTTCATCTTTTCTTGATAATATAGATCGATATCCCATGCATCAAATTTCATCGGCTTATCTTCAAATGCTTGAAGAACATTTGCTTTTCTACTTGATGCAAGAACTTCACGATTAACCCGTTTATCCCATACAGAGGTAAACTGGCCGTTTTCATGTAGGGTAATTTTATAAAATTCATTCTCCAAATAATCCTTTTGAACCTTCAATGTATTGGTTATTATTACTGGTGTCTGTGACTGTTCAAGAGAAAATGTTTTGTAACCTAATCCTGGAATACCAGCGGCATGTACTAAAAGTTTCTTTTCATGCGCTGAACCTACTTTTTGTACAGGTACTACCACTCCCTCTTCATTGAGGATTGTTGTTTTGTCCGTTACTTGATCATTTAGAGTAACCTCTATATAATCATCTCTTTTATGAGCTAGGGAATTAAAAACGACCAAACTATCTTTCTCCACTTTTATCTTATCAACTATCATTTGCTGGGCATTAGATAATACAGATTGACCAATGTCTTGTACTTCCTCATAATCTTCTCTAGCATCTTCATTTACTTGGCGAATAGAAGATCCTGGTAATACATCGTGGAATTGATTTAACAGCATTTTCTCCCAACCTCTATTTAATGTTTCTCGTTGGTAGGAGGCTGTTTTGTTTAATATATCGGCCACCGAATTATATAATTCTGCATCATGATAAATCACTTCCGCTTTTCTATTTGCTCGTTTTAAAGATGCTTGTGATGTATATGTACCGCGATGATATTCTAGATATAGCTCTCCATCCCATACTGGAATAGATTTGCCGTTCACTGTTTCTTTTAGACGTTTAAAGTATGGCTCTGCATGTCCCATTTCCACTTTTGGTATACCTGGAACATTCTTCAATACTCGAGCAGTTTCAATCATTTCTTTCGTTGGTCCGCCACCACCATCCCCCCAACCGAAGGCAGCAATTAACTCTTCATTAATTTCCTTTTGTTGGTATTCATCCCACGTTCCTTTAATACTTTTAGGCTCAATTACACCGTTATATGTATACGGTGGGCCACTTTCATGTTCAGGAGTAGTGATAAAATGTGTTAGCATTTCTGTTCCATCTACTCCCCGCCAGTTAAACGTATCATATGGAAATCGGTTATATTGACTCCAACTCATTTTAGATGTCATAAAATACTCTATACCGCTCTTTTTCATGATTTGTGGTAATGCCCAAGAATAACCAAATACGTCTGGTAGCCAAACCACTTTGGAATCAACATCAAATTCTTCCTTCATAAACCTTTTTCCGAATAGGAGTTGCCTCACTAGCGATTCTCCACTAGGCAAGTTCGTATCTGGCTCTATCCACATACCACCTGTGATCTCCCATTCACCAGATTTTATCCTCTCTTTCACCTCTTGATAAATTTCTGGATAATCTTGCTTTAAAAACTTATACAACTGTGGTGAGGTATGAAGAAAACGATACTCAGGATATTGCCTCATCAAATGCAATACTGTAGCAAAAGTTCTTGATGCTTTTTCTCTTGTATCTTTCAACCTCCATAGCCAAGCCATGTCGATATGGGAATGGCCAATTGTAACAACTTTTGGTTTTATATTGTCTATTTCGAAAAGTTTATCTACTTGTTCCTGAAGAAAAGTATGTGCTATTTTAAGTGAGTCATAATAAGCAGATGAACCCTTTTCTAAAAAATCAATTTTATAAATGGATTGATTAACAGCTTGAAGAATCTTCTCCCGTCTATAATCATTTTCATCTAATTCTTTAACTGTTTTGATTAAAGTATTTGCTAAATAGTAGTATTTCTCAGTTGGAACATCCGATAATGCTAGTTCTGCCACTTTGAATCTTCTAACTTCAGGGACATGAAGCACACCACTCCAGGCCTTCAGTGCAATATGGATTTCACCTGACTGAACCAACTCTTCAGGTAACCATGCTTCCTCATGCCAAATATCAATCGCTTGTAATGGTTTTCCATTCACATATAGCAATGTCTCCGCTGTAGAACCACCACCATCACGAGGACCTACTAAAAACCTTAAAACCACTCGTTGGTCTTTCCACTCAGAAGGTATAGATACAGTTGATCGAAACCATGCTGTTTTATCATAACCTCCCCATGATTCATCTAACTGAAAATCATTCCAATTGGAATCATTAAAGTTAGGATCATGAGCTCCATCACATTCCGATTCCAAATATTTAAATGTGTTAATGCTTTTTCTCTCACGATATATCGTTTGTTGTATCTCTTCCAATTGATTTTGAATTTTTTCGATCGTGAATAACATAAAAATGAATACACCTCTATAAAAAAATTATTATGATCGTTCGTTTCCGTACACTTTACGTTTTTTCAGTTTTTTTTTAAGACTCCTTTTATCTTCTTTATAAAGCTATGATTTTTGCAGATTCTAAAGCGTCAGATACAGCTAGCGCAACTCTTAAAGACTTTACACTATCCGCATAAGTTGATTTAATTAGTTCAGGGCGATTTTCCTTTATAGCTTGAATAAACGCTTCCAATTCTAAATAGTAGAGAACGTCCTCTGATTCAAATGAAACATTTTCTCCATCCATTGTCCCAGTTAATCGACCTTCACCAATATCTAAAGTTAAATGGAACTGATCTGAAATAAATTCAAGTTCGGCTACATGGTCAGAATAAACCCATGAATGCGTATGTGTTTGCAGTATATTATTTTCATATTGCACAAGATAACTAATACTATCTTCTACTGTAAATTCATCTGTTTTTGGCTTAACTAAATTTCCTTGAAAACCAACCACTTGTTTCACTTCACCTAATATGTATCGTGATAAATCCATAATGTGGATAGCCTGATCAAACACTGGTCCACCAGATCTATGTTTATCAAAAAACCACTTAGGCCAATTTGGTCTTAATGCTAATCCATCTAGCATTGCACTACGTACTTGGCTTACTTGTTTTCCTTCTAGCAATGCTGTACACTGCTCTACAGCTTTCGAATAGCGGTACATAAAACCAACACTATTCATCACCTTGTTTTTTTCTAATATATCCATTACTTTATTAGCCATTTCTATTGTTTTAGCAGGTGGTTTTTCGATGAAACAATGGATTCCTCTTTCTGCTGCAGCTCGAACAAGTGGTACTCTTACAGTTGGGGGAGTACAAATGATAATACCCTCTGGATGTGTCTCATCGAGCATTTTTTCATAGTCCGAATAGGCAGCAACATTAAATTTATTTGCTGCTTTGTTTAGCATTTCCTCATTTAAATCACAAATCCCAACCACATCAGCATCATCAATTCGAGTTAAAAAATTTAATAATCCTTGTCCTTGCCACCCAGTGCCTATTAGCGCCATACGTACCATGCAAATAAACAACCTTTCTATTTCATTATTTTCTTCGCTATTGAAAGTGAGTAATAAGGATACACCTTCGCTTACTCCACTCTTCCCCTTAATCTTTTATCGCTATTCATTCAGCCACTCTAAAGCTTTTCTACAATCCTCAGTAGGATCATGATCACCTGCTTCATGTTCAATCGCGAGTGGACCATCATATTCGATTTCCTTTAATACATCTACACAAGTTTGAATGGGTACAATGCCTTCACCTAACGCAATAGTATGATGGCTTCCAGGTTCTTGTACATCTTTTAAGTGGACATGAATTAGAACATCCTGTAATTGGCGGATCGCTTCATCTGCTGGAAACCCTTGTGTACCAAACCAACCGGTGTCCACTGCTGCACCTAGCATATCGCTGTATTCACCAATGATCTCTCTAATGATATCTGGATGTTTTTCGGGATGATTCTCAACAGCTACTTTCATATCAAATTCCTTGCACATCTCATATACTAATGGAGCTGATTCTTTAGAAATCCCACTCGTAATCATGTTAATTCCTAACATGCTTGCTGTTTCAAAACACATTCTTGTCCAATGTGGAGCTTCTATTGGGTCACCTAAAGAACAAGAATAACTAATCGGTGATAACTGATATTTTTTCCAGATATGTTGCAATTCTTCAGCCTTATATTTCGTCATGAATTTTGGAAAAGCATGTCCCATCCAAACTTCAATATATCGAAAGCCAGCTTCAGATATATCGGAACAAATTCGATCAAATTCTTGTAAGCTAAAATTTTCAATTACCAGTCGTTCTGCCTCTCCCCATTGGTCTGTAGTTGTTTGATAATTTGTCGCTCTAGCAAAATAATTTGCCATTTGAAAAGCGATCTTCATATTAGCACCTCATTAAATTTCAAATATTATTATTTGGCATCGTCGTCCCATTCCAGCATATTATTTTCAACAATGGATTGACCTTTATCCTTTGGAATTCGAAATGTCTTAATTTCTGAAGGTTTAAACGATGCCGTAATCGTTCTATTCCATTTTGGTAAAGTGATCGTTGCTTCCGTTGCATCATTTGTTGTTTCATAGACGCGAAGAATTAAATCATCATTATCTTCTGCTTGCTTTACAACACTTACAATCACATTATCTTGATCAACCTCTAAGAAAGAATCGCTCTGAGGTAAATCTCCATCATGATATGTTTCTATAATGCTTACAGGTTGCTGATTTAGTTCGGAAGCCTTCTTCACAGTATCTGCTGCTTCCCAATTCCCTTGATGCGGTAACAAGGAATAGGTAAACTTTTGAATACCCTGATCGATAAATGTATAGTGTTCATTCTCATTCGGTTGTTTCGGATCATGGTGTGCATAAATTGGGCTTCGGAGCACGGTCATACTCATCACTTTATTAAGGATATCGAAGCTGTATTTACTGTCATTTAATAAACTAAGACCATACATTTTACCTGTTTTCTCATGTGTACCAGATACATCAACCCAGTTTTGACCTGGCTCTTCTTCTCCATTACACTCTCTAACAATCGTTCCATACGGAATTTCATACGTATTTTTTCTAAATATTAGATTTACAGGGAATTGTAGTTTTAATGTTTTAAACTGTTCTTGCCAATTCAATGTGACATGTACGTCTATTTGTTCTTGTGTTTTATACATGGTAAAGTCTTGTGTCATTGTTGATTTTCCATATTCACTCACCACTCGAATCACACTTTTTACAGGGCCATGTTCAACCCTTTTTACCGATTTCGCCTTAAATTGTCCAATTTCCTCGTCATAGCGCAACACATTATGTGACCATGTATCACTATGATCTTCCATCACAACTGGCCAACTAGCAGGGCCAGATAATAATTCTACATTGCCTGTTTTGTTAAATAGACTTTCGACAAAACCTGTTTCAGGATTAATTTCAACACGATATTTATCATTTTCTAACACATGATCATTTGCTTTAATCGTTTGTTTTTGATCATCAGATAATTTAGATTTTTCGTTTTTTAATATTTTGTAAACTCGATAACCCAATGGAGGTAAATCAGCAATAAAGCTTACACGGTAGCGACCATTTGAAGTAGCATGTGATTGCACTAGTTGCATTGGAATATGATTACCTTGATCATCCACTAATATATCAGAATCTCTCATGCCACCAACTTCAATTTCCACGTTAATTTCGCTTCTCCATGCATGTGGATTAAACACAACAATAGGCTTCATTCCTTCTTCTTCCTCAATATTAATTCGCCAAGAAAGAGACTGAATCGCATAGTTCAAACTTCTCTCACCGATCGACATCGCTTCCCCATGCATATTTCTAGCGTCATTATATGCTTCTTCTAATGAGGTTCCAGCTAAAATGTCGTGGAATTGATTAAATAAGACATTTTTCCAAGCAGTATATAATTCTTCTGAACGATACGGTTGACCAGTTATCCAGTTTGTTAATGATGAAAATTTCTCCGCTTTTATTAACATATTTTCTGCTTCTCTATTCCATTTTTTGATACCTGAGTGAACAGAATAACAACCACTTGCATGGTGTTGTAGGTCATCATGTACAACTGGGAATGGTAAATCTTTTACCTTTATCTTTTCGAAAAATTCATTCGGTGTACTAAACTTTAATGTTGGAAAATTTTCATCAGCATTTAGACGCGCTATGCTTTCAATATTTTCTTTAGTTGGTCCACCACCATGATTCCCTACTCCATAAAAGCACATTAAATCATTAAATGGTGCTTTTAATTCACCAGCTGTTCTAGTTACGTGCTTTTCTAAATCTTTACCCCATGTGCAATATTCAAATGGGATACGAAATGCTAGAACTCTTGAACCATCATCCGACTCCCACCAAAACACACGACCTGGTAGTCCTTTTTCTTGCGGATTCGGCCTCATCATTACATAATTATCCATTCCACTTTTTTTCAAAATTTGTGGGAGCATGCCGTTATGTCCAAAGCTATCAACGTTATAACCAACCTTTGCTGTAACACCGAACTTTTCTTGGAAATAACGCTGCCCATATAGACCTTGTCTAACGAATGATTCACCAGACGGAATATTACAATCTGGTTGAATCCACCAACCACCTACAATTTCCCATCTGCCTTCTTTAATTCTTTGTTTAATTTCTTCAAACATTTCTGGTTCGTTATTTTCAATCCACTCATAATTAGCAGCTGAACTGTTGGTAAATACGAAGTCCGGATATTCTTTGATTCTATCTAAAGCTGAGCGAAAAGTTGCTTTCGTTTCCTGGAAACCTTCCTGCCATTGCCATAACCAAACAGGGTCTAAGTGAGCGTTTCCGATCATATATAATGTTTGTTCCTTATTACTACTCATATTTTTCCTCCTAAAACTATTATTCAACTGAAATGAATGCTTCTGCCACTTGTCCATATTGCTTATTTCCTAAGTGAACATTTACTGCAATTCTTGACCTTCTCTGTGGTTTCAAACCCTGACATTGAATTTTTATCCTCTTTTTGCATGTTTGTTTTGATTCTAACTCTATTGTCTGTTCTTCGATAACCTTTTTCCATTCCCTCGGTAAAACTAGAGAATAGGTTATCAACTCTTTTTCTTCTGTTGGGTTATATAATTCTACTTCCAACTCGACAAATTCTGAATCCTTTGCAACAAATGTTTGATATGGATAAATTTCAGCTATGCTTCTGGATACGCCTAACTCTTGACGATTAGAGGGTAATATACTCTGGTGAAGCTCTTCTAATTCATCCCCTAATTTCAAGATCTTTTCCAAATAAGTTTTCGTTACGTCAACTGGTTCCCAATGCCCTGACAGTAATAAATCTGGCTTATTTTCTTGGATTAATTGAGCTGAATCTATATAATCCCATGAGCGAAATCCGTTTTGATACACATAATTAGACAATGGTTTCCCTTGAGAGTCTTGATATTGATCACCAATTGCAAATATTTTTTTATCATCCACTTCAAACAAGATGGCTACCGCAAATAACGTGTGGCCTGATTGTTCAAATAGAGTAAATTCATATTCCTCCCATTGAAATGTTTTCTCTAACGGTAACGAACGATCAACCGGGATATTGTCATACCATAAACAAGGTAAATCATATTTTTTCGGATGTTCTAAAATGTCGGCAAAATTCTCAGGACACCATACTTGTGTGCCTTCGATTTCATTAAGTAGATTAATTCCAGCAACATGGTCATCATGAAAATGAGTCGGCAATACTACATCAATTTGTTCTACATCATAATCTTGTTTCAACTTTTCAATATTATATAGCCAAGGTCTTCTTGAAGCACGATCTGAGCCCAAACCGATACCAGCTGTAAAGTCATAACCATAGTCAATAATTAACGCCTTTTTACTTTCAGATAATAAGACATATGAGTTTGACATACTCGTCCGATTCGACAATAAATGTGGTGTAATATTTTCAAAAGGTTTGTCTCGTAACTGGAATAGTCTCGGATTTTGATTTCTCACTTGCATTAATTGGCTTAATTTCTCTACTAATTGATCTATCGCTTCAACAGGGTTATCCATAATAGTTCCATGAGAAGGATATAACGCAGATAGATTTCGTTCCCGCAAATCTAGTAAAGATAGGATCGAATAAGGTATACCTTCACCACCGTTATAGGACCATTGTGTTGCTGCTAATGACCACGCTTTGCCAGAACCCGCAATTAAATCACCTGTAAAGGCAAAATTTTGTCCTTGGCATTCGACAATAAACGAAACGGAACCTGTTGTATGACCTGGAGTCGGTAGAACCTCGATGGTAAAGTCTCCTATCTTCAAGGTTCCGTAATCTTGCATTGGTTTAGCAGTTTTGACACTATTCAAAATTGAAAAACGATCCTGTCGCATATTGTAATTATTATCTACTTCTCTTACTTGCCAGTGTGAATCAATAAAAGTAATTAAATCCTGTTCCACATGAGGAACCCAAATGTTTATTCCTTTTCTTTCTACAGCCGGCAACCCTTGAATTTGGTCTCGATGATGATGGGTAACAAGGATATCTGTTACTTTCTCTACGCCAATTGCAGGTAATTCATCTAATACAGAACCTGAACCGAAATCAATCAATATAGCCGAATCATCATTTTTCAAAATGTAAACATGACAACTGTCCTCATAACTATATAAATAGTCCGTTATTTTCTGCATAACATTCTCCTCATTTGCTGGTTAGCATAATCAATTAATACTTGTAAGGAACCGTCTGTCATTTCTTTAGGATGTTTTTCTACTTCTGAGGATGATTCTATAAACCATTGTTTCGCTTCTTCGATACCTTCGTTCTTCTCTAAAGCTTCTAATAACCATATCGCTCTTCTGCCAGCCCAAGCCCAACTTTCCATCAATTCAATCCAGGGTAATAAATCATTTCTTAGCGCTTCATTTTCCATTCGAAATTTTAAATGATATCCCGTTTCGTCTAAATGGTTTAAATACTCTATTAAATCTTGCGTAGCTTTCGTACCAGTGATAGGAGCTTGTTGAGTAAGTAATACCTTTATTTCTTCCATCAATCCTGATAAAGTTTTGGAATTACTCTGTTTTAAACAGGACTGTAGAGCATTCTCTGCAAATGTCTTTAAAAAGGCAGCATGTCTAGTACCTGCTATTTCCTTTAAAGCATCGTTCCACTCTTTCCAAGGTTCATAGGAATGAGGATCCTTTAAATAAGCTTTAAATGTAAGTAATGGAACTTTAGAAGCTTCCGCTTGGTTCATTGTATTAACTAAAAAGCCTTTTGTAGTTTCATATAAGTTCGGATCTCTCCCCGTAATAGGTCCTAAGTGCATTTCTGAAGTCATCGCTAAATCATTAACCGGATAATTCTCCCAAATAATAGGTGATCTACGAATGGCTTCTCCAAATTCTTTTGTATCTTGATTCGTTATTTGTGCCGTTGTAATATCTGCCCCTGTATAACAAACATCTATATTCGGGTCTAACAACTCACCTAATTCATGTATGTAATCACTAAATGGTGCTTGACCATGGTAATCGGTTGGACACATAAATAATGTGCAGCTTTCATTTAATTCTTTTAACCAATGATAGAGATGGTTGCATAAAAAGGATTGTGCTTCTGCAAAACTATTGAATTTTTCTTGTTCTTCCACTGTTCGAAAATTGGGAGCAATATCATCAAGCATAATCGCAAAGCTCCTCACACCTATATCATAAAAAGCCTTAAACTTCTCTTTAATGATCGTGACCTCATCATCAGAGGCATAATTAATGGAAACTCCTGATCCAATGGAATAACAAAAATCAATATCTAGCTTCTTTGCTAATTGAATTGTCCGACCAAACTGTTTCATAATATAATCAGGATAAGGCTCTCTCCACCGTGCACGATGTTGTCGGTCATTTTTTGGACCATATATGTAAAAGTTAAAGTCATGTTTATACATAAAATGAATTAAATCATTCCGCTCACTCTCTGTATAGAAGGCACCATAGAAGCCCTCCAACACACCTCTTTTCTCAAAAAATGGAGCTGACAAATCTAGTACTCCTTTCCCACATCTTGGATTGTATTCATAGAAAATGAATAATCAAACATATTTGTATATAGTAAAGTGCTCATGACCGAAGAATGTTTATGGATAATCAGGTAAGGGGCTAACAATATATCGATTGAAATCATTATCTTATTTCTTATTTAGCCATGAGACACTTTTACCAGCAATAATTATCATGCACCTTCGATTTACTTTTAAGCAATTACCCTTTAGATCCCGCTGTTAAATTCATACCTTCAATAAAGTAACGTTGGAAAATAAAGAATAATATAATTACAGGCAATAAAACCATTAACGAACCAGCCATTAAGTAGTTCCATTGTGTGGATACTTGACCTTTAAATACTTGCAAACCAATTTGTAACGTATAAAGGGACTCATCATTTAAATATAACAATGGACCAATAAAGTCATTCCATGCACCGTTGAATGTAAAGATTGCAACCGTTGCAATAGCTGGTTTAGATAACGGCAAAATAATTCGTGCCCAAATATAAAGATGAGAAGCGCCATCTATTTTTGCCGCTTCCATTAATTCATTTGGTATCGTTCTAAAAAATTGTCTTAATAAGAAAACAAAGAAAGCACCACCAAAAAATTGCGGAATGATTAATGGTAGATAGGTATTCAGCCAACCTAATTTAGCAAACATGACATAATGCGGGATCATTGTAACGAAAGCCGGTAACATCATTGTCGCTAATAGAATCGCAAATAAAACTTCTCTTCCTTTAAATCTGATCTTTGCAAATCCATAGGCAATAAAAGAGTTGGATAGTGTATTGGCAAATACCGCAAATCCTGTTAAAAACAAAGTGTTAAAGGTATAACGTATAAATGGTGCTGCCTCCAAAGTGTCAGCATAGTTACTCCAATTCCATTCGTTCGGCCAAAATGTAGGTGGATAGGTCATGATTTCCTGCATGTTCTTAACGGACGTTGCGAACATCCACCAAATCGGTGACAGTAGCAATATACTTCCTAATAACAAGAGAATGAGAATAATACTATTAGAAATTCTCTTTTGAACTTTTACACTTTCATAGTAATTTTTATTAAAAATACCCATACTTATTTACCTCCTTCATAATGTACCCATCTTGGGGCTAATTTTAAATTTATGAAGGTTAGGATAAAGATTATCACAAACAACACCCATGACATCCCCATCGCATATCCCATGTCGAACACTTCAAACGCTTTATTCCACATGTGTAGGTTAAAGAATACTAATGAGTTAGCAGGACCACCATCACCACTTTCAGTCATTACATAAGCTTCTTGGAATACTTGGAATCCACCTATAGTACTTGTAACAACATCAAAAAAGATAATCGGTGTAATCATCGGAAGGGTAATATGCCAGAATCTTCTAAACGGATTAGCTCCGTCCATCTCTGCTGCCTCATATAATGATTGTGGAACACCTTGCATGCTTGCTAAGTAAAGCAACATGCTGCCTCCTACTTTCCATAAACTCATAAAAATAATGGCAGGTTTAGTCCAATTCGGATCAAATAACCATGCAGGACCTTGAATGCCAACCCATGATAGGATGGTATTAATTAAACCTGTATTAGGACTTAATAACTGCATCCATAATAAATATACACCTACACCAGATAGAACAGCTGGCAAGTAATAAATCGTTCGAAATATTCGCATACCGGGAACTTTTTGATTCATCAATACGGATATCAACACAGCACCAATAGTAGTTAACGGTACAGAGAAAGCTACAAAATATAGTGTATTTCCTAATGAAATCCAAAATAAACTATCATTTGTAAACATTCTTATGTAGTTGTCTAGTCCAATAAAATCCATTCTTGAAGTAATATTATAGTTTGTAAAACTCGCAAACAATGAAAATAGTAATGGTCCAGCCATAAATGTTACCAAGCCAAACAACCAAGGAGAGATAAAGATGTAACCTTGCAAACCTTCTTTTTGTTCCAAGGTTAATACTCTCTTTTTAGGAAGCATTTTCTTTTTGTCCATTTTGGTTATCCCCCTTTATGAAATGAAGTTAATCAAGGAATGAAAAATCATTCCTTGATTAATAAAAGAATTATTCTGTACTTTCAGCTAAATCTTTCACTGCTTCTTGCGCATTTTGCAATGCTTCTTCAGCTGATTGTTCACCTAGTCTAAATTTTTCTAATTCAGGATCTACCAATGACATCATATCTGGTGCTTCAACTGGAAACGGTGTCAAAATTGTATGTTCCATATTATCTACTGCTAATTGATACACTTCTTGGCCTTTTTCCGTTAGTTCATCACTTTGAGCTGCTGCTTCAGCACCTGCAATGTTTGCAACATTATCAAAGTTCATAACTGCCCAATATTCTTGCGCCTCTGGCCCAGTTAAGTATTTTATGAATTCAACAGATGCTTCTGGATCTTTTGCACCATAAGGTACTTCAGCAACAAATCCACCACCCCAAGTGGTATGACCATTTCCTTCTTCCATTTCAGGAGTCGGTGCTACGCCAAAGTCTACATCTTGCCCATAGTCACGCAACTGAGTATATAACCCAGTAGGCGTATGAATCGCCATACCTAACTTTCCTGCAACAAACGGATTTGACTGTTGGTTACCAAAATCTGCTTCAAACCCTTGAATAACATTTAAACCATATCTAGACTCATAATCTCTCACCCAATTTAAGGCTTCAACAGCTTTCTCATTATAAAGAGTAGGCTCTCCTGCTTCGAAATCCCAGAAACCATGGCCTGTAGCGTTCATCATCCAAACATCTTGACCAATTCCATAATTAGGTAAGAAACCAATAGTATTAAAACGATCTCCATTTTTCTCATCTAATTGTTGTGCATATTCTTCAACTTCAGCCCAAGTTGTAGGTGGTTGATCAGGATCAAGACCTGCTTCTTCAAACATATCTTTATTCCAGTATAAAATTCTCGTATCTGTATTGAATGGTAAGGCATATACTTCATCTTCATATACACCGGCATTCCATAATTCCGGATAATATTCTGATTCCATTCCATCATCTAAGTATTGCGTTATATTTTCTACTTGGTTGTTTACTGCTCTTTGTTTTACTGAGTTAATATCATTTATAATTACATCTGGTGGATCTCCCGCAGCAACAGCAGCTAAATTTTTCGTCCAGATATCTCCCCATGGTAAGTGAGTATGTTTCACATGAATTTCATCTTGGGAATTGTTGAAATCTTCAATGATTTTTTCAATAATTGGTTTTCTAGTTTCAGATCCCCAAAAAGTCCAAAAATCTAATTCAACAACTTCACCAGAGTCGGCTTCTTCCCCTCCATCATCACTTCCTGTTTCTTCATTACCACTGTCTTCACCAGTATCAGTTCCTCCCGCTTCTTCTCCAGAATCACCAGAACATGCTACTAGAAACATCGCTAGTAGCAACAGAAAGACTAAAAGTACTTTTTTTAAATTCATTACTTAACCCCCTGTTACTATTTTCCACAAGTAACCCGTTTATGTGGTTTTCCGTGGTTTATAATGTTATTATGTGTGAAAGCGATTACTTTGTCAACTTTTTTCTTGAATTTTTAGAATTATTAATAATTTTTTGACGTTTTATATGTTTTTAACAACATAATCATGCATGTTTCACATGTGTTGAGAAGTGGAGTATTTGTTTCATTGTATTTTTTGAGGTTTTATGTGGCATTATCAGATTTCATATGCTAACATACAATTACAAATGATATAGTGTTTCAATTATTTGTTAGAAATGAGGGATATAAATGCTCGCAATTGAAAGAAGAAATAAAATAAAAAAAATACTTATTGATAAAAAAAGCGTAAAAGTAACAGATCTGGTTAAAGAATTTAGAGTATCAGAGGAAACCATTAGGCGTGATCTCAATCAATTAGAAACAGAAGGTTTTCTAAAAAAGAATTACGGTGGAGCTATTCTAGTAGATGAATTTTTGTCCAGTGCTCCAATTCTTCCTATTCAAAAAAGGAAAGAAAAATTCTTTCATGAAAAACAATTAATTGGTCGCGCTGCGGCAGAACTAATACAAGATAATCAGACAATTATCTTTGATGCCGGATCAACTACTTGGCATGCTGCTAGTGAAGGTACCAACAAGCAAAATTTAAAAGTTATCACCAACGCCATGAATATCGCAGAAGAATGCACAAAAAGTCAAACCGCTTCCATTTATTTACTTGGTGGAAAATTAAGAAGAAATTCACTTAGTACTGTTGGCCCGCAAGCAGAAGAAGAATTAAAAAAGTATAATGCAAATTATGTCTTTCTTGGTACATCTGGAATTTCATTACGACAAGGTATTACTAGTTCGGATTTATATGAAGCAGAAATGAAAAAAGCTATGGTTTTTGCTGGAGAAAAAATAGTAGTTCTGGCTGATCACAGTAAATTTTCGAGTGTGGGATTAACTTCGTTTTGTGATTTCAATGATGTAGATATTATTATCACAAGTGATTTAGTACCTACACACAATCTAGAAGAGATTCGATACAAAGGTGTCGAAGTAATTGTAGTAAGTGTAGCAGAAGAAAACATCCCATCCTAAAAAGAAAGGACTTTGACCTATGGATACTAAGTTATATTCCATTATGGAGTGGCTTTTTCGATTAGTCTGTGTAAACTTTCTTTGGTTATTATTTTCAATACCGATTATTACAGCTATTCCTAGTTTTTATGCAATGGTTTCGATAATCGATAAATGGAGAAATGAAACTGATAACTTTTCAACATTTCCTGAATTTGTAACAGAATTCAAGAAATATTTCTGGAAAAGTTATATTAATGGCTTTTTACATTTGGTCATTATTGGAGTTTTTATCATTGATTTCTTTATTTTGAGGAGTACAGGAAATGAAAATTTAGTAGTAGTTAGTTATGCATTATTAACCTTAGCAATTTTATTTTTAACGATAACTTTTTATGCCATACCTTTATCAATAAAATTCCAATTGAAGTATTATAAGATACTTATTCTTTCTATCATTATAATTATGAAACAACCAATTCGTTCGATTATATCAATTACTATACCAATATTCTCCATAGCTTTATTATTAATTCAAACAGGATTCGGTATTATATTTTTGGGGAGTTTAACTGCTTTTTTCATGGTTATTTCCACAAATGTTGGACTAAAAAAATTATACGGTAATCAAATTTCAATAAAAAGCACTGTCGAGCCACAATCCTCGTAGCGACAGTGCTTTTTTATCTCTTTTACCGACCTCTTACTGATGTTATTTAGCCGACCATCAGAAGTTTCCGATACCATTTTTGCTCATTGTATAATTTCACATCATTAAGATTAACGAAATGTTCAAGTCTCATACAAATGACGGTATGTTACTTAAATTTTTGATTTAACACCTTATTCCTCAAACACAACCCGTGTATTTCCAATCATGTCATGAATGCCTTGCTTCTGTGCACCGAATGCGACAAATAGGTACAAAAAGACGGTGATAAAAAACACGCGGTGAATGAACCTTCCGATTATCTCCCGAAAGATTAAATCACTCCAGCTGAGCGATTGACTATCCTCGCGAATGACTCTTAAACCAAAAATCATTTTACCTAATGTCTGGTTATAGAACCTTGTCATCAACAAAAAATAGAGATAAAAAACAATCGAGCTTATAATCCCTGTAACGGTCCAAAATCCGATATCCATAGTGAAACCATCGTTGAAAAATTTAAATGGCACAAGTAAGATGCCGTTGATACTGAAAACAATAATTAAATCAACTAGGTATGCCCAGAATCGCATCCAAAATCCTGCATATCGAAATTTCGTTGATTGCGTAGTAGGATAGTTCATTTGTTCTTCAGTCATTCTGACACCTCCTTATTGTGAATAAAGATACATGGCACGTGGCGCATTATTTTCTCGCAGTAAATCTTTAATACCAATTAAATCAGATTCTGATCCAAACATACTTTGAATAGTACCACCAAACCATTGATTAAAATTAAAGCCAGGCTCGTATTCAATCACTTGAGCATTTGCCAGCTCATGATCTTCCCGCATGATTTCTATCGTATCATCTAACGAACCAAGTTCATCAACGAGGTCAACTTCTTGTGCTTGTGCTCCTGTATATACTCGACCATCCCCTAATTCGCGGACACGGTCCTCGGACATGTCTCTACCATTCACAATGACTTGAACAAACTCAGCATACATATCATCGATCATGGTTTGTAATATCTCTCGTTCATCATCTGTCATTTCACGAGACATCGACATGATATCCTTATATTCACCACTCTTGATCGTATTAAAATCAATACCATATTCATCGGCAAACTCAGCAAAATTAAAACTTTCCATAATGACACCGATCGAACCAGTAAGTGTCGCATTATGTGCAACAATTTTATCAGCTGGGGCAGCAATATAATAACCCCCTGATGCAGCGGTATTGCCCATTGATACATAGATTGGTTTTTCATATTGCTCTTGAATTTCCAGGATCTTATCATGAATTTCTGCACTTTCCACGACACCACCACCTGGTGTATTCACACGTAAGATAATGCCATCCACACGATTATCTTCACCAGCTTTGTCGAGCATATCTAAAAAGCGTTCATGGTTATAGGAATTGGTATTAATTAACGTGCTTGGCGTCGTGTCTTGAATAACTCCATCTAAGTGAAGCACCGCAATTTTATTGGTGCCTGAGCCCTTCTCAATCACCTTTTCACCGAAGTTATCGTCCGGATCTTGGAAATTAAGCATGTTTTCAAAATCAGCAGTTGCCATGCTTGAGAAAAACTGAAAGCCTATTGAAGCCAAAAATAGCCCCGCAGCAACACCCAAAGCAATCCAGCGTTTTTGGTTCATATGTATTTCCTCCTTTTTTTAAAATTAAATTTCAAATTAACACTATTTTCTTGTATTAATATGTTTACGGATGTTATTTCATAAAAGTTTCACGAATGAACTAATAGTCAATGTTATTTACCATTAAATATGTTATTTTAAAGTTCATTGATTATACATTGAATACACAAAAAGTATACTTGAATTCGTTAATTGATCCAATTAATTCCTTTTAAATTTTACCATAACGGTTGCTCATTCACTAATTATTTCATTAACTCTTTCGTCAAAATGCCATCGTAATACTATCATTCTAGTTCACCCTTCCGCGTTTTGCTGATAAATATAGCCTTAGCCCGCTATGGGCTAAGGCTATTCATGAGCTAGATAAAAAATTACCCGGGCAATAAATCTTTGTCCTTATTTTGACGAATTAGCAGCTTCAACTCTGTGCAAGCTTCCTTTTTCCAATGTTTCACCTACAGCATTTTGCGAGTTTTCACCAACTACTTTTACATAGACTCGGTTTTCGTAATATCCTGTTGAATTCGCTATGTCTAGTAATTTTTGCGGCCAATCTCCTGCCCAGCGGTAACCATCTCTTCGTTCTTGCTCAATTTCTTGAATCGTATGCTTGATAACACCATCTCTTCCCGAAAAAATGGGTTGATTGGTGCCAATTTCATAGAACCGGTACCAAGTATTGGTTGTTGAATCAGGGTAAAAATATTGACCTTCTGGATCAGCTGATACGTATTTTACCCCTTCAACTTTGGCCTCTTCAAACCAGGTTAAGGCACCATCAATTGCGGCCTGAACTTCATCTGAAGGATTAGGCAATGACATGAGATACTGCACGATTCCTACTGACTCTGAACCTGAAATAGATGGATGTTCATATGAACGAGCTTCCTTCGGTTCGTACGTAACAGGATCATGTTGTGCACACCATGCCGTTAATTCACCGCTTACTGTAATTTGGGAATTTAGAATATAATCTAAACCAAGATTGAGTGACGCGTCTATCTGTTCTGAAAGTTCTTCTGTAACGATATCTGTATTAAATGGATACTTCTTTTGTGACACCATGGTTAATACATTCATAACGCGAATCATCGCATTATCGTTAAACGTCGCATAATCCGAATAGTTGCCTCTTGCAGGGTATACTTGTGGCCAGCCACCAGTATCATATTGAGCTTCAAGTAAATAGTTCATGCCTTTCAAAACAGATTCTTTATAGCGAGTATCACCAGTTTCGTTATACATGAGAGCTAAAAAGAGAATTTCGTTTGTCGTCGCATTATTATCAATAACCCCTAGTTCACCGTGTTCAGGAGTGTACATTTCGGATTTAGGTTCTGTACCATCCCATGGACGATTATATTTATCTTCCATGTTTTTATACCATCCGCCATGGTCCATTTGCCAAGATAATAGTGCATCTGCTTGTTTTATATCATTAGCTCTATCACCGCTATAATAGGGAGCATTTAGAAATGGAATGTTATGTGGATCTACTTTTATTGGTTTATTTATCGTTCCATCCTCATTAAATGACTCCTTCGTTTCTATAACCGCTACTGTTTGTTTTTCTTTGTTAACTCTTGTTGAGATACTTTCTACTGCTACGTTTGGTTGGAGACCAGGGTTAAGATCTGCCCAATCGTTCGTTGCCGACTGCAATTCAATATCACTAGCATCGAAGTGTTCAAGCTTACTATTAAATGTAACTTCCACCGTATTAGAGCTTGTAACTTCACTTTGTAAAATTTGTATTGGACCGTCCGGCACTGAACTCCCTTTTGGAACAAGATTAAACGTTACAGGTTCAGATTCATTTCCAGCACGATCTACAGCCGTAATGATTACTTCATTTAATCCAGGTTCAAGGTTTATCTCTGAGCTAAATGCAAAATCATCCGATAATGTTACTTCCTCACCATTGATCTTTACACTTCCCGCTTCATTAAGCTTGCCTGAAATCGGGAAAGGATTATACATTACATTATAGTGATTCCCTTCTTCCTCTCCTTCAAGATCATCTACCGTTACAACTGGTTTCTCGTGATCGTAATCAACTTTTAAGATAGTAGGTACCGCCTGATTACCATCTGAATCAACTGCCTCTACAGTAAATGTATTTAGTCCTGATTCTAGTTCAACTGTTACGCTGAAACTTAAGTCTTCACCTACCGCTATTTCCTTTTCATTTACATAAACCGTAGCTTCTTTATCTACTTTACCTGAAATAGTAAAGCTTAATTTATTTACAATTGCGTCTTGCTGATCAAGCGAAATCACCGGTGCTGATACTGCTGAAAACGGAATGATCCCCACTCTGGTTGGATCCCAACCATCAGAACCTTTTAACACATTTTGAACAGTGTATTGATTCGCTTCTTCCGGCGTTAATTGCTTTGTCCAAGAATCACGCATTTTTGGATTGGCCCCTGGACCTGTACTATTGTATTCTGAATATCTTGCCGTTTCCTCGTTTGCCTGTTCTCCCCAGTTATCCCAACCATCAGGAGCAATGGAATCATCCATTTCTGTATTGATAAAGGAAACAGCCGCATATGGACGCCAAGGTCTACCAAATCGTACATCTTCTATTCCTTCATCAGAGGTGATTTCAGAATTTAGGAAAACATAGCCAAACGGATTCTCTTGTGGAGTGCTCGCAGCTGTTAACATACTTCCATCACGATTGCTGTGGATTTGGCAATTATCAAAAACCGCTGTCGCGCTACCAAAGATGAAATCAACATCACCTTCAATATAGCAATCTTTATAATACTGACTTCCAGAGTGAGTATATAAAGTATCCTGATAACCTAAAAACATAACGTTCTCAAAATATGCATGATTTCCTGCAACATAAGCAGCTACAGCTTGCCCTGTCCCTTGACCAGAATCATTTTCAATAGTTAAATTTTTTGCAATAAAATCATCAGCATAGATAAACATGCTTGAACTTTGTGAAGTGCCTAATGGATTGCCATCAGGTCCGATTGTGTTGGCATTATCATCATATACAAGGACAGTGCCTTCTTTACTTTCTCCTACAAAACTAAGGTTTGTTTTGCTCTCAGGTACCGTCAGTTTCTCGCGATACTCCCCATCTTTAATGTAGATGACGTGACGTTTAGAACTATTATCTGGTGCGGCATCAATCGCTTCTTGCACCGTTTTAAAGTCTCCACCTTCTTTTGCTACAACTGTCACTTTAGCAGGTGTAACAGCTAATGGTTCAGAATCAAAGCTTTCACCATTCTCATTTACAACGGAAACAACATAATCATAGGTTTCACCATTCGTTACCCCTGCATCTTGATAACTTGTAAGAGGCACTTCCGAAGCAATGACTTCATATTCACCACTTTCAAATGAACCACGCTTAATGTTATAGCTGTCAGCTCCACTAACAGAAGGCCATGTTAAGACTACCTGTCCATCACCAGCAGATGTTTCTAATCCTGTTGGAATCGCAGGTACTCCATTTTCCGGAACAGCTACCGCGCTTACAGGGGCAGAGTTAACACTTTGGGATGCATCGCTCTTAGCAGATACAACATAATAATACCTATCGCCATTTGTTAAGCCTGTATCCGTATATTCCGTTTCCGTTACTGAACTTTCAACCACCTCATAACTCAAGCCCTTTTCTTTACTACGGAGGACCTGGTACGAGTTTGCCCCATCGATTGGTTCCCAACTAATTGTTACCTCTTCATTACCATTATTTGAGGATAAACCAGTTGGAGGTTGTAATGGAGCTACAGGTAAAGCACTTACTTCATCTGAAGGATTACCTTCTCCACCAATGTTTTCCGCTGAGACAACATAATAATAATTCGTGCCATTTTCCAATCCCGTATCACGGAATGTCGTTTTCTCGATATTTTCAGCAATTGTCTCATAAGGACCTTCTTTTGTTGTACTACGTTTTACATTATAGGTTTCTTTAGAAGTGTACTTATCTTCGATGCCAAGCGCCCATTTTACGGAGGCATCAATTAGCTTCCAACCTTCTTCTGTCATCACTTCTTCTTGTCCTGCAAATAAAAACGTTGCTACTTGACGAGCAGGGACCGGATCTCCATTTACATTTTCGGCTCCTTTTTCATAAGCAAAAATGGTTGCTTTGCTATCATCATCTGCTGTGGTAGCAATGGTAATTGCCTCTTCACCAGGTGTACCAAAATTGACATTTCCAGCTTGATTATACACTTTAATCGTATCACTTAATCCTGCAGCTAATGGATGATCGCTATCATCAATAGAAATAGAATCCTGATTCTCATAGCTTCCGAACAATCCAGAATCTGCTTGACTTAAATGAACATCATCCAGTGCATAAGGTTCTGCATATACAACAGGTACTGGTGAATCCATGAACTTTTTGCCAATATAGGCAGACCCTGAGGATTCACCAACAAACACTAAGTCATAGGAAACCGCGTCTTCTCCACTTACTTCATTATCTTTGATAAATGACACGGCGAAACCAAGTGACTCTAAGTGATCGATTGTTTTGTCATCAGCTGGAATACCTGTCCCAACAAATAAAATCTGTTTTCTGTCACCAGCATTCCAACTTAAATCAACCTGACTATTCCTCTCAACAGCTGTCAAATCTGTTGGTGCTGATGGCGGATCAGGAATTTCAATTGGTGTGACACTAACTTGTTCTGAATCTTTACTTTCACCTTCAGCATTCACAGCAGAAATAACATAATAATACGTCGAATAATTCGTTAATCCACTATCGATATAACTGGTTCCTGTTATATCTGTTGCGACAACTTCATAAGGTCCTCCGTCTTCTGTGCTCCGTTTTATCGTATAGGTTTCATTATGATCAATATTCTCCATACCTAACGCCCACATAACGGATTGGTCTAGTAACTTCCAGCCTTCTTCCGTCATATATTCTTCCTGGCCAGCGAATAAAAACGTGGCTACTTGACGAGCAGAGACCGGATCTCCATTTACATTTTCTGCACCTTTTTCATATCCGAAGATCGTTGCTTTACTATCATCATCAGCTGCAGTGGCAATGGTGATTGCCTCTTCACCAGGGGCACCATAATTGATTTTGCCAGCCTTATCGTATACTTTGACGGTACCACTTAATCCAGCAGCTAAAGGATGATTACTTTCTTGGATTTGAAGTGAGTCTTGATCTTCATAGCTTCCAAATGATCCAGAAGTGGATTCAGACAGGTAGACGTCATCAAGTGCAAATGGTTCTGCGTAAACAACAGGAATAGAAGAATTGATAAATTTATCCCCTATATTTGATGAGTTGGATGATTCGCCAACAAATACCAAATCATAGGAATTCGCATCTTCTCCACTTACTTCTTTATCTTCCATGAAAGTGATCGAGAACCCAAGTGATTCAAAATGGTCCATTGTCATTTCATCAGCTAGATTTCCTGTACCAACATACAATATATGTTTCCCTACACCAGGAATCCAACTTAACTCAACCTGCTGACTGTCATGTGGTTCAGCCGTTAATGCTATTGGTTCAGAGGGTAAGTTTTCTGTAGATTCTGCAGCTGTTACTATTGAAAGAACATCATTCTGCATAAATGAGAGCAATAAAATTAAACTTAAAAAAATCTTTAAGACGCTTTTCATTCCTTTCCTCCTCGCTTCTTCCAAAAATTTTTACAAACTTATTATGTATCCTCTTGATGTAAATCGTTACTTCTAATACAGCATTTTTTTTGCCAATATCACCTCCTTAAAGTAAGTAAAAAGAGATTTGGCTCCTACCACAATGGAAACCCTTTCATTTTAAAACATTTGAAAATTTCTACCTAAATAGTGCAAAGACCTGCTGCCTTTTATTCTATCAACCTTCCATATTGGTAGAATTGGTTAATCTCCATTATAGAAAGGTAATTTCCAAAAACATATAATCAATATGTTAGAAATGGGAAAAAAGATATAGCATTCTTTAAATATAAGAACTGTTGATTATGAAATGAAGAAATGATTATGGCCATATAACCAAGGCTTTTAGCACAAATACAATTATTTTGATTGATTCACTAAATTATTAATGCCAGATTACTAGGATTTTTTTAACAAATAAAAGAAAATATTGCATCTGACTTTGGGGATTATCATGTGTAGAAACTATATCAAGAGTAAGTATGTGGGTAAATTACAAAACGGCAATGACAACAGTGTGCTAAAATTTAGGATTAACTTTATAGTAATAATCATATTCGAGAAAAGAAGGAGAAAAACGGCCTTAATCTTGTATTTATAGAATTAAGGCCGTTTAGAGATTTTCATTCTACTAAAAAACTTGAAAGATAAAATTACATAAACTAATGAGAGTTAAGATGTACTTTGTGGTCTATTCACAAGATAAATACCAACTAATATAATGGATCCACCTATTAATGTGGAGATATGCAATTGTTCATCCAATAAAAGCCAACCAAATAGTACACCGAATAGCGGAGCTAAAAATAAAAACGAACTTACCTTACCCGGATTCTCATTCTGCAATAGGAAAAACCAGACTGCAAACTGCACAATCGATGCCATGACAGCTAACCATAAAACGATGAATACTGAGCTTGGTGTAATGACCATTTCCACTTGTTCAAAAAAGGCACTCGCCAATAATAACAAAACTCCACCAGCAAGCATTTGGTAGGCAGTTACTACCCATACATCAAGTCTTTTTCCCCATCTATTCATCAACAATGTTGCAATCGCCCAGGAAACCGCACTTAGGAAACCAAGAACAGTACCAATTTGTTGCACATCTAAATCAGCACCTAGCGTAATAAATACACCTAAGAATCCAGCGATTACACCTAACCATTGAGTCCAACGATATTTCGTCCCTAAGAATAATGTTCCGAAAATAACAACAAGTAATGGATTGGTGAAGGTTAAAATCGACGATTCACCAGCCGTTATTGTTCTCATACTTATAAAGATAAAGCCCATCACCCCTGCTGTTTGGAACAAGCCAACCAGCATAATTTGACCCCATTCTCTTAAAGTGTTCGGGTGATCTCGCTTGAATATACGAACCATTATTCCCATCAATATACCTGCCAATGTAAAACGTATCCCAACTAACAGTAAAGGTGATATATAATTTAATCCGATCTTGCCAATCGCAAACGATGATCCCATTAAACTTGTAGTTATAACGATTAATACAGCAAATAATCCTTTGTTCAATGATGTTCCTCTTTTCTAGATTCATTATTAAAATAAAAGTCCTAGAAGGATACGATAACATATTGATTCCATCTAAGATAAGATAATGCTTCACCTTCAAAGCTAACATGCCCCGGATCAATCACTTCCTTAATAGTTTCGCCGTTTTGCTTCTCCACCATTTGTGGAGATACTTCTTCACTACCTTTCGCTCCCAAATCTTTCTTACTAATGATTAATTCCTTGAAAGTTAAAAATATTACAATAGCAACTAAAAGCCAAAAGGAATACTTTACGATTATTCTCCTCTATTCTCTCTCCTAATCATTTATTCATTGTTAGTTTAATAGATGGAGATGAAGATGACATAAAGTTTTGGTCAAAATATCTTTCCAAATCAATCAGGTATAATCGGCAACACAACATGTGATGGATATGCTGCTTGATGAAACACTTTTTGTTTTGCCTTCACCATATCTACGGTATCTAAAGTTGTTTCACCTGTACCTGGATTCACATCATAGCGTGGAAAATCACTGGATGCAATATCAATTCTGATCGAATGACCTGGCAAAAATACATTACTTGTCGGAGATAATTCTATTTCATAGCAATCCACTTCATCAGCTTTACTTTTCCCATTGTGATATTTGGCTCGAACAACACCGTCTGCTAGATTATAAGCCGTCCTATCAGGGAAAACATCGACCAATTTTGCAGTGAAATCTGTATCAACAGCATCAGTAGAAGCCCATAACACCACTTTTGCTGAACCCGTTACTTCTATAGATTCTTCCAATGGATGTGACGTATAGACGAGTACATCTTCTCGTTGCTCTATTACTCGTTGATCACGTGGCCCAGCGTTTCTACCATTATAAAATAAGGTTCCCCCACCATGAGTAGGTACCGGATTTACTGGATCGTGAATATAGTGATCGTTTGGTTCATTTGCAGGGACGATTGTGTTTAAAGTTCCAGTCTGACTATTTGCTTGTCCATCACTATGAAAATAGTAGTTTGTATATATCGTTCGTTGTAATGGCCACTCTTTTTCAGTCCGCCATTCATTAATCCCCATTACAAAAATTTTGACAGGATCTTCATCAGCTTTACGTGTATCGTGATCTTCTTTCAGCCAACGATTGAACCATTTAATGTGGAGGGATGTTAGATCCTCTTCACCATCAATCGAGTGAGCAGAACTATTTACCCCAAAGGAACGCTCACCTAACTCAGAACCAACCATACCATGTCCCCATGGTCCAACGATTAACTGTTGATTAGGATTGTCGGCGCTCATCTGTTCATAATTCATTACTGTCTGACTTAGGAAATTATCATACCAGCCTGCAAGATGATAGGCTGGTATATTCATATAATCAGCATAGTTCTTACCATCTGTATGTGCTAATGCTTTTTGGTTATATTCTTGCTCCATATAATTGCGATAGATGTCGTGCAATACCGGATGTTTCATCACAGGCGGTAAGTCTTTTACTGGTGTGTATTTGTGCCATTCTTCAATCTTATCAAGGTCTTTAGTAAGCTCCTTGATCGCTTTGGTATATTCTTCTGGACTTAACTTTCTTTTTAAATAATCTGGTGCTACAGAGTCAAGCATCCATGTTTCAGAAGAAGCCAATGCAAGTACGCCGTCTCCCCCAAATGGTTCCTTAAAAATGTTTCCAGTCATTGCTGGAAATATTGCTTTTAGCGAAGGTGGCTGTTCTACTAATGCATATAATTGAGTGAATGCATAATAAGATAAGCCAAACATACCCACTTTGCCACTCGAATATGGCAAGCTCGCAGTCCATTCAACAGTGTCATAGCCATCTTTTGCTTCTTGGACAAAAGGTTCGAATTCTCCTTCCGATGCATAGCGACCACGAACATCTTGAATAATCACTATATAGCCTTGCATCACCGTGCGAATTGGATCGATCCATCTATGAGAATAGTTTGGAAGATTTTTATTATAAGGCAAACGGGTAAGTAAAACCGGATAACTCCCTCTTGCTTGTGGACGATAGATATTAGCATATAATGTAACACCATCTCGTAAAGTACAAGGCACTTCCCTATCAACAATTACTTGATTGATTTTTGTCATATAGACCTTCCTTTCGAGCTAAATAACTGTAAATATTAGAAAAACTCGGCTTATCGCCAAGTGCTGGCGAAAGCCGTAGTTTTACTTATACTTTGTACATTCAAAATTTTCACTACGTCGAATTACTCCTCTGCTAAAATTTTGTACTTTTCTAATGTACAACAAGGTCTGTGCTGACTCAGTCAACACAGACACTTATTTACCTTATTCACCTAGCATTTCATCTACTTTATCTTGATTGTTGTCAATCCACTCTTGTGCTACTTCTTCTGCAGGAATTTCTTCTTCTTCAATTTTGACAATCATTTCTTCCACATCGTCAATAGAGATACTCCAATTGCTTAAGAATGCATAGGCATCTGGAGCAGTTTCTTGTATTTCATTATTGGTAATTACTTTAACAGATGCTGTTTCAAAAATACCTTTAGGGTCTTCTAAAACTTTAATATCAAATTTGTTAAACATCGTGTGTGGTCTCCAGCCATAGAAAACAACTGGTTCTTCACTTTCCATTTTACGCATTGCTTGGGCAATCATTCCACCCTCAGAAGAATTAACTTGTGTCACATCAAGCTCATAACTCTCGATTAATCCGTCGATCTCTCCTGTGATACTTGCCCCTTCTTCAATACCATAAATTTCATTACTTAAATTAGCTTCGATGCCTTTTAGGTCTTCGATTGAATTGACATCTTCCATATAAGTTGGCACTACTAACCCAGAATCTGCTTCAGGATAGCTAACTGCTGTTTCTTCAATAGTGTCACTATATTTTTCAATGTATACGTCATGTACTGGGAACCAGCCATCCATAAATACATCGATATCGCCACGAGATAGACCGATATACGTACTACCCGCATCTGCTTGTGTTTGTTCTACGTTATAACCCATATCTTCCAAAATAATTTGGGCAATTTCAGTAGGTGGTACCGTACTTGTCCATGGGGTTACACCTAGTGTAATGGTTTGTTTCTCTTCTGCACCTGCCTCGTCTCCGTTTGCTTCATCACTTTGTTGGGAACATCCCACGATAAACATGACTAGTAAGGCAGTCATCATTGTTAATACTACTTTTTTCATCCTTATCTCTCCTCTATAATTTATTTCCTATACCTTGTGTGATTCGGTCAAGTATAATCGCGATCACCACAATGGCTAAACCACCAATTAAACCAAGACCAACGTTAACCGTTGAAATCCCTGATAATACAATCGAACCAAGTCCTGGGGCACCAATCATCGATGCAACTACTGCCATCGATAGCGCCAGCATAATCGTTTGGTTGATACCAGCCATAATCGTTGGTACCGCAAGTGGTAATTGCACTTTGAACAGTAACTGTTTCGAAGTGGAACCAAATGCTTTTGATGCTTCTACTACTTCTGCTGGTACTTGTATAATTCCTAATCGAGTCATTCTTACTGCCGGTGGAGCCGCGAAAACGAATGTTGCGATTACCGCGGGCACACCACCAAGTCCAAATAATAAAATCGATGGAATTAAATAGACGAAAATAGGTAATGTTTGCATAAAGTCCAATATCGGACGAACCATTTTATCTATCAGATTACTTTTGGCACTTAAAATCCCAACCGGAACACCAAAAATAATCGCGATAATCGTGGAAACAATCACAATGGCAACAGTTTGCATGGTTTCTGCCCATAAATCAACAGAACCGATGTAAAGGCAGCCGATTAAGGTAAACAATGCCGTCCCTTTGCCTGCGAGCTTCCATGCTAATAGTATCAACAGAACTGCGATAATCTCAGGAGGAATCGCAATAATTAGATTAGTTACCCCATCAATAAAAGAGCGAAGTGGAACACTGATACTATCAAAAAAACCACCCATAACTGGTAGTAACCAGTTATTAACAAAATCATTTGTCCAATCTTCTAATGGAAAGTAGAAATAATTCATGTTGATTCCACCTCATCTTTCTCTTTCCCAAGCACTAATCCCGAAAGGATGGAAACACGAGATACAATACCTAATAGCTTTCCATCTTCCTCCACGACAATTGGATATTTAACATCTGCCGCAATACCAATTAAATCATTTAACGGTGTATTAGGAGATGTGGAATGAATGTTATCCGTAATCAGGACTTCTTCCATTGGGATATTGTTTTGATATGCTTTTACCGCATCATCAATCGTTAACAAGCCTTGAAAATTCTTTTCCTTATCGGTAACGAAGATACTGGAAACGCCCGCTTCCTCCATCTTTCTTACCGCTACACGTGGCCCATCTTTATACGTTAATAACACTTCCGGCTTTTTCATCACATGGGACGCTTCTAATACTTTGGAACGGTCGACATCCTTCACAAAGTTGGATACATAATCATTTGCTGGATTTTCTAAAATCTCTTCTGATGTTCCAATCTGGACGATTCTTCCGTCTTTCATGATCGCAATACGATCTCCAAGCTTTAACGCCTCGTCTAAATCGTGGGTAATGAATAATACGGTTTTTCCTAATTTATTTTGAATTTTTAATAGTTCATCTTGCATTTCTTTTCGAATAATCGGGTCTAACGCACTGAACGCCTCATCCATTAAAAGGATGTCAGTATCATTAGCAAGGGCACGAGCAATTCCAACTCGTTGCTGCATCCCACCACTTAATTGACTGGGATAGCTATCCTCATAGCCACTAAGTCCAACATCTTTAATCGTTTCTAGTGCTTTCTTCTCTCGCTCTTGTTTACTAACACCTTGGAGTTCTAAGCCATAAGCGACATTAGCCAAGATTGTTTTATGAGGTAACAAACCAAACTTTTGGAAGACCATCCCTAATTTTTTACGTCTTGTATCAATTAACGTATTCTTATCCATTTTGGTAATGTCTTTTCCATCGATTAAAACTTCTCCATCTGTAGGTTCAATCAACCGATTTACTAATCGTATTAATGTTGATTTACCACTTCCAGAAAGGCCCATAATAACGAAGATTTCTCCAGATTTCACTGCAAATGATGCTTGGTTAACACCAACTGTCATTCCAGTCTTTTCGAGGATTTCACTTTTTTGTTCTCCGTTCTTCAAGCGTTTGAGACCTTGCTGTGGATGAGAGCCAAAGATTTTCGTTATATTATTCACTTCAATCTTATTCATCAACATTCTCCTATCCTTATCGTCTTACTATTTTCGTTTAATTCCGATCGCTCTCCCTACTTGTTTCGGTGCTTCTAGCAGTTTATCTTCGTTCCAGATTGCTTCTACTTGATCAGCAACCGATGCAGGAAAAGGGGCAGGTCGTTCTTGTTCAGTATTCATTCCCATTAACATTTGTTCACTTGTCGCAAGCACGTCTTCGTTCGCATTTTTCATCGTAAAAATAACGTGTAAACGTTTGGCATCGATATCTAATAGTTGTACGGTCACTGTTAACTGTTGATCTTGATGTGCTTCTTGCAAATAACATAGATGTGTTTCTAATGTAAAAATGGTATAGCTGTACTCTTCGCGAGCTTCTGCACCTAGTCCGATCTCATCAATAAAGGCATCGACAGCCAGACTAAATACTTTCGCATAGGCGGCGTCATTCATATGGCCGTTATAATCGACCCAATTGTGATGCACATAATCTTGGTATTGAAATGCCATAGTTACATAACCTCCAGATAATTAAATTTTAGATTGAGGCCAATAATCTTCTACTAAATCTAGTAATTTTACTAAAAATTCATTTCGCTTATCTTCTAATTCAGAAATTGGAACATCACCTGCATGGCTTTCACAGCCTTCAATTACTTTTTCTTTTAAATCCTTTGTTAGCTCAGGTGCTTCTAATTTTGTCCATGGCTTTTTCAATGCTGGACCAAATTGTTCAAGCATATGGCGCATCCCTTGTTCTCCACCTGCTAAATGGAATGTTAAGAAAGGTCCCATTTGAGCCCAACGAAGTCCTGCACCATAAATAATTGCAGCATCGGCTTCTTCTGTCGTGACAATGCCATCATTAACAAGGTGAAGTGCTTCACGCCATAATGCTTCCATCAAACGATCGGCTACATGGCCTTCGATTTCTTTCTTAATCACTAATGGTTTCATTTGAATAGATTGATAGAATGCTTTTGCTCTTTCCATCTGTACGTCATCCGTTGCTCTCCCGCCAACAAGTTCAACAAGCGGTAAAATATATACTGGGTTAAAAGGATGCGCAACAATCACACGTCCAGGATGCTGTAAGCCTTCTTGTAATGTAGTTGCCGTAATTCCGGATGTACTAGATCCAACGATCGCATCAGGCTTCGCGTGTTGATCAATACTAGTTAACACACTTTTCTTAATATCTTCACGCTCTGGCACATTTTCCTGAATAAAATCAGCGGATTGAACAGCTTCCTCTAATGTAGAAACGAATGTTAAACGATCTTGAGAAGCGCCTTCTGCCAGACCAAGCTTTTCTAGTTCTGGCCAAACTTGTGCGACCACGTTACGTGTACGCTCTTCCGCTCCTTCAGCAGGATCAAATGCGATAACATCTTGTCCTTGAGCTAAAAATCTTCCTATCCAACCATTCCCTATTACACCTGTACCAATCACAGCTACTGTATTTGTATTACTCATGCTTTCTCGCCTCCATGGGGATTTCGTAATCCGAATTGTAGTCTGGCTTCTTCTGGTGTCATTATTTCGATATCATTGCTGTTTAGCATGGTAACTGCTTTATCGACAAGTTGGTCATTACGAGCAAGTACACCTTTGGATAGATATATGTTATCTTCCAAACCAACACGCACATTTCCGCCTAACTGAGCAGTTTGTGCAAGAATTGGTAACTGCATACGTCCAATACCAAATGCTGACCAATGTGCATTCTCCGGAAGACGATCTCTCATATAAAGCATTGTCTCCACATCTGCATCCATTCCCCATGGGATTCCCATACAAAATTGGAACATTGGATCGCCATCGATTAATCCTTCATTTACGAGTTGTTTGGCAAAACGAAGATGTCCAGTATCGAAACATTCTAATTCTGGTTTTACTCCACTTTGTTGAATCAATTTCGCTTGTTCTCTTAACCAATCAGTTGGACTCATGTAAATCATATCTCCGAAGTTTACGGTACCACAGTCGAGTGTACACATTTCTGGAAGTAATTCACCAACGGGCTCATGACGTTCTGCCGGTGTTTGAATATCTGTTCCATTTCCACCAGCTGCAGGCGTGTCTAAACTAGGAATGAAGTCACCGCCACCTCCAGAAGTAATATTGATAATCACGTCTGTTTCCGATTCACGAATCCGATCGACAATTTCACGGTAATGATCGACATTGTGGCTAATACCACCTGTTTTCGGATCACGAGCATGCACATGTGCTACAGTTGCACCAGCTTTTGCTGATTCGATCGCTGCTTCCGCAATTTCTTTCGGTGTTACCGGAACATAAGAGCTCTTTGTTGTTGTATCACCTGCACCTGTTACTGCAGCTGTTAGTAATACTTTGTTCTTCATTAGATAGCCTCACTTTCTTTGTTTAGATTGCATTTTATATTTCATAAATCATTCATAATTTGTATACCATCCGGACGGTTTTTTTATCACAGTTAGAAACTATACCATCTGGACGGTTCATTTTCAACCCTTGATAGAATGGAAAGGGATTTCATTGGAGACTTTGGGGGATAAGAAGGTAGTGCTCACGACTGTCAAAACAGTGGTTTACCGTTTTTCGACAAAAAATTGCAAAAAAATAAAAACACCAGCTATTAGTGGTGTTTTGTTCAAAATATTCCTATTTAATCTGGTTCGTTTGCCCAATCTTTGAGCTTTTTATATACTGCTTCTTTCTTTTCTGGTTCAATATGATAAATATCAAATAACTCGGATAACCAAATCCCATCGGTAGCCAAACGAATGATGGTAGCTTTAATTGGATCTATTCCGTCATGTTCTATTTCATGTTGCCACTCTGTATAAAGTTCACGAATAGGATCCAATGAATCAGAACTTACTGCCTTTGCTGCAAGTAACCCATAGTGCATATCTTTGTTTTGATATGCTTGATTAAAAGTTACATCAACATATGCTCGCACCCATTTTCCTTTATCTACAGGATCTTCCTCTGCATTATTAGCTATTTTCTCTCGATAATCGTTCGCTAAGTGTTCTACCATCCCTTGTACAAGTGCTTCTTTAGATGGGAAATGATAAAGCAAACCACCTTTACTAATACCTGCTTCCTTTGCTGTAGCTTCAAGTGTTAAATTAAATATACCTTTCTCGCCAACGACTTTCGATGCAGCATGAAGGATTTCCACTTTTCTAGAATTTCTACCCATTCGAGATCTCCTCTTTTTTTATACTTGTGATATTACTATACTATCCGGACGGTATACTTTTCAATCATTTTTTTGGAGTTTTTTTAGAAAATAGTTTAATTTGGATTTATTAGTGATAAAAAACGCGAGGCATGTATCACCCTTTATTTTTTATGACTTTTTACAATTTAAGTCTTGATAATTCTAAAGGTGAGTATGTATGAGAGTTTTATGGTACTTATTTACTTTTGGTACCTTCTTGATTGCATTACTCGCTTTGATATTCTCACTGATCTAACGAAAATAGACCTCCTTATTAACCGACAAATTGAGTAGGAGAGGTCTATCGAACCTAGATAACCGATCCCTCTGGGGGAGCCGCTTATCCATATTGTTTTATAAAAAATTTGATTATTTTCTACTTGTGTTGCTAAGGCAGTCGCGCCTTATTGTGGTATTAGTGCTCTTACAATGTAGTAATAATCGGCCCTTCCTTCGTAAGAATAATCGTATGTTCGTATTGAGCCACAAAGCTTTCATCGGTTAGGAAGGTCCATCCATCTTCGGATTGGAAAACTTCTTCTTCAAATGTAGAGATAAAAGGTTCAAAGGCAATTACCATACCATCTTTTAAAATTTCGTCATCCCAGCGAGAGTAGTAATTGAAAATATGTTCTGGTGCTTCATGAATGGAGAGCCCAACACCGTGTCCAGTAAGGTTTTTTATGACTGTTAAGCCATGCTGTTTTGCTACATTGTGTACAGCTTTTCCGAGCGCGCTTTTTTTCGAACCTGGTTTTGCCTTCTTAAGTCCAGCGTCGAATGCTTCTTTAGCAACGTCACATATTTTCTGTAAAATTTCCTCTCCCTTCGAAACTACAAAGGAAATTCCGGTATCTGCAAAATACCCGTTTTTCGAACCTGAAACATCAATATTTACAAGGTCCCCTTCCTGAATGGTCCGTTTACTCGGAATCCCGTGCGCTACTTCTTCATTTATACTAATGCACGTAATCCCTGGAAAATCGTATTCTCCTTTGGGTGCAGATTCAGCTCCTGCTTTTTCAAACATCTCTCCTGCCATTTCATCGAGTTCTTTTGTAGTAATTCCAGGTTTCGTACAATGAACTAATTCATCTCGAATCGCACCACAAATTTCACCAATTTCTTTTAATCCATTAAAATCCTCTTCAGTCTTTGCAATCATCGTATACCCTCACTTTTTAAAGTATTTTATGATCAGTATTCCATTTAGATTCTAGTATAAACAGAACGGCTTTTTCTTCAACAAAAGGTTCGCTGACAGAATAGGTAATCAGAAGAACACCATTCTCAATTCCTAAAATTTAAAAGTATATTATATCATTCTAGTATGCACAAAAAAGAGGATATTAGCTATTATATTAACTAATTATCCTCTTATTATTATTATAGTCTATTTAATTCACTAAGGGGATTAGCCGACCTTACACTAAAAAAACATTGATCCTTATTCAGCACATTACATAAGAACACATTCTTTCTGGGTGTTTCTATGTAAAAGCTTAAGATAAAAACAGTTTAAATTGTTTCTTACTTGGGGAAACCAGATTTACTCGATAGATTTGGAGATTTTTACTTGCACTTATATCTCCTAAAGATTTTTGCCAATGTTCATATCCTCCAGTTAATAGCGTCATTTTATCGTGTTCATCTTGAATAACTAAGGAATCATTTTTCCAAAAATAATTATTCTCTTCGATTTTTTCGATTCCGTTTCCTTTAATTTTTATATTTGAATCAAAAATAAAAACAGCTTGAATAAACACATCCCGTAAGCCATCTGTTTGTAATTGAATGGTCCATTCATTTTCTTCTCTCTTAATATCTACCCAAACTCGATGAGTCTGCGTATGTGTAGACTCTCTTAATTGATGGGGAAGAAGATACCATACACTTGTATCACTTCGCATGCTCCTACTTGATATTGGTAAAGGTCCCGTGTAGCCTTTTTCTAATACAGTTGATAAGCGATAACCACCATCTATTCTCTCTACTGAATCAAATTCGATTACACCTGGGGAAAAACTAGTATATATCTGAGTACCCAACAGTTTTATATTACCGTGACGCAAAGAGAAAAACGATGGATTCATCCCCATTATTGTCGCACTTATATCATTTTTACGATATCTTACAGTTTGTGCACCAAAAGAAGTATGCATGCTACTATGTTTTATTTTAGAGTGATGACCTACTGTTTCCATTTTGTTCAAATTATCTTTCACATTATAATTCTCGTTAATAAATAGTTCGTATTCTTTTGGTAGTTCATCTCTTTCAATACCCTCATCCTGAATAAAAGGAAAAGCTAGGTAACCAAGCATAATATGATTATTGACAGGGCCTATGTCCTTAAAATTTTCTAATGCTAAATCAGCCATCGCCATATATTGGGGGTTTTCATCCTTAAAGGCCATTAATCGGTATATTAAGTGATATGGGGACAAATCAAACGTGTTTCCCAGATCTTGTCTACCCGAATAATCGGTAACAACCTCCCCATTTGGATGTACAAGAAACTTCATCATATCGAGATTTTTTCGTATATAATTAAATAATTCAGGCTTACCTAATAGTGATGCCGTATGATATAAACAAATATTGCTGACAGCGTTATATATACCATTACTTCTTTCCGTCCATTCACCATCCTCTGTTATATCCATTCCTTCTTGCAACCATTCTTCTGCTCTTTGTTTTAATTCTGGCTTATTAAAGATAGTATAAAGGTTTGACAGGGCCGAAGCCAAAACCCAACGATGATTAGGGGTATGACAACCTCCAGTTAACATAGCAGGAATGGTTCTTTGTAAAAATAACTTGATCTTTTTCTTTAACTCCTCAGCACCATCTTTTTGTAATAACCAATAAAGTTGTGCAAATCCTGTTATTATGAAAGCCGTATCTGGTGGTGAATGATAATTTGTCCAACCCGGTGATATCGTTCCATCCTCGTGTTGTTGGTTTAACATATAATCTAATGCATATTCAATCTTTTCTTTCAATTTCATTTGATGATAGTATTCTGAATCTTTATTAACATACGAGCATACCCAACTCCCAATCACACTACCAGTACCAGTGTGACTAGGACTTGGTATACCTGTAGATAGATTTATAATTCCTCCGAAGTATCTGCTATTTCTATCATTCACTTGATGTTTTATATACATTTTAGTGTTTTCATCATTTTTATGAACAAGTTGGTTATACCAATTCATTCTTCTTACCTCCTCTTGGATAGCTATTAAATCGAGTTTCTAGATTTGAATATACTATCCTTTCAAACCTGAAGTCGCACCTGTATCCATGATATACCGTTGGAATACAATGAAAATAATGATCATTGGAACTAGAGATATAATAGAAGACGATAGTAATAACACCCAGTCTATATTATCTGCTCCAATAAGACTGCGTAATGCAATTTGAACAGTATATTTATTAGGATCACTCAATACAATTAACGGCCAAATATAATCATTCCATCTCCATTGGAAAGAAAAGATCGCTAATGTAATGACTACAGGTTTAGCTATTGGTAACATCAACTGGAAGAATATTTTCCCTTCATGCGCACCATCAATTCTAGCAGATTCTAATAAATCATTAGGTACAGTCATGAAATACTGACGGAACATAAATATCCCTGTTGCAGTATTAATGGATGGAATGATTAAACCTGACAAACTATCATAAAGCCCTAACTCCAAAATCACGGAGAAAGTTGGAGTCATAATGACCTCTGTAGGCAACATAGTTGTCGCTAACATACAGATTAAAAAGACATTTAACCATTTATAGTTGTATTTAGCCAAGGCAAAACCACAAGTGGCACTTGCTATAACGGTTAATAAGGTTGTGATTACTGCTACGATCAACGTATTGATAAAGTATTTAATAAACTGCATGGTAGACCATGAGTATGCATAGCCATCCACCGTAGGGGTTTCAGGGAGAATGGTTAAAGGATACGAAAACAACTCACTTCC